>NZ_JBAPRN010000345.1:0-5661 GCF_049281135.1 Mycobacterium sp. | reverse complement strand
GAATCCGACCTTCCATAGTTTGGCGGAGTGAGCATCGATGACCTGTACCGTGGTCATTCCGGTGAGCTCGGCCACCTCGGCGAGGTCGGCGCCGTCGTAGACGACGTCGATGACGGTGGGGTCGGACGGCGCGGTCGCCTCGGGGTCGGGCGCCGCCGTCAGCTTGCCGAGCCGACGCCGGACAGCGCCCTGGCGGCCGGGGCCGTCGAGTTTGAGCAGCACCGTGCGGGCTGCCGGGACGATGTCGAGGACACCGGGCATCGCGACCTCGCGCAGCGCACCCGTCCACGCCAATACCTGGGCGGTGCTGTCGAATTGCAGCAGCAGGGCCTGATCGCCGTAGTCGAGAACGGTGTCGGTCAGGCTGCTGCTCATTACTCGACGGTAACTCGGTGAGCCGCCCGCGGCCAGAGGCGTGTTCTAATGCAGAATGTTGGCGATCAGCGGCGGCAGCTGGTCGGCCACCAGCGGGTAGCTCAGCGGCGATGCGTAGGCGATTGCCCCGGCCTGATCCTTGGTGGTGAACACGCTGCGCGAACGCAGCTCTGCCACATCGGGATTGGCCAACAGGTCGGCCTGGTCTTTGTCGCTCTCCGTCGTCCAAATCAGCAGGTCGGCCGGGCCGAGGACCGACTTGATCTTGTCGCGCGAAATGAACGCCCGGTCCGGATCGACCGCAAGGGGGGCGATGCTCTCGGGGACGGTCAGACCCATCTGGGCGAGAAATTCCGTTCGCCAGCCGGTCGTCGCCACGACGTTGTCGTCGTGCAGCTTGCCTTGCAGCAGCACGACCCGCTTGTTCTTGAACTGCGGGTATTTGTCCGCGACGGAGGTGAATCCTTTGTCGACACCGTTGATCAGCGACGTGATCTGGCCGGATTGGTAAACCGCCTGGCCGATGGCCTTTGCCTGGTCTTTCCAGGGTTCGAAGAACGCGTCGCCGTCGGACTGCGCGAGCGTCGGCGCGATCGCGGCCAGCTTCTGGTAGCTGTCCTGGTCGAGTCCGGCGTCGGTGGCGACGATCAGGTCGGGTAACAGGGCGGCGATCCGCTGAACCTGAATTCCGTTGTCCAGGTTGAGCACAACGGGTTTGGCACTCCCGAGTTTCGGTTGGGCCCACGGCCATACCCCGAACGGCTGGTCGCCGAACCAGTTGGTCACTGCGACCGGCACGATTCCGAGTGCGAGCAGATCGTCCTGCCCGGTAAGGCCCGCGCTGACTACCCGCTTGGGCGGCTCGGCGATGGTCGTCTCACCGAAGGCGTGCGTGAGGGTGAGCGGTCCACCGCCACCGGCTGAGGCGGGTGGTGGCTTGTGCGACGAGCAGGCCGCGGGCGCTCCGAACATGAGCAGTCCCGCAGCCGAGCCGGCGCGTAGGAACCCCCGTCGATTCCAGTGCTCGACCATGGCGTGAGCGTAGCGTGTTCGCTCAGGTCAACGGGTCGGCCAGGGACTGTAGTCGGCGATCAGCTCCTCCTGCGGAGGCCGTTGGTCATCGGGCACATGCTGCAGGTTGATCCGAATCCGATACCAGATCGAACTCGGTCCGCGCATACCGTCGACCAGCACGTCGGCCGGCTTCAAACGTTCGGCCGCCGCGGGATGACGCTCTCGCCAGGTGTCCAGCGCGGCCATCGCCTCGTCCTTGGTCTTGGTGCGGGCGATCTCGATGAGCGGCATCACCGACCGACGCCGTCCGGTCCCGTCGCGTCGCGCCCCCTTTGGCGCCTTCTCCGCGGGTCCGAGTTCTTCGGCGAGTGTGAGTAATCGGTGAAGATCGCCGGCGGTGTCGTTCATTCCCGCCCACGGGTCGCCGAGTTCGGCGAACCGGTGCGGCACCGTCGTCACGGTGAAGGTCGCGGGGTCGCAGTCGGCGACCTCGTCCCACCGCAGCGGCGTCGACACCCGTGCGTCCGCGGTGGCCCGCACCGAATACGCCGACGCGACAGTCCGGTCTTTGGCGTTCTGGTTGAAGTCGACGAACACCCCTTCCCGTTCCTCTTTCCACCATCGGCTGGTGGCCAGTTCGGGCGCTCGTCGTTCCACCTCGCGGGCCACCGTTTGCGCGGCCAGACGCACCTGGTGAAACGACCAGCGCGGAACAATGCGGGCATAAATGTGAAAGCCGCGGGACCCGGACGTTTTCGGCCACGCGGTCAGCCCGTAGTCCTCGAGTACTTCGCGGGCCACCTGCGCGACGTCCAGGATCTGCCGCCACGTCACACCGGGCATCGGGTCGAGATCGACGCGGAGTTCGTCGGGGTGGTCGAGGTCGTCGGCAAGAACCGGATGTGGATTGAGGTCGACGCAGCCAAGGTTGATCGCCCAGGCCAAGCCCGCCGCGTCGTGGATGACGGCCTCTTTGGCTGAGGTGCCGGATGCGTACCGCAGTTCGGCGACGTCGACCCAGTCGGGCCGCTTCTCGGGCGCGCGTTTCTGGAAGACGGCCTCCTCCTCGATGCCCTTGACGAACCGCTTCAGGATCATCGGCCGGCCGGCCACCCCGCGCAGGGCGCCGTCGGCGACCGCCAGGTAGTACTGGATCAGCTCGAGTTTGGTGTGGCCGGCCCGCCCGCCCCGATCGGGAAAAATCACCTTGTCGGGATGGGTGACCTCAACCTGGCGTCCGCCCACGTCCAAAGACACCGGAGCCATGGGTCCATGCTAATTCGCGCGAACTTTCCGGCCGCGGTGCGACGTCCGTCACATAGTGTGAAGGCATGCCCAATCTCATCGATCTGCCTGGTCAGGCGTTAGCCAAAATCCAGCAGTATGCCGAGCGTGGAGCCTCCGAGCTGCATTACCTCCGCAAGATCATCGAATCCGGCAGTTTCAGGTTGGAGAACCCGCTGAACTACGCCGCGATGGCCAGCGACATCGCGAAGTGGGGCGAAATCGGCATGCTGCCGTCGTTCAACGCCAGGCGCACGCCCAACCGCGCGGCGATCATCGATGACGAAGGCTCATTCACCTACCAGGAGCTCGACGAGGCCGCGAACGCGGTCGCCCACGGGCTGCTGGCCAAGGGGGTGCGCGGCGGCGACGGGGTCGCGATCCTGGCGCGCAACCACCGCTGGTTCGCGGTCGCAGAATTCGGCTGCGCACGGGTCGGGGCTCGCATCATTTTGCTCAACAGCTCGTTCTCCGGTCCGCAGATCAAAGAGGTCTCGGAACGTGAGGGCGCCAAGCTGATCATTTACGACGACGAGTACTCCGCGGACGTCAGCAAGGCCGAGCCGCCGTTGGGCAAGCTGCGCGCATTGGGCACCACTCCTGACGGTGAGGACTCCGACAGCGCTGACGAAACGTTGGCCAACCTGGTCGCCGCCCACAGCAAGGCGCCGGCGCCGAAGGCCAGCAAGCACTCGTCGATCATTATCTTGACCAGCGGCACGACCGGAACCCCGAAGGGCGCCAACCGCAGTACCCCGCCGACCTTGGCGCCGATCGGCGGCATCTTGTCCCATGTGCCGTTCAAGGCCAACGAGGTGACCTCGCTGCCGGCACCGATGTTCCATGCCCTCGGTTTCCTGCACGCCACCATTGGGATGTTCCTTGGTTCCACGCTGGTACTGCATGGCAAGTTCAAACCGGCTCAGGTTTTCGAAGACATCGAGAAACACAAAGTGACAGCGGTCGTGGTTGTGCCGGTGATGCTGGCGCGCATGCTCGATGCGCTGGAGAAGATGAACGACAAGCCCGATTTGTCTAGCCTGCGGATCATTTTCGTCTCGGGCTCAGCGCTGGGTGCCGATGTCGCTGAACGTGCGCTGAAGGACATTGGACCGGTCGTTTACAACATGTACGGGTCCACCGAGATCGCGTTCGCCACGATCGCGCAGCCACACCACCTCGAGTTCAATTCCACAACAGCCGGGCCGCCGGTCAAGGGTGTCAAGGTCAAGATCTACGACGAAAACGGCAAAGAGCTGGCGCAGGGCGAGGTCGGCAGGATCTTCGTGGGTACCAGCTTCCCGTTCGAGGGCTACACCGGCGGCGGCAACAAGCAGATCATCGACGGCTTGCTGTCATCGGGTGACGTCGGCTACTTCGACGAGCGTGGCCTGCTGTATATCAGCGGTCGCGACGACGAGATGATCGTGTCCGGCGGCGAGAACGTCTTCCCGGCCGAAGTTGAGGACTGCATCAGCGCGCATCCCGACGTGGTGGAGGCCACGGCGATCGGCGTCGAGGACAAGGAGTGGGGCCACCGACTGCGTGCCTTCGTGGTCAAGAAGGACAACGCGGACCTGGACGAGGACACCGTCAAAAAGCACGTCAAGGATCAGCTGGCCAAATACAAGGTGCCGCGGGAGGTGGTGTTCCTCGACGAGTTGCCGCGCAACCCGACCGGAAAAATTCTCAAGCGCGAGCTGCGCGAGATCGACGTCGACTAGTTCAAGCCACCGCGAAGCAGAAGCCATGGTCACGGCATTACGAAATTCGCAGCCGTGCTTTCTGTTTCGCGGCAGGTAGGTATTAGTCGAACCCGGTGGCGCCGTCCAGCTGCTCGCGCAGGATGTCGAGTTGTCCGCTGTGACGGGCGATCTCCTGGATCATGTGCACGTAGATCCAGCGCAGCGACACCGTCGTCTTGAGCCGGCCGTGCCACAGCTCGTGGTCCAGCGGATATTGCGCGGAGATCCGGCGAGATTCCTCGCACTGCGCCTGGTATTCCGAGATCAGGGTCGGCAGTGATTCGTCGGGCTGCAGCTCGAACTCCCAGGAACGCTCGTGCGTGCGGCGGTTGTCGTCGAGCCGTCCCTGCAGAAACTGCTCGAACCAGCCGTATTCCGCCCAGCGCAGGTGCTTGATCAACCCGCCGACCGTGGTCGGTGAAGGAACAAGATTGCGGCGGGCATCAGCATCGGACAGCCCGGAAACCTTGCGCACCACGATGTCTCGGTAATCATCGAGGAAGGCTTCCAGGGTGGCGCGCTCGCCGGTTACCTCGTGCTCGCGACGATCGGGGCGCTGCGTTTCTGCCATGACCGCGAAGCTAGCACTGCCCGTGCGTTCGTGAGATCAGCGCCGTTCGCGGATGCTCCGAGTTACTTCGGCGGACAGCTTCCCGTCCTGGAGGAGCAACTCGATGAGCGCGCTGATGACTTCTTGGCCGGTGACTCGGGCGTACCCCAGGCGGTCCGCCGCGTCCCGCTGCCAGATGTCCAGGGCCCGGTGGGTCGCGGGGGACAGATCGACCGTTCGCCGGGTGCGCTGGCCGCGTGACGGCGGCTCGGGCTTCTGGTGGTGGTCGACCTTCTTCCGGAGGCTGGTGAAGCGTTCGGTCTGGGCCGAGGCATTAGCGCGTGGGGGCGGCTGGGCCCGAAACGACGGCGAGCTGGGTTCCATGCGGCGGGACGACCTTCGATAGACGTGAGCTTTCAGTAGATCAGGACTTAAGTATGTCCGTCAAAGCGGTGTGACGCAGCGCCGGCGAGACGGACGGCGTGTCCGCCGGCCGTTCAGCGCGAAGCGCGAGGAAGACGCGCGGACGCTGGGAACCATCTTGTCCAATCGTTGCTGTAGCCAGCTAAAGCAATAATTGCTCTAATCAGACGAGACCAACTCTCAATTCGCTATCGGGTTAGATTGAAATACGGATTAAAGTATCCGCGCGTTTACGGAAATGTGAATCTCCTTAAGTGGGGACCCGCGTAG
>NZ_JBAPRN010000344.1:0-2781 GCF_049281135.1 Mycobacterium sp. | reverse complement strand
CGACGGCGTAGGTCCACGTTGGCCCTGGTATTTCGACCCGACGCTCGCGCTCCCGTAAGGATTCTCTGCGGGACTGGTCAGCCGCAGGATGCACAGCTGGCCGATTTTCATGCCCGGCCACAGCGTGATCGGCAGGTTGGCGACGTTGGAGAGTTCCAGGGTGATGTGACCGCTGAAGCCAGGGTCGATGAAGCCGGCGGTCGAATGGGTGAGCAGTCCCAGGCGCCCGAGCGACGATTTGCCCTCCAGCCGTCCCGCTAAATCCTCCGGCAGCGTGCACGTCTCCAGCGTGGAGCCGAGCACGAACTCGCCGGGATGCAGCACAAACGGTTCGCCCTCAGCCGGTTCCACCAAGCTGGTCAGCTCATCCTGTTGCTGCGCGGGGTCGATGTGGGTGTACCGCGTGTTGTTGAAAACCCGAAACAAAGTATCGAGTCGGACGTCGACGCTCGACGGCTGCACCAAGGCATCGTCGAAGGGATCAATTCCCAACCGCCCAGCGGCGATTTCGGCTCTGAGGTCGCGATCGGAGAGCAGCACGCGACGAGCGTAGCCGCTCCCCCGCCAAGGGCGATCTCGACGAACAATGCGACCAATTCGACGTCCTCGCCTCTGGCGTGCCGCCAACCCGCCGACGCGCAAATAATGCCGCGAGCGAATCCGATTCTTAAGTCAAAGTGTCCACAACATGAACTGTGAGTGTTATCACTATGAACTATGGATGCTATTCAGATGAACGCCGGTGATCATACGATCCATCCGGCTCGCCGGTCGCACAACCACATGCTGCGGGTGCAGCTGGCCGGTATCGCCGAATCAATTGTCGGCGCCGCTCTTGCACTGGCACCGCAGGCCAGTGCAGATGGTCAGGACGACAACTTCCTGGCACTGCTGGCTCAGGCAGGTGTTCCTGCCCACGACAACATTCCGTCTGTGATCGACTACGGTCACCAGGTTTGTCAGGCGCTTGACGGCGGAGAGTCACCGTCAGCGGTGGTAGACACATTGGCGAACCACGGTTATGGCGAAGACCCCTCTCATGATCTCGGCCAGTACCACCGCACTATGGTCCGATTCGTCAGGGCCTCAGTGACAGCTTTCTGTCCGGGGCACCAGGGAACGTTGGGTTCCGTAGCGGGGTCAAGCGGAAAGCCCCGTATAGCGCTCGTCGGGCAGTCGATTCCAAACCCACCGCAGATTCCGCCGCTACCGGCGATCAAGTTGCTGGTACCACCTGCTGCGGCACCGTCGCCGGCACCGAAACAGGCACCGCCACCGAAGCAGGTGCCGCCACCTCCGCCACAGGTGGTAGAACCACCCGCGGCCGGAACTCAGGGGGGCGCGGGTGATGGAGGCACCGGCAGCGGCATCAACGGGGGTGGAAGTAATAGTGGGAGTGTCCCGGCGGAACCTGCACCGCAACCCCCGGAAGGCCACATTGTCTTAGCCCCGTAAGGTTCCGAACTTCTTTTCGTGGTAGCTCGTCTCGATCAACGAAAAGCACCTACTGATCACCCCTTCGAGCACTGAGGTGGGCTGCCCACGGATCCGAACGGAGCTGCGGGGAATTCGGACCAGGCGAGTAATCCTGTCCTTCCGCTTACCTTCACCAGATCCGGTCCGAACGTCGGGACGGCTCGCTCGGGCAGCAGGTGATAGGCAACGAGTTATTCACCTGGTCCCGTTATCTTTTGCGCGTGAGGATGAGTTCTGCAACGAAATCTCTGCTACCGGGCGCTGACCCGGCTCGCCGAGCACCGAGATCCATGAGGAGTTCGTCGATAGCCACCGCCTGCTTCCTAGCGATCGTTATCGGCGGAGTTCCTATGCTTAGATGCACTCCGGCCCACGCGAGCGGTTGGCACGACATCACGCTGACGTTCGTTCGGCACGCTCAGTCGGCGAGCAACGCCGCAGGGATCATTGACACCTCAACGCCTGGGCCGGAATTGACCCCCAAAGGCTGGTGTCAGGCCGCGCAGTCCGCTGGTCCCTTGAGCGCCAACCACTACGACGGCGTTTACGCCTCCACCATGGTCCGTACTCAGGAGACGGCAAAGGCAACTGCGGAGGCGCTCGGCGAACCGGTTGGTGTGCTTGCTGGCTTGCGCGAAATAGAGGCCGGCGACTACGAGGGCCAGCCCGAGGCCAGCGCCAGAACATTTCTCGGGGCTCCCATGCAATGGCTCAACGGCGACCGCAACGCACAGATCCCCGGATCCCTCGACGGCGACGGATTTGAGGCACGATTTAGTGAAGCGGTCGAGCAGATCTACAACAGCGGCCAAACAAAACCCGTCGCATTCTCACACGGCGGCGCAATCATGATTTGGGTGCTAATGAATGTGCATAACCCTGATCAATCGTTGCTGACAACTACCCCGCTCCCCAATCTTGGCCGTGTAGTAATACGCGGCAATCCCAACGATGGTTGGACCCTGCAAGAGTGGAACGCGGATCCTCCCCCATGCTGAGCCGCAGAGCGTGACCCGGGCGCCACGACGTGGCGGTAGCTGCGAATCCGTAGCGTCTTTCAATGGGGTGCGGGTGAAGATCGCCACATCGCGGCAGCGGAGTCGAAAGCTTGCGGCTACCGCCGCGCCGCGGACCCAGGGCAGTTGCGCGCGTACAGGATCCACGGCGTCCCACCCGAGGGTAAAGCAGTCAAACCCCGATTGGCGCCGCTTCGTCGCTTCGTCGACACCGAGACTTTATTTAATCTATGATAAAATTTTGCCACTTGCAGGCTTGGGCCGACGTGTTCCTCGTACAGTCCGGGCT
>NZ_JBAPRN010000343.1:0-4976 GCF_049281135.1 Mycobacterium sp. | reverse complement strand
GCACTACCCGGCACCGGACGGCGTCAAGCTCGCCGCGGGCTGGCTCGTCGAACAGGCCGGCTTCGGCAAGGGTTACCCGGACGTCGACAATGCCCGCTGCCGACTTTCCACCAAGCATGCGCTCGCGTTGACCAACCGCGGCGGAGCCGGCGCCGCCGATCTCGTGGCCTTGGCACGGACTGTGCGTGACGGGGTGCGCGATGTGTTTGGTGTCACATTGGTACCCGAACCCGTGCTGGTCGGCTGCTCCCTGTGACTCGCGCGCGGAGGAAGCGCGTTGTTTCCGCCGGTATCTTGATGTCGTGAGCACTGCGCGCGACCCTTCGCCGGTCACCCGGCGCCGGGCCCTGACGACCCTGGCGGTCGGAGTCTTCGCGCCCAACGTGTTAGCCGCGTGCTTCGGTGGATCGACCAAGCAGGCCGAGAAGGCCAAGCCCCAGGCCGAAGCCACGATCACGTTCCGGCCGGCCGACAAGACCGCCAAGGTCCTGCCGACCACGCCGGTCAGCGTCGAGATTCGCGACGGCTGGTTTCAGCACGTCGCATTGACCAACGCCGACGGCAAGGTCGTCGCGGGCACGCTGAGCCGGGACCGCACCCTGTACACCGTCACCGAGGCGCTGGGCTACGACGGGACCTACACCTGGAGCGGGTCGGCGGTCGGTCATGACGGCAAAAACCACCCGGTGAAAGCCGAGCTGACCACCATCGCGCCCACCAAGGTGATCGACGGCGGATTCCAGCTCGCGGACGGCCAGACCGTGGGAGTCGCGGCACCGATCATCATCCAGTTCGATGCGCCGATCGCCGACAAGGCCGCCGTCGAGCGGGCGCTGAAGGTCACCACCCAGCCACCCGTCGAGGGCAGTTGGGCCTGGCTGCCCGACGAGGTCGGAGGCGCCCGCGTGCACTGGCGCAGCCGCGAGTACTACCCGGCCGGCACCAAGGTGAACGTCGACGCCAAGCTGTACGGGCTGGCCTTCGGCGACGGCGCCTACGGCAAGCAGGACATGAGCCTGAGTTTCGACATCGGTCGCCGTCAGGTGGTCAAGGCCGAAATCTCGTCGCACCGCATCCAGGTGGTCCGCGACGAGGGCGTCATCATGGACTTCCCGTGCAGCTACGGCGAAGCCGACAAGGCGCGCAACGTCACCCGTAACGGCACCCACGTGGTCAGCGAGAAGTACTCCGACTTCTACATGTCCAACCCGGCCGCCGGTTACAACCACATCCATGAACGCTGGGCCGTGCGGATCTCCAATAACGGCGAGTTCATCCACGCCAACCCGAACAGCGCCGGCGCGCAGGGCAACACCAACGTCACCAACGGCTGCATCAACTTGTCGACGGCCAACGCCGAGCAGTACTTCGGAAGCGCGATCTACGGCGACCCGGTTGAGGTGACCGGCAGCACCATCGAGCTGTCTTACTCCGACGGCGACATCTGGGACTGGGCGGTCGACTGGGACACCTGGGTGGGCATGTCGGCCCTGCCGCCGCCGAGCGGCGCCAAGCCTGCGCCGGTGTCGATTCCACGCAGCGCGCCCGCCACGCCGCGTGACGCGCCGACGTTGTCGGGCACCCCGACGACGACTAGCCCTGGGCCCGGCGGTTAAACCGGCCGGCTGACGCCTGATCGCGCGGCCGGATGATGATCTGGTCGAGGTTGACGTGCGATGGCCGCGACGCCACGAATCCGATCACCTCGGCGACGTCGCCCGCCGTCAACGGTGTGATCCCGCTGTACACCGAGTCGGCGCGCTGCTGGTCGCCGTCGAACCGCACCAGTGAGAACTCGGTTTCGACGGCGCCGGGTGCAATCTCGGTGAGCCGCACCGGCTTTCCGAGTAGCTCGCCTCGGAGAGTCCGGTGCAGCGCCCCTTGCGCATGCTTGGCCGCGGTGTAGCCGGACCCGCCGTCGTAGATCTCCATCGCCGCGATCGACGTGACGGTGACGACCAGTCCGTCGCCGGAGTCGATCAGCTTGGGCAGCAGCGCCCGGGTGACCCGCAACGTGCCCAGCACATTCGTCTCCCACATCCACCGCCAGTGCTCCAGATCGGCCTCGGCCACCGGCTCCAGTCCCTTGGCGCCGCCGGCGTTGTTGACCAGCACGTCGACCCGGTGCAGGCCGGTGGCCAGCTTGTCGACCGCGGCGTCGTCAGTGACGTCGGCCACAACCGCTGTACCGCCGATCTCGGCGGCAAGCGCATTGATCCGGTCCGCCCGACGCGCCACCGCCACCACGTGAAAGCCCTGTGCAGCAAGGATTCTCGCGGTCGCCTCGCCAATCCCCGCGCTGGCGCCGGTGACCACCGCGACTGGCTGCTCGCCATCACGATGGTCGGATGTCGTCGGATGTGGATCAACGGGACTCATCTGAGCAACTCTAATAACCGTGCTAAATTCCTCGTGTGTACGTCAGCACCTTGTTCGGCTGTCTGCCCGCGTGTTGTTGCGCGGGCTGCGCGTGTTGTTGCCGCGCAGCCAGCCGCGCCTGAGCTAAGCGCTAAGCGCTCGCGACGGTGGCGGCTAAGACCGCCATCGGAACTCGGACAAGGACTCGCAAAATGCGCTCAACAACTTTCACTTCTCACTCACACAATCCGCTCGCGGCCGCACGGCGGCGAGCTCCCGGACGCCACCGCGTGGTGGCGCCCTCGCTACAGCTCTCTGACGCCGCCGCGTCATTGGTCTTCCGAGCCGTGCGGTTGCGCGGCCCGATCGGCCGCGACGTCATCGCCCAGGTCACCTCGCTGTCGATCGCGACGGTAAACCGCCAGGTCATCGCCCTGCTGGACGCCGGAATCCTGCGGGAACGCGCCGACCTGGCCGTGTCCGGGGCGATCGGGCGTCCCCGGGTGCCCGTCGAGGTCAACCACGAGCCGTTCCTGACTCTCGGCATCCACATCGGGGCGCGCACCACCAGCATCGTGGCCACTGACTTGTTCGGCCGCACGCTGGACGCCGTCGAAACACCGACTCCGCGCACTGCTCAGGGTCCCGCGCTGGCCGCGTTGGCCGACGGCGCCCGGCGCTACCTGCGGCGCTGGCACCGTCGGCGAGCCCTGTGGGTGGGTGTGGCCATCGGTGGCACCGTCGACGGCGCCACCGGCCACGTCGACCACGCCCGGCTGGGCTGGCGGGAAGCACCCGTCGGGCCGGTCATCGCCGAGGCGCTCGAGCTGCCGGTTTCGGTGGCTTCGCACGTCGATGCGATGGCCGCCGCCGAACTGCTGCTCGGCATGCGCCGGATCGGGCCCAACTCGTCGACCAGCCTCTACGTCTACGCCCGCGAAACGGTGGGCTACGCGCTGGTGATCGGCGGTCGGGTGCACAGCCCGGCCAGCGGGCCCGGCACGATTACCAACTTGCCCGCCCAGTCCGCGTTGCTGGGCGGCTCGGGTTTGCTGGAATCCACCGTCAGCGACGAGGCCGTGCTGGCCGCCGCGCGACGGCTGCGCGTCCTGCCGGCCCGCAGTGATGGGTCAGCCGCCACCGTGACCGATCTACTAAAGGTGGCGCGCCGCGGGAACGACCAGGCCAAAGAGCTGCTGGCCGAGCGCGCCCGAGTGCTCGGCGAATCGGTCGCGCTGCTGCGCGACCTGCTCAACCCCGACGACCTGGTGGTCGGTGGCCAGGCGTTCACCGAGTATCCCGAGGGCATGCAGCAGGTCGAGCAGGCCTACAAGACGCGCCTGGTGCTGCCGCCGCGTGATATCCGAGTGACTGCGTTCGGCAACCGGGTGCAAGAGGCCGGGGCCGGCATCGTATCGCTGGCCGGGCTGTACGCCGACCCGCTGGCCGCCATGCGCCGCGCCGCTCCGCCGGTGCCCGCCTACGAGGTTGACGTCGAGACACCCGCCTGACCTGGGACTCCAATCGGTGCTGCAAAGATGACAGGGTGGCCCACATTGACCTGTCCCGGCTAGACGACTCAGAGCTGACCAATCCGCGTCGCGTCGCGGTGTTGGCGGTGCACACGTCGCCGCTCGCCCAGCCCGGCATCGGTGATGCCGGCGGGATGAACGTCTACGTGCTGCAGAGTGCCCTGCATCTGGCCCGCCGAGGCGTCGAGGTGGAGATCTTCACCCGGGCTACGGCGTCCACCGATCCGCCGGTCGCGCGGGTCGCTCCCGGTGTGCTGGTGCGCAATGTGGTGGCTGGGCCGTTCGAAGGCCTGGACAAGTACGACTTGCCCACCCAGCTGTGTGCGTTCGCCGCGGGTGTGCTGCGAGCAGAAGCCGCCCACGAGCCGGGCTATTACGACATCGTGCATTCGCACTACTGGCTGTCCGGTCAGGTCGGCTGGCTGGCCCGCGACCGGTGGTCGGTGCCGTTGGTGCACACCGCGCACACGCTGGCCGCGGTGAAGAACGCCGCGCTGGCCGAGGGCGACATTCCCGAACCTCCGCTGCGAACGGTCGGCGAGCAGCAGGTGGTCGACGAGGCCGACCGGTTGATCGCCAACACCGATGACGAAGCGGTGCAACTGGTTTCGCTGCATCACGCCGACCCTGCCCGCATCGACATCGCTCACCCGGGCGTCGATTTGGAGATGTTCCGTCCGGGCGATCGCCGGGCCGCCCGGTCCAAGCTGGGGTTGCCGCCCGAGCAGGACGTGGTGGCCTTCGTCGGGCGGATCCAGCCGTTGAAGGGACCCGACGTGTTGCTGCGCGCGGCGGCCAAACTGCCGGGGGTGCACGTGGTGGTCGCGGGCGGGCCGTCGGGCAGCGGGCTTGCCGTGCCCGACGGCCTGGTTCGGCTGGCCGCCGAATTGGGTATCTCCGACCGGGTGACATTTTTGCCGCCGCAATCGCGGGAAGATCTGGCCACCGTGTTCCAGGCCGTCGACCTGGTTGCGGTGCCGAGCTATTCGGAGTCGTTCGGTCTGGTCGCGCTGGAGGCGCAGGCGTGCGGAACACCGGTGGCCGCGGCGGCTGTCGGCGGCCTGCCGGTGGCAGTGCGCGACGGAC
>NZ_JBAPRN010000342.1:0-6446 GCF_049281135.1 Mycobacterium sp. | reverse complement strand
TGGCCGGCCCGCGCGGCCCAGGCGGCCGCCGCCGAGCCGGCCGGTCCGGCGCCCACCACCACCACGTCGGCATGGGAGTCCATGCTCCCCAGTATGTTGGTCGGGTGAGGACTCCTGCGACGGTGGTAGCGGGCGTGGACTTTGGTGACGCCGCATTCGCCACCGATGTGCGCGACGGGGTGGCCCGTATCGAGCAACTGATCGAAACCGAGCTGCGCGGGTCAGATGACCTGATGACAGATGCCGTGCTGCATCTGTTCGAGGCCGGCGGCAAACGATTCCGGCCCCTGTTCACGGTGTTGTCGGCGCAATTGGGGCCGCGTCCGGACTGCGACGAGGTGACGATCGCCGGTGCGGTGATCGAGCTGGTGCATTTGGCCACGCTCTACCACGACGACGTGATGGATGAGGCGCAAGTGCGCCGCGGCGCACCCAGCGCCAACCTGCGCTGGAGCAACAACGTCGCAATTTTGGCCGGCGACTATCTGTTCGCCACCGCCTCGCGGCTGGTGTCGCGGTTGGGCCCTGATGCGGTGCGGATCATCGCCGAGATCTTCGCCCAGCTGGTCACCGGCCAGATGCGCGAAACCCAGGGGGCCGCCGATCAGGCCGATCCGATCGCGCATTACCTGAGGGTGGTGCACGAGAAGACGGCCTGCCTGATCGGCGCGGCCGGACGGTTCGGCGCGATGTTCTCCGGCGCCGACGAAGACCAGATCGAGCGGCTCAGCCGACTGGGCGACCTGGTCGGCACCGCGTTCCAGATCTCGGACGACATCATCGACATCGACAGCGACCCCGACGAGTCCGGCAAGCTGCCCGGCACCGACCTGCGCGAAGGTGTTCATACGCTGCCGGTGCTCTATGCATTGCACGACACCGGGCCCGATGCCGACCGGCTGCGTGAGCTGCTGGCCAAGCCGATCGAGGACGACGCGGTGCTGGCTGAGGCGCTGACCCTGCTGCGGGCCTCGGCGGCCATGGCCAAGGCCAAGGACACGGTCGCGCAGTATGCGGCGAAGGCCCGCGAGGAGATGGCCGCGCTGCCCGACGGCCCCGGACACCAGGCGCTGACGACTTTGGTCGATTTCACCATCAGCAGACACGGCTAGCTTCGGGGGAACTCTGGGACACGTCATCGGCGTTTAATGAACGTGTCTGTAGGAGGAAGTTGATGACCTGGCATCCGCATCACAACACGGCGAAGACGTTCGCGTTGCTGGTAGGAATGTCGGCACTGATCGTGTTCGTCGGCAGTTTGTTCGGCAGGGGTGTGATGTTCCTCGCCGTCGTATTCGCCGTCGGCATGAACATCTACACCTACTTCAACAGCGACAAGCTGGCGCTGCGGGCGATGCACGCTCAGCCGGTGTCGGAAGTGCAGGAGCCGGCGATCTACCGGATTGTGCGCGAGCTGGCCACCACCGCTCACCAGCCGATGCCGCGACTGTTCATCAGCGACACCGCCGCGCCCAACGCGTTCGCCACCGGCCGAAATCCGCGCAACGCCGCGGTGTGCTGCACCACCGGGATTCTCAACATCCTCGATGAGCGCGAGCTGCGTGCGGTGCTCGGGCACGAGCTGTCGCACGTCTACAACCGCGACATCCTGATCTCATGTGTGGCCGGCGCGCTTGCGTCGGTGATCAGCGCCTTGGCCAACATGGCGTTCATCTTCGGGTCGATGAGCGGCAACGATCGCGAAGGCGGCAATCCCTTTGCGCTGCTGCTGGTTTCGATGCTGGGCCCGATTGCGGCGACGGTGGTGAAGATGGCCGTGTCCCGATCGCGGGAGTACCAGGCCGACGAGTCCGGTGCGATGCTGACCGGCGACCCGCTGGCGCTGGCATCCGCGCTGCGCAAGATCTCCGGCGGCGTGCAGGCCGCGCCGCTGCCGCCCGAGCCGAAACTGGCCGCCCAGGCCCATCTGATGATCGCCAGCCCGTTCCGGGCCGGGGAGAAGATCGGTTCGCTGTTCTCCACGCACCCGCCGATGGCCGACCGGATTCGTCGCCTCGAAGAGATGGCCGGGCGGTAAGTCACACCAGCCTCAGAAGTCTCCACAACTGACCATAGGGTGACTTTTTAAATCGACGCCACATGCGATATCACCACCTCATGAATCGGTATACCTACCGCGCCGAATGGTCCTCTGAGCACGGCGAATATGTCGGCCGCTGCCTCGAATTGCCCTGGCTGTCGGAGTGGGCGCCGACGATGCAGACGGCGATCGCCAGCGTTGAACGCGCCGTCGACGAACACCTCTCCGAACGCGGCGAAGATGTCCCGCCGCCGCTGACCGAACGGAAGTTCAGCGGCAAGTTCCTCGTGAGGACGTCACCGGCGCTGCACGCCCGATTGACTGTCGAGGCCGCCGAGCAGAATGTGTCGTTGAATCAGTGGGTGGTGCAGAAGCTGGCGGATCGGCCGCCGGTTGGCCTTTTCGACCTCTGATATCGCCGGTGGTCTCGTTTCGAAAGTAGGTCTATACCTCGAGAGACCCGCGCACCCTCAGAAACCTGCGCCGTGCACTTCGTGTCCGGGTCTTTCGACCATCAGCCCGCGATAGGCCTCTTCCACCTTGGAGCCGTGGTTGATCACACCGTCGACCTCGCGAGCGATCGGCATGTTCAGCCCGTACTTGTCGGCGAACTCCATGATCACGCTGGCGGCTTTGACGCCCTCGGCCACCTGGTTCATCGACGAGATGATTTCGTCGATAGGTTTGCCCGCGCCGAGCTGCTCACCGACGTGGCGGTTGCGGCTGCGCTGACTGGTGCACGTGACGATCAGATCGCCCATCCCGGCCAGCCCGGAGAAGGTGTCACGCTGACCGCCCATCGCCTCGCCCAGCTTCGACATCTCCCGCACCGAGCGCGCGATCACCATGGCGCGAGTGTTCTCGCCGATGCCCAGCGAATAGCCCATTCCGACCGCGATCGCGTACACGTTCTTCAAAGCCCCGGCCATCTCGACACCTAGCACATCGTCGACGGTGTACACGCGAAAACGCTTGGTGTGGAACAGTTGTGCCAGCCGGGCGGCAAGATGCTGGTCGGGCATCGCCAGCACCGCCGCGGCCGCGTAGCCTTCGCCTACCTCGCGGGCGATGTTCGGGCCGGCCAGGATACCGGCGGGATGGCCGGGCAGCACCTCGTCGACGATCTGCGACATCCGCATGTTGGTGCCTTGCTCGAGACCCTTGACCAGCGACACCACCGGTACCCATGGTCGCAACTCGGCCGCGAGCTCGGTGAGCACCCCGCGGAACCCGTGCGACGGCACGCCCATCACCACGACGTCGGCGCACTGCGCGGCCTCGGCGAAGTCGGTGGTGGCGCGCAGGCTTTCGCTGAGGCTGACGTCCTTGCCCAGATAGCGCGTGTTGCGGTGGTTCTCGTTGATGTCCTTGGCGGTCTCGTCCGAGCGCACCCATTGCAGGGTCGGCCCGCGGCGCGCGCAGATAGATGCGACGGTGGTGCCCCAGGAACCACCACCCAAGACGACGACGTTCGGTTCCCGCATAGCAGCTGCCATGGCGACCAGCGTATTGCCGTCACCCGATCTTCACCGGCAGTTGGGCAGATGCAGTTGGGCAGATGCGGCGCTATCCGACCAGCGCCTTCTTCTGGGCGCGGCCGAACACCATGGCCTCGGTGATCCGGTCGAACCGGTAATCGATGACGTCGGCATAGTAGTTCTGCCGAACGTTCCACGGCCGCTTGATCCCCGATTTCGGCAGCGCGTGCGGCGTCCGCAGCACATAGCCGGCCTGGATGTCCCACGCCGACTTCTCCGGCATCGGCTCACCGTCCAAATGCGGGTAGGCGTGGGTGTAGCCGTGAGACTTCATGTGAGCTACCAGCTTTGCCGTCGCGCGGGCGGTCATGTCGGCGCGCAGCGTCCACGAGGCGTTGGTATATCCGACGCACCAGAACAGGTTCGGCACTTCCTCCAACATGTGGGCCTTGTAGACGAAGCGGTCCTGCGGCTTGATCTCCGCTCCGTCCAAGGACACCACCACCCCACCCAGCGCCTGCAGTTGCAGACCGGTAGCGGTCACGATGATGTCGGCATCCAGATGCTCACCCGACTTCAAAGCGATTCCGGTCGAATCGAAGTGGTCGATATGCTCGGTGACCACCTCGGCACGGCCATCGCCGATCGCGACGTAGAGGTCGGCATCGGGGATCAGGCACAGCCGCTGGTCCCATGGGTTGTAGCGCGGCTTGAAGTGGGTCTCGACGTCGTAGCCCTCGGGAAGGTAGCGCACCGCGATCCGGCGGATCCACCACTTCACGAAGCCCGGTGTCTTGCGGGCCAACAACCAGATCAAGCCTTCCAGCAGCGCATTACTCTGCCGGACGATCGAGTGAGAAATCTTGCGCGGCAATACTTTCCGCACAAAGTTTATCGGCCCGCTGGTTTTGGGCGCCGAGAACAGATAGGTGGGCGACCGCTGCAGCATGGTCACCTTCGAAGCCTTCTCGGCCAGCGACGGGATCAGCGACATCGCCGTGGCGCCGCTGCCGATCACCACTACCTTCTTGCCTTGGTAGTCGAGATCCTCGGGCCAGTGCTGTGGATGAACAATCGAGCCGTCGAACTCGCTGAGGCCGGGGAAGTCCGGGGTGTAGCCCTCGTCGTAGCTGTAATAACCGGACCCGAAGAAGAGGAAGCGGCCGCGATAGGTCTTTTCGGTCCCGTCCTGCTCGGCGGTGACCGTCCAGGTGTCGTCCGTGGAGTTCCAGTCCGCCGAGCGGACGTGGGTGTTGAACCGGATGTGCTGATCGATGCCGTACTTGTGCGCGGTGGCCTTCAGGTACTCCCGGATGTGGTCGCCATCGGCCACCCGCTCCGGGCCGGTCCATGGCTCCCAGGGGAAGCACAGGGTGAAGATGCTGCTGTCCGAGCGGACGCCTGGGTAGCGGAACAGATCCCAGGTGCCGCCGATCTGCTCGCGTCGCTCCAAGACCACGTAGCTGGTGCCGGGATTGCGCTCGGTGATGCGGTGAGCCGCACCCAGGCCCGAGAAGCCCGCCCCGATGATGATGACGTCAACGTCTGTCGCCTCGGATGGCGTTACGGTCATCGATACTCCTCGCTTCAAACAAGCCTGTGGCCTACTTCACCAGATTAGGCACGGACCGGTTCATTAGGCGAGGGGCTACCGGTAGTTGACGAATTGCAGCGCGACGTCGAGGTCGGCCTTTTTGAGCATCGCGATGACCTCCTGCAGATCGTCGCGCTTCTTGCTGGTGACGCGCACCTCGTCGCCCTGGATCTGGGTTTTGACGGTCTTGGGGCCCTCGTCGCGGATCAGCTTGGTGATCTTCTTGGCGTTCTCGCTGCTGATGCCCTCTTTCAGGGTGCCGGTGACCTTGTAGGTCTTGCCGGAGGCCTGCGGCTCGCCGGCGTCGAAGGACTTGAGGCTGATGTCGCGCCGGATCAGCTTTTCCTTGAAGACGTCGACGGCGGCCTTGACGCGCTCCTCGGTGGAGCTGGTCAGCTCGATGGCCTCTTCACCCTTCCAGGCGATTTTGGTGTCGGTGCCGCGGAAGTCGAACCGGGTGGAAAGTTCTTTGGCGGCCTGGTTGAGCGCGTTGTCGACCTCCTGCCGGTCGAGCTTGCTGACGACGTCGAACGATGAATCCGCCACTGGATACGTCCCCTTCTATCGATGTTGGCCGTTTGTTATCCGAGTACACCTTCGTTGTAGGCTGCTACACGCAACACGGCAGATTGCCCGAGCGGCCAATGGGAGCGGACTGTAAATCCGTCGGCTTACGCCTACCCAGGTTCGAATCCTGGATCTGCCACAGAGGTTAGAGGGTACGTGGTCCCGCAGCAGCTATTTTGAGCTGCGGGCCAGTCCAAGTTCGCCGTTTGCCGACGGGTCGGGGTTCGGTTGCGCCGCAGCTTCGACGACGGCGGTGACTCGGGTGCCGTGTCCGGGCGCAGCATCGATCTTGAGTTTCCCGCCGATTGCTGACACGCGGTCGGTCATATTGGTCAGCCCGGTGCCGGTGGTTGCGGGCTCGAACCCGCGCCCGGTGTCGCTGATCGTCAGGGTGAGTGTCCGCCCGTCGGCGTGACCAGTGATCGTGACGACAGTGCCGGGGCCGCCGTGCTTGATGGCGTTCTGCAGCGCTTCGCTGCAGCAGAAATAGAGCGCGGCTTCGATCGGGGCGGGGTAGCGGCCGATCTCCTGCAGGTCCAGTCGAATCGGGATCGGGGCATGCGCGGCGACCGACGACAAGGCTTGCGGAAGGCCCTCGCTGACCAGCGACGGAGGGTAGATGCCGTGCGCGAGCCTGCGGATCTCGGCGATCGCATCTTCCAGCAGTTCGGATGCCTCGGTGAGCAGCGGCTGATGTTTGCCCTGTTCAGCTTTGCGGGCGAGTTGGATGAGCACCGCCAGGGCGACGAGGTGCTGTTGGGCACCG
>NZ_JBAPRN010000341.1:0-1744 GCF_049281135.1 Mycobacterium sp. | reverse complement strand
CGAGCTGGCTGGCGGCACGAGGGACAGATCGATCTGGGTGGTGGCCGTCGTTGGTCAGGCTGAGGATGTCAGCTCACCGAGAGCATGCGGCCTCCGGCAGAAACGCCACCAGAGATTGCCGGATCTCGTCGGCGGCCGACCCGGTCATGGGTCGGCTGGCTACCAGCCGCACGGATATCGGCATGGACCCGGCCCAGGCGCGATCACCGACGCCGTCGGCTTGGCAACGTCGACAAATGCCGCGACCGTTGCCGAACGCGCCGCCCGGCACCGATGACAGGTGCCGCGATTGGTCCATGTTCCAGTCACGGCCGGAGAAGTCATCCCCACAGGCCGGGCAGGCAAGCCAAAAGTAGCCGGTCAACCACGCACCAAAACGACCCATCAGGCTCCAGCTCCCCGAAGCTCGGCCCCACTATGCGAAACCGGCCCGAACCTTAACACCGACAAGATGCACTACGGACGGCTGGGTGCCGAGGGTCCCATGGTTGCCGTGCTCGAGTTGCAGTGCTTCGACCCGGGTGATCTCGCGTCCTCGGCTATTCCCGTCTTGGGCAGCGTCGCGATCTTCGACGCGGTCGACGGGAAGGTGAGCTTGCACGGGCTGGTCGTCCCGCAGTTGCCGTCGGCCGGGCCGGCCGCGCTGTAACCACGGCAGGCGCAGTTCCAGAGAGGGACCCTTGTCGTCCCTGAGATCGATGAGATCGCGCAGGACATCGCTTTCCTGCTGCCCCCTGGGCCGCGCCAAAACGAGCATTTCGTACACGAACGGTGCCCTGACGTCGAACACCGTCATCGCTGCTGCCGCGACGTCGAGTTCGTCTGGTCCAACCCCGCCGGCGCCGGCAAGCGCGACCAACCCACCGACATCGAGCCCGACGGGTACGACGCCGTCGGCTAATCCGCTGCGCGTCGTCCCGATCAGGGTCTATTCCGCCGACACGCCCTACCAGGTGTCGGTGTATGCCCAAGACACCGTCGCCAACTGCGCGGCGATTTCTACGGCGCCCCATCATCGCCTTCTTCACCCACGACCCCTGTTCCCAGGGCGCTAGCAGAATGCTGTTCACCATCCCCTACAACGGGCGAACCGTGGCGATGTCACTAATCTCCGTGGACATCGGAGGGACGTCCCAGTCAACACTATTCGCTTCACCCAGCTCGAGAGCGAGGACGGCACCGGCAGTATCAACGATCTGCTGCGCGCCGGAACACGGCTACCCGGCTGGCCGAGCTCGATCCCGCCGACGAGGCATTCCTCGCGATCGATCAGGACAACGTGGTGCGGATCTTCGACGCGTGGTACCTGTCGGGATCGACCGTTGACCAAGCCCCCGAGCTCGTCAATCTGGAACGTGAGCTGTTCCTCCAACCAATCACCACGCCCACCAATTGATCAGGGCCGACCGGAGAATCGCAATCGGGGCGGACGACCATGTGCTGTTCCCCCCGGACATGTTGGACGCCTACGGTAACAACGTCGACGCGCTGGCCACCTTGGGATTTCTTGCGGCGTCGACCGACCGGATCACCCTGGGCACATCTGTGTTGATCATGCCGCTACGGGATCCGGTGCTGCTGGCCAAGCAGGCGGCCACCATTCACGACCTCAGTCACGGGCGTCTCATTCTCGGCGTCGGCGTCGGCTGGCTCGAAGCGGAATTCGATCTGCTGGGTATCGATTTTGCCAGTCGCGGCGCGGCAACCGACCGGACCTGGACACCGTCCGATCGCGGCTCGGGGA
>NZ_JBAPRN010000340.1:0-7059 GCF_049281135.1 Mycobacterium sp. | reverse complement strand
GGACCAGGGTGTTGGTCGTGTCGGCGAGGTTGTTGATGTCGTGCGTCAGAACGTCGGCGTTCTTGTCCAGGAACGGGCGCACGGTGGTCAGCAGGCCGTCGAACTGTTGCACCGCGTTGGCCAGGTCACGATCGGAGCCAGTCAGGCTGTTGGTGAACTGAGCCAGGTTCTTGTTCAACGCGACGAACTTCTGGTCGTCGGCGTGCAGTGCGTTCACGAACAGCGCGAGACTGCGCACCACCGCGAAGAAGTCACCTCGCCCCTGGTTGAGCGCCGTCAGCGCTCGCGACAGGTCGTTGAAGGTGGTGTTGATCTGCTTGCCCTTGCCGGCCAGGCCGTCGGCGTACGCCTCGATGACGTCCCCGAATGGGCCCTTGGGCTGCTCCTTCGTCGGCCCGAGCTTGGAGATGACGTTGGTGATGGTGTTGCGCAGCTCGTCCCATTCGGTGGGCACCTGGGTGCGCTCTTCCGGGATCACCGCGTTGTCGGCCAGCACCGGCCCGCCCTTGTAGGGCGGTTCCAGCTGGAGCAGCCGCGACGCCACCAGCGTCGGGTTGAGGATCACCGCCTGCGCATCAGCGGGCACCTTGTACTTGTTGGAGTAGTGGAAGGTGACCTTCATCTTGTCGCCGGCCGGCTCGATCTTGTCGATCGCGCCGACCTTCACGCCCATGATCTCGACCTTGTCCCCGTTGTACAGGGCGTTCGCGACCGGGAAATAGGCCACGACGGTGTTGGTTGTCAGCTTCTTGTAGAGCTGGATGCCAAGGAAACCCAGCACAAGTGCCGCCACGATCGCCAGCGAGCCGATGACGATCGAGGCCCGTGACAGCTTCGGCAGCCGGACGTTGCGGAAATCAAAGACGGTGCTCAATTCTGGTTACCTCCTTGCGCACCGCTGCCGCCGGCTCCACCTGTGTTGCCGATGTACGGTGCCGGCAGGTTATTGCCCGGCCCGGGTGGGGGCGGGGGCCCTGGGGGCACTGGTCCTGGTGGTGGTGCCGCAGCCGGATTCGCCGGAGCCGGGCCGGGTAGTGGTCCCAGCGGCTCGGTGCGCGCTCCCGGCGGGCCGGGTGCAATGGGAACGGGAGTGCCCGGCACATCGGGTTGCACCTGGCCCGGCAGCCCGGCGATCGGGATCCCCGGGGTCGGGGGCAGACCGGCAGGGTTCGGCGGCGAGGAGGCCACATCGGGAAGGGCCGGGTACGGCCCGTTCGGTCCGAATGGCCCCAGGTTCTGGTCGATACCCGCACACGGCATCGGGTTGCCGGGCCGCGGGAACAATTCCGGCGTCGGCGTGTACGAGCACGGCGATCCAGGCGCCACCGCCGGGTTCGGATGATCCGGGGTTCCTTCCAACGTTGTCGGCGAAGGCGGCGGCGCACCATTGGGGAAGCGGGTGCCGTTCGGGTCGGGGAACTTGAACGCCGGCAACCCGGCACTACGCCAGAAGTTCTCCGGGTCGATGCCGCGCTTCTTGAAGGCGGAGTCCACCCACGGCTGCAGGATCCAGTAGGGCAGCAGGTTGGTCAGCTGCACCTTGAAATATGGCCCCGACGCGACGGCTTCATTCAGGCCCGCCACGCTCTTGCCGAAGTTCTTGATCGTCAGCGCTAAATCGTCCTTACGCTTGTCCAGCAGGTCGCTGACGACGCGCAGCTGCTCCAAAACGTGGTTGAGGTTCGGGTTGTCGTTGATGAGGTTCTCCACCTGGGCCGAGAACGTCGAGACATTGCTCAGCAGCGCGCTGATCGCCCGGCTGCGCTCATTGAACGCGGCCAGCAGGTTGTTGGAGTTGACGAACAGCCGGTCGACCTGCTGGCTGCGATCACCCAAGATGCTGGCGATCTGGTTGGCCTGCGCGAGCAGATGAGTGATCTGCTCGTCGCGCTTGCCGATGGTGTCGGAGAACTTGGCCACCCCGTCCAGTGCTGCACTCAGGTGTGGGTAGGTCTGATCGATGGTCTGCGACAGCACATTCAACGATTGCTTGACGGTGTCGATGTTCCAGCCGGCGGCAGCCTTGGTGACGTCGAAGAACGCGTCGTAAATCTGGTACGGGGTGGTGCTCTGGCCCACCGGCAGTATCGCGCCTGGCCGCAACGTCTGGGTTCCCCGCGGCTCGATCTCGAGCACCTTCTTACCCAAAATGGTGTCGGTCTTGATCGCCAGCCGGCTCTCGGTGCCGATGGTGTTGCTTCCGGTGGAGAACTTCATCACGACGTGGTCGCCGTCGATGTTGATCGTCTCGACCTGGCCGACATCGACGCCGGCGATACGCACTTTGTCGCCTTTGTTCAGCTGCCCAGAATCGGTGAATTGTCCGTAGTAGCTGGGCTGCGCGAACAGCTGCGGGGTGCTGGTGAGAGTCTGACCGACACCGACGACCATCACCGTCACGATCAGGCCCATCAGGCCGATTCGCTTCCGGTTGGCGGGTTCCAGCGTCCTCATTACGGCGTGCACCTACCCGTCGGTTGCGACCAGATCTTGACCGTGCGGACCGGTCCACCCGCTTGCAGTCCGTTCGTCTTCAGCGTGAGGTCGCACAGGTAGAAGTTGACCCAGTCGCCGTAGTTGCCGGCGGCGTTCCCCACGATGTTCACCCCGATCGGCGTCCGGTGAATCTGGTCGTCGTAGAGGTCTTTCTGGTCGACGACGGTCTGCTGAATAGGCTCGAGGTAGTTCAGCGTCTTGTGCAGCAGAGCCCGGTTGTCGGCGAGCAGGTCGCCCACCGTCCCGGCGCCGTTGCTGATGTTCGCGATGCCTGCCGCGAACGGTTCGGCATGCTCGTTCAGGCCGCTGATCAGCTTTTCGAAATTGTCGACGGTCTGGTCGAAGTCTTTGCGGTGCTTGACCGTGGTGTCCAGCACGATGTTGAGGTTCTTGACCACCTCGCCGATCGCCTCGTCTCGCTCCGCGATGCGCGAGGTCAGCTGTGCGGTCTGATCGAGGATGTCGTTGATGGTGCCGCCCTGCCCCTGGAAGACGGTGATGATGGCCGTCGCGATGTTGTTGACCTTCTCCGGGTCGAGCGCCCGGAACAGCGGCTTGAAACCACCGATCAACGCATCCAGGTCCAGCGCCGGCTGGGTGTGCGAGAGCGGGATGAACCCGTGCGGCGGAAGCACCCGATCGGCGCCCTCGCCGTCGCCGCGCTTGAGCTCCAGGTAGCGGTCACCGATCAGGTTGAGGTAACGCACCTGAGCAGTCGTGGACTGGTAGAGCGGGACGGAGTGGTCGACGTCGAATTCGACCCGCACTCGATGGCCACCGTCGACCAGCTTGATGTTTTTGACCTTGCCGATCTCCACCCCGGAGGCCCGAACGAACTGGCCGTTGCGCAGCCCGCTGATGTTGTTGAACTCGGCGGTGTAGGTGGTGGTCCTGTCGAAGCGCATCTGGCCGAACACGACGACGATCAGCGCGGTGAAAAACAGCAGCACCAGCGAGACGATGCCGAGCTTGAAGAGGGTTCCGGTGATTTTCATGGGTTGATCGTGTGGTCTCCCACTTGGCGGCCCCAGACGTACTCGACTGCGTACGGGGAGCCGGTATCGACATGGTTGTACGGCGCGAGGCTGTTGCCGGTGTCCATGACCAGCGTCGGCGCGGGCCACAGCTCACGGGTGATGCTCTGCCAGCAACCCGGCGCGCCGCCCGGCCCGCCGTGCGCATTGATCCGTGGCAGGTTCTCCGGGTAGATGTACGGGTTGGGCGCCCCGCCGATCAGGCCGGTCAGCGCCGAGAGTCCCAGCGTGGCCGCCGTGATTCCCAGGCCCGGAAGACTGAGAGCCAGCCCCAGCCCGGAGAAGATTTCGGTCTCGGACCGCAGCGAATACGGGCTGGTGAACGCAGCAACCTTGGGCTCGGCGTCGTGCAAATTGCGCACGGTGCAGAACAACTCGGGGCTGTAGGTGTCCAGCATCTGGGTCGTCGGCACCAGGTCCTTGGCCCCGCGAGCCAGGTACGGCCCGCCGCGGTTGAAGATGTCCGCGCCGGTGGCGCCGAAGCCCGCCGCGGCCAGCAGCGCCCGGTCCAAATCTTTTTCCTGCGCGTGAATCGTATGGGCCGTGGTTGACGCATTGTTGAGGAAATTGATCAGATCCGGGGCGGCGTCGGCGTAGGTGTCGCCCAGCGTGGCCAACTGCTGAATGTCGTGGCGGATGATCGGCATCCGCGGATTGACTTCGTCGAGCGCGGCACTGCCGTTGATGATCGACTGCCCGAATTTGTCGCCCAACCCACTCAACGCCTGCGCCGCCGCGCTCAGAGTCAGGTTGACCTTGACCGGGTCCACCTTCTCGGCGATCTGCGTGATGGTCTGGAACAGCGTGTTGATCTCCGTCGTCACCGACCGGGCGTCGATCACGTTCGACGGCGTAATCCGTTGCGGCAGAGGGTTTTCCGGCGCTGTCATCGACACGTACTTCTCACCGAACACCGTGGTGGCCACGATCCGGGCGTCCACGTTGGCCGGGATCAGGTGCAGATACTTGGGGTAGACGTCCAAGCTGAACTTGACCGCGGGCTTGCCGTCCCGTTCGATCTCGTCGACCTTGTCCACCCGTCCGATCTGCACCCCGTTGTAGGTGACCTTCGAGCCGGGGTCCATCACCAAACCGGCCCGGTCGGACAGCATGGTCAGCTTGGTCTTCTCGGTGAAGTCCCCGTTGTACTGAAGGAACACCAACCACAGCACGAGCGCCGCGATCAGGAAAACGATGACACCGGCCACCCGGAACGGCTGGAACGGCGCTTTGTTGATCTTCCCTCGTGGACTCGTCATGGCCCGCCTACACAGTGAAGTTGAAGTTGGGATTGACGCCGTAGAGCGCCATTTCGGCACACAGGATGACGATGGGGTTCGCAACCAACGAGAAGCGCATCGAGCGGCCGACCGCCTCGCCCACCCCGACGGGACCGCCGCTGGCGTTATAGCCGTAGTAGCAGTGCGACAACATCACGACGGCGGCAATGATGATGACTTCCACGAACGACCAGAACACGTCGTCGGGGCGCAAGAACGTACGGAAGTAGTGCTCGTAAGTACCAGATGTCTGTCCATACAAGACGGTCGTAACGATCTGCGGCGAAAGGAACGACAGGATCAGACCCACCGAGTAGAGCGGGATGATCACGACCAGTCCGGCCAGCATGCGGGTCGACACCAGGTATGCCGTCGACTTGACGCCCATCACCTCGAGCGCGTCGATCTCCTCGCTGATCCGCATGGCGCCGAGCTCGGCCGTGGCGCCGGCGCCGACGGTGGCCGCCAGGGCGATGCCCGTGACGATGGGCGCGACGAGACGGACGTTGATGAAGGCGGCGACGAACCCGAGCAGGGTCTCAATACCGATGTGGCCCAACGACGCCAAACCCTGGATCGCGACCAGCGAACCGGCCGACATCGTCACGAAGCCGATGATCACCGCGGTACCACCGATCACGGCCATCGCGCCGGTACCCATGCCGACCTCTGCGATCAGCCGCAGAATCTCCTTGCGATAGCGGGCAAGCGCCCACACCATGTCGCGGACACCGATGATCGCGAACCAACCGATCTTGCCGGCCTCGTCGAGCGGTCGGGTCGCGGACTCGCCGTACTTGCGGAGCGTGGAGGACGCCCGTGGGAAGCGGCCGCGCAATATCTGGACGGTCGACATGTCACATCCCCGTTCCGAAGCGCACACCGATGGTGGTCAGCACCACATTGACCGCGAACAGCGCCACCACGCACAGCACCACAGTCTCGTTCACGGCGGTGCCCAGCCCCTTGGAACCACCCTTCACCGTAAGGCCGCGGTAACAGCCGACCAGTCCTGCGATGAGCCCGAAGGACAGTGCCTTGACGGTCGCGATGACGACTTCGGGCAGCCCGGTGACGAGGGTCAGCGTGGCCAGGTAGGCGCCGGCCGACACGTTCTGCATGTAGACGCCGAACAGGAAACCGCCGACCAGGCCGACCATACTGACCAAGGCGTTGAGCAGCATTCCGCACAGGGCGCAGGCCAGTACACGCGGAACCACCAGCCGGTGGATGGGGTCGATGCCAAGCACTTCCATCGCGTCGATCTCTTCGCGGATGGTGCGCGCACCGAGGTCTGCGCAGATGGCCGTCGAGACCGCGCCGGCGATCACCAGCACGGTGTTGATCGGGCCGATCTGGGTGATGACGGCGATACCCGCGCCGGCGCCCGAGATGTCGGCGGCGCCGACCTGGATCAACAGGATGTTGAAGGTGAAGATGAAAAGCGCCGTCACCGGCACCGACACCGCCATCGTCGGCAGCAGTGCCACCCGCAGGATGAACCAGCACTGCAGGATGAACTCTTTCCACTGAAATGGAAAGCGGAACAACGCTTTTCCGGTCAGCACGCACATCCGGAAAAAGCCGCCGACGAGAACCAGTGGCGGGCCTAGTTGGTCACGGACGTAATCAGTGACCCGAGGCTGCGTCGTTGTCACTGGCACCCCTTCCCGCCGCGACCCTGCGACTTGCGAGGGAGGTGCGAAAAGTTTCGCACCGCCCCTCCTTGCCCCGTCCCTAGGTGTGTGATCTCCGTCTCCCTACTGGTTGGTAGTAAGGCGGACCACAGGACTGTACCCGATGGGATCGTGGGCTTGCATGGCATCCGCGTTATTGGCCTTTCGTCAATTTGACCTGCGTGTTCTTCGTTATGTCAGGTTCATCCGATCTACCCTGGATCCGTTGACGCTGAGGCGCTTTGAGGCCCAGCCGAAGCCCCGTAACGCGTCCGCAATTCGGTCTTCAGCACCTTGCCCGAGGGGTTGCGCGGCAGCGCGTCGACGATCTCCAGGCCCTTCGGGTGCTTGTAGCGCGCGAGCCGCTCGCCGAGGAACTCGTCGAGGTCCTCGATGCTTAGATTTTGCGGCCGACCGGCCGCGACGGCCGCGACCGCGATCGGCACTTCACCCCACTTCTCATGTGGACGTCCGATTACCGCGACTTCGACGATCTCCGGGTGACTGGCGAGGACGTTCTCCACCTCCGCGCAGTAGATGTTCTCGCCGCCGGAGATGATCATGTCTTTCTTT
>NZ_JBAPRN010000339.1:0-5452 GCF_049281135.1 Mycobacterium sp. | reverse complement strand
ACGTCCAGCTCGACCGGGACGGTGCCGGCCAGCAGGCTGCGCACCAGCACCTGGATGCCGGCGATGTGATGCGGCGGCAACGCCAGCAGCCACCGGCCCGGGCCGCCCAGCCGGTCATGCGTGGCGTCGGCGCTCACGGTCAGCGCGGTGGCGGTCAGCAGCGCGCCTTTCGGGGTGCCCGTGGTGCCCGACGTTGTCACCACCAGCGCGATGTCGTCGTCGATCTCCTCGCCCACCCGCAGCGCCGCCAATGCGGAGTCGTCGGCACCGACCGGCACCACCGCGGATGCTCGGCCGTTCAGGACGTCGTCGAGCTCGGCCAGCAATGGGCTCGCCGAGGAGCCCTGCGCCACGGCGAACGCACGCAGGACGGCTATCCGGCCGTCTCCTCGTCGTCGCGGGCGTCGTCCAACGGCCAGCCCTTGGCGACCAGCCGTTCCCGCACCCGCTCGACGTCCTTTGGAGAGGGCAGCTCGTCGGTGAGTTGAGTGATCAGCACGCCGATGTCGACGTGGTCGAAGTCGTCTCGCTGCATGAGTTCGCGGGCCACCAACTTGACCTCGTCGTTGCTCAGCCGGCGGGACAGCAGCGCGAGCACGGGGACGTAATCGGTCGGCGGAATGCCTTCTGGGTAGCCCGCACGAAGCCACGCGACCACTGAAGTCAGGAATCGGTTCACAATGAGTCCACTTCCCCCGTCGGACGGTCGGTAAGCCTCAAAACTGAATAAATTCCGACTTTACGCGGGCTTCGCCCCAAGAAGGTAAACGCCGGTCCACGCCCCAAGGGCGTCACGTGCGACGTAGAGCACGCCGATCGCGACCGCGACCAGCGCCAATGCGTAAATCGCGTAGCTGATAGCGGTGAGCGCCGGGTTCTTGTGCGCGACGGCCGCGCCGTCGGAGCCCTGGATGCCGGCGCCCACCGCACCCACCTTCACGGCGAGCGCGAACAGCGCGGGCAGTCCACTGCCGAGGATCAGGCCGAAGAGCAGGATCTTCAGTGAGGCTTCGTAGTTGAACCAGTGGCTCATAGCGTGCCTGCTTTCTTGCTCTCGGTGGATGCAGCGGCACCGGCAGCCTCGCTGTTTGTGTAGGGGGCGCCGGCGAGGCCTGGGCGGCCATCCTCGTCGAGACCGGCGGTCAGGTCGCCCTTCCACTCGGCGTTGACATTGGTGTGATCGACCTTGCTCTTGCGCGACCGCAGGTAGATCGCCGTGGCCGTGGCCACCAGCAGCAGGAAGCCGAGGATCGCGCCAGGGTAGCCGCCTACACCGTGCACGATGTAGTAGGTGACGGCACCGACCAGGCCGGCGGACGGCAAGGTGATCAGCCACGCGGCGGCCATCCGGCCCGCCACGCTCCAGCGCACCTCGGCGCCCGGCTTGCCCACCCCGCTGCCGAGCACCGAGCCGGTCACCACCTGAGTGGTGGACAGCGCGTAGCCGAAATGAGCCGACAGCAAAATGATGACCGCCGAGGACGATTCGGCGGCCATGCCCTGCGGCGACTTGATTTCGACGATGCCCTTGCCCATGGTGCGGATGATCCGCCAGCCGCCGGTGTAGGTGCCCAGCGCCATCGCGCAGGCACAGGCCAGGATCACCCAGAACGGGGGCGTGTGGGACGCCCGGCTGACTGCGCCGTAGGACATCAGCGCCAGGAAGATCACACCCATCGTCTTCTGCGCGTCGTTGGTGCCGTGGGCCAGCGAGACCAGGGAGGCCGAGAAGATCTGGCCGCGGCGGAAGGCATTTTCGCTGCGCTCTTCGGGCACGCCGCGGTCGAGTCGGTAGACCAGCCAGGTGCCAACCGCGCCGACGACCCCCGCCAGTATGACCGAGACCAGGGCCGGGATCAGCACCAGCGAGACCACGCCGGTCCAGATCACGCCATGCCCGCCGACCGCGGCGATCATGGCGCCGATGATGCCGCCGACCAGGGCGTGCGACGAGCTCGACGGGATACCCAGCAGCCAAGTCAGCAGGTTCCAGACGATCCCGCCAACCAGCCCGGCGAAGATCAAATCGGGTTTGACCAGGTGACCGTCGATCAGATTCTTCGCGATGGTTCCGGCGACCGCGGTCGACAGGAACGCTCCCAGCAGGTTCAGCACAGCCGAGAGCGTTACCGCGGCCTTCGGCTTGAGTGCTCCACTCGCGATGGAGGTGGCCATGGCGTTGGCGGTGTCGTGGAAGCCGTTCGTGAAATCGAAAGCGAGGGCAGTGATCACGACGATGATCAGAAGGAACAACTGAAGGTTCACGGGCCTAATTCTGGGGGTAGTTGGGTGCAGTTGTCGAAAGAACGGTGAGGGTAATCCAAGGTATATCGCTGGTCGTTGTCAGATGTTCGTCTGGGGTTAACTTCGGAGCTCATCACGTTAACCGCGGGTGTCGCGGCGGAGTGGGTGTTCCGGTGGAATCTGGACGAAGATCAGCAGAACGCCGTCGGGATCGACCACATGCATTTCGTGCAGACCCCATGGTTCCTGACGGGCCTCGCGCGCGATCGTGACGCCTCTACTTTCCAATTCGTTCTGCGTCGCCACCACGTCGCGCACCTGAAGCCACAGCGCGCCGGGGAAAGGTCCGGCCGAGTCTTCCGGTGCGCCATGGTCGGCCAACTCGATCAGCGACTGGCCGGCGTAGAACACCGTCCCCGCGCCGTAGTCGCGGAAGATCGCCAAACCGATCTGATCGCGGTAGAAGCCCAGCGACCGCTGGTAATCCACCGGCCGAAACAGCACCCGGCTGGCGAGAATCTCCATGTTGTCGTGTCTATCACGCCGGGTTGTTCGGTTGGAGCCGCTGCCGCCTGATCATCGTGGTCGCCAGCCCCGGAACGACGGTGTCTATCGCCTGCGCGGCCAGCGCCATGCGCGGCGCGATCCGGACCGGGCGGGTGCGCGCCGCGGTGATCATCCAGCCCGCGGCCTCCTCGGAGGTCAGCGCCGGCAAACCCTGGTATTCCTTGGTCGGCGCGATCATCGGGGTGGCCACCAGCGGGTAATACAGCGTGGTCGAGTGCACACCCCTTGTCGCCCATTCGGTTTCGATCACCCGGCTGACCGCCGACAGCGCTGCCTTCGATGCGTTGTAGACGGCGAACAACGGTGACGGCTCGCTGAACACGCCCCACGTCGCGACGTTGATGATGTGCCCGTCGCCGCGCTGGAGCATCCCGGGCGCGATGCCGCGGATCAGCCGCAGCGGGGAGTAGTAGTTGAGCACCATGGTCCGGTCGACGTCGTGCCAGCGCTCCAGCGACTCGGCCAGCGGCCGTCGGATGGACCGCCCGGCATTGTTGATCAAGATGTCCACCCCGCCGAGACGCTGCTCGACATCGGCGACCAGTGCGTCGACGGCGTCCAGATCGGACAGGTCGCAGGAGATCGCCGTCGCATTGCCGCCGCTCTCGGTGATGCGGCCGGCCAGCTCGTCGAGCAGATCCTGACGGCGCGCCACCGCGACCACGGTGGCGCCGTGGCGGGCGAATTGTTCGGCGGCGCATTCGCCGATGCCGGACGAGGCGCCGGTGATCATGACGCGCTTGCCGGCGAGATCGACCTTGGCGGCGCCCGACCCAGGCAGCAGACGCGGGGTCAGCGGCGGGCGCATGCTGGCCAGCGTGATCTGCTCGGCCAATCGGCGCAGTGGATTCTTACTCACAGGTCAGGAGTCTAGGTGGCGGCGACCGGCGCCCAGATCGACGTGAGCGTGACGGGCTCTCGCACTTCTTCGCGCTGGCGTCGATATCGACGACGTCTCGTCAGAAGTAGCGCGGGAACGCGCTCCAATCCGGCGGCCGCTTCTCCAGGAACGCGTCGCGGCCCTCCACGGCCTCGTCGGTCATGTATGCCAGCCGGGTGGCTTCACCGGCAAACAGCTGTTGGCCCACCAGCCCGTCGTCGAGCAGGTTGAACGCATACTTCAGCATCCGTTGCGCCTGAGGTGATTTCGCGTTGATCTCGGCCGCCCACTGAATGGCTTCCGACTCCAGCTCGGCGTGGTCGACGACGGCGTTGACCGCGCCCATGTGGTGCATCTGCTCGGCGGTGTAGGGCCGGCCGAGGAAGAAGATCTCGCGGGCGAACTTCTGGCCGACCTGTCGAGCCAGGTACGCGCTGCCGTAGCCACCGTCGAAGCTGCCGACGTCGGCGTCGGTCTGCTTGAACCGGGCGTGCTCGCGGCTGGCCAGGGTCAGGTCGCACACCACGTGCAGGCTGTGCCCACCGCCCGCGGCCCAGCCGTTGACCACGCAGATCACCACCTTGGGCATGAAGCGGATCAGCCGCTGCACCTCGAGGATGTGCAGCCTTCCAGCCCTTGCGGCGTCAATAGTGTCGCCAGTGTCTCCGCTTGCGTACTGGTAGCCGCTGCGGCCGCGGATGCGCTGATCGCCCCCGGAGCAGAACGCCCAGCCGCCGTCTTTCGGTGACGGCCCATTTCCGGTCAGCAGCACCACCCCGACGCCGGGCGACATCCGGGCGTGGTCGAGCACGCGGTAGAGCTCGTCGACGGTGTGCGGGCGAAACGCGTTGCGCACCTCGGGCCGGTTGAACGCCACCCGCACGGTCGCGTCAGCGACGTGCCGGTGATAGGTGATATCGGTCAGGTCGCCGAATCCATCGACCGGCTTCCATTCATCAGCGTGAAAGGGATTGTCGCTCAAGATTATTGAATTCCGTCCAGTCGAAAGACCGCACAGCGGCCGGCCAATGCTTCGAATTCGTCCGGTCGGCCTTCGGTCACCAGGCCGGCGCGCTTCATGAAACCAACTCCGGTGGGCACCTCTTCGGGGAACACCCGCAGCAACGGGCGGGCATCGTCAGCGGACAGTTCGACCATTCTGACCCGTCGGACACTTCGGCCGCGGGCGACGGTTGCTTCGCCGGCGGCCCGGACATTGGCCACCCAGTCGGCACCGGGGAATCCCGCGACGACGTACTCGCGGCCGCCGACAGCCATCGGTGTGACCGGAGTCGAGCGGTCACGTCCCGATATGCGCCCGGCCACCGTCAACACGACCGGGCTCTCGCCGCCGAAACTCAGGCCCAACCGCGACATTCGGATGACTAGCTTGTTGGCCGGTTTGAGCCACCACGGCGGCCGGACCGATTCGCTGGTGCCCATACGGCGACGGTACTCGGTGACGTTGTCTAATCTTGCCCCGTGTCCCATCCGCATGAGCCTCATCGGGGTTCGGTCTCGGCACGCCTGAATTGGCTTCGCGCGGGGGTTCTGGGCGCCAACGATGGGATTGTCTCGACGGCGGGCATCGTCGTCGGAGTCGCCGCCGCGACGGTGGCGCGCGGCCCGATCATGACCGCCGGAATCGCCGGGTTGGCCGCCGGCGCGGTCTCAATGGCACTCGGTGAATATGTCTCGGTCAGCGCGCAGCGCGACACCGAACAGGCTCTGCTGCAGCAGGAATGGCGCGAGCTCCGGGCC
>NZ_JBAPRN010000338.1:0-4944 GCF_049281135.1 Mycobacterium sp. | reverse complement strand
TGGCCGCGGCGGCCGGCGCGGCGCTCGGCGTTGCCACGCTGATCCTGCTGTGGCGACTGGTGCGCCGCGATTCGGTCCAGCCGGCGGTGTCCGGGCTCATCGGCGTCGCCGTCTGCGCGCTGATCGCCTACATGCTGGGGGAGTCCAAAGGCTACTTCCTGCTCGGCATCTGGACATCGCTGATCTGGGCCTCGGTGTTCGCGGTGTCGATCCTGGTCCGCCGGCCGGTTGTCGGCTACCTGTGGAGCTGGCTGCATGGACACGATCGGCAGTGGCGCGAGGTGCGTCGCGCGGTGTACGCCTTCGACCTCGCCACGCTCACCTGGGTGCTGGTGTTCGGCGCCCGTTTCGTGGTGCAGCGGGTGCTCTACGACAGCAACCACACCGGGTGGCTGGTGGTGGCACGCATTTCGATGGGCTGGCCGCTGGCCGCGGTGGCGGCGTTGGTGACGTTCCTGGCGATCAGGGCGGCACAGCGTGCCATCGACGCCGTCTCCGTCACTCCGGCGGTAGCAGAAGCTGACGCAGTTCCTCTTCCGCCTCGGTGACGGCGACGAACAACAGTTCGTCGCCTCCTTCGAGCGGCTCGTCCTCCTGCGGCACTATCACCCGCGGTCCACGCAGAATTGTCACCAGCGCGACGTCGCGGGGCAGCTGCAGCTTGCGCAGCGGCTTGCCGCCCCACGGCGTGTCGTCGGGCAGTGTGATCTCGACCAGGTTGGCCTGACCCTTCCGAAACTCCATCAGCCGCACCAGGTCTCCGACTGCGACGGCCTCCTCGATCAACGACGCCAGCATCCGCGGGGTGGACACCGCCACGTCGACGCCCCAGGCGTCGGTGAAGAGCCATTCATTGCGGGGGTCGTTGACACGGGCCACCACCCGCGGCACCGCGAATTCGGTCTTGGCGAGCAGGCTGAGCACCACGTTGACTTTGTCGTCGCCGGTGGCGGCCACCACCACGTCGAATTCGTGCAGCTTCACCAACTCGAGCATGCTCACTTCGCAGGCGTCCCCGAGCTGCCAGTGCGCCGCCGGGATGGCGTCGACGTCGATGTGCTCCGGTTTGCGCTCGATCAGTGTGACGTCGTGCTCGTTCTCGATCAACTCACGGGCGACCGAGCGGCCGACCGCGCCTGCGCCGGCGATAGCTACTTTCATCGGCGCCGCTCCTGCTCATCGCGGCGCTCTGCATCGTCGTCGGCGCGTTTCATTCGAGGTCCTCGCTTGGCGGCAACGCCGCGATGGCCACGGCCTCGGCCGCACGTCCGGAGATCGCTGCGATGTAGACCTGATCGCCGGCCTGGATGACCGTCTTGGGTTCGGGAAGCACGCCGGTACCGAATCGGATCAGAAATGCCACCCGTGCACCGGTGGCGGTCTCGAGATCGGTGGCCGCGCGGCCCACCCAGTCTTCGTGCAGGACGACCTCGACCACGGCGACAGTCCCGGTCGGGTCCCGCCACCTCGCGGTCTCGCTTTCCCGGATGAGAGCATGCAGCAGCCGGTCGGTGGTCCACGGCACGGTCGCGATGGTGGGAATGCCGAGACGTTCGTAGACCTCGGCGCGTTTGGCGTCGTAGATTCGGGCGACCACCCGCCGGACACCGAAGGTTTCCCGGGCCAACCGGGCCGAAATGATGTTGGAGTTGTCACCGGATGACACCGCCGCGAAGGCGTCGGCCTCCTCGATACCGGCTCTCAGCAGGACGTCCCGGTCGAATCCCAAACCGAGCACCCGTTCACCGGGGAACTCTGGACTCAGCCGGCTGAACGCGGTGCTTTCACTGTCGATCACCGCCACGTCGTGGCCGATTCGCGACAGTCCGTCCGCCACGGACGAGCCCACCCGACCGCACCCCATCACAACCACTCGCACTTGAGGTCCTCTCGGCCCGACCAGCCGCGGTGGCAAGTCGGTATGGGAGACATTCTCGTCTAGTGAACCGTACCGGCAGGCGCGGTTGCGCTTACTCTTGGCTCTCGTGTCCAAACTTTCGACCGCGGCGCGTCGATTGGTTTTGGGCCGGCCGTTTCGCAGCGACCGGCTGAGCCACACCCTGCTGCCCAAGCGGATCGCCTTGCCGGTGTTCGCCTCCGATGCACTGTCCTCGGTTGCGTACGCCCCCGAGGAGGTCTTCCTGATGCTCTCGGTGGCCGGTCTCGCGGCGTACTCGCTGGCACCGTGGATCGGTGTTGCGGTGGCGGCGGTGATGCTGGTCGTGGTGGCCAGCTACCGGCAGAACGTGCACGCCTACCCGTCCGGCGGCGGCGACTACGAGGTGGTCACCACCAACCTGGGTCCCAACGCCGGCCTCACCGTGGCCAGCGCGCTGATGGTGGATTACGTTCTCACCGTTGCGGTTTCGACGGCATCAGCGATGTCCAACATCGGATCCGCGATTCCGTTCGTGGAAGACCACAAGGTGGTTTTCTGTGTTCTCTCGATCGTGTTGGTGATGGGGCTGAACCTGCGTGGTGTCCGCGAATCGGGGGTTGCGTTCGCCATCCCGACGTATGCGTTCATCGTCGGCGTCGGGGCCATGCTCGCCTGGGGCCTGTTCCGGATTTACGTGCTGGCCGAACCGATCCGGGCTGAGTCGGCCGGGTTTGTGATGCATGCCGAACGCACCTCGATCACCGGGTTCGCGCTGGTCTTCCTGGTGGCCCGGTCGTTCTCGTCGGGTTGTGCGGCGCTGACCGGTGTCGAGGCAATCAGCAACGGGGTGCCGGCCTTTCGAAAGCCCAAGTCGCGCAACGCGGCAACGACACTGCTGTTGCTCGGGACGATCGCGGTCAGCCTGTTGATGGGCATCATCCTGCTGGCCAAGGAGACCGGGGTCCAGATCGTCGACAACCCGGCCACGCAGCTGAGCGGCATCCCGCCCGGCTACCAGCAGAAGACGCTGGTCGCCCAGATCGCCCAAGCCGTTTTCGGCAGCTTTCACATCGGCTTCCTGCTGATTGCCATCGTGACCGCACTCATCCTGGTGCTGGCGGCCAACACGGCGTTCAACGGGTTCCCGGTGCTGGGCTCGGTGCTCGCGCAGGACAGCTACCTGCCGCGCCAGTTGCACACCCGCGGCGACCGATTGGCGTTCTCCAACGGAATCGTGTTCCTGGCGGTGGCCGCTCTGGCGGCGATCATCGCGTTCCGGGCGGAAGTCAACGCGCTGATTCAGCTCTACATCGTCGGGGTGTTCATTTCGTTCACGTTGAGCCAAATCGGCATGGTCCGGCACTGGACTCGGCTGCTGCGCAACGAGACCGACCCGGCTGTGCGGCGAACGATGATGCGCTCCCGAGTAGTCAACACGGTCGGTTTCATCGCTACCGGCACCGTGCTGGTGGTCGTCATGGTCACCAAGTTCCTCGCGGGGGCTTGGATCGCCGTCGTGGCCATGACGTTGCTGTTCGTGTTGATGAAGATGATCCGCAAGCATTACGACACCGTCAGCCGGGAAATCGAGCAACACGCCGATGACGAAGACGTTGTCTTGCCCAGCCGCAACCACGCCCTGGTGCTGGTGTCGAAGTTGCATCTGCCGACGGTGCGTGCGCTGTCCTATGCGCGCGCGACGCGGCCCGATGTGCTGGAGGCCGTCACGGTGAGCGTCGACGACATGGAAACCCGTGCGCTGGTCCGCCGCTGGGAAGACAGCAATATCAGTGTGCCGCTGAAGGTCATTGCTTCGCCGTATCGCGAAATCACGCGCCCCATACTGGATTACGTCAAACGGGTGAGCAAAGAGTCACCGCGCACCGTGGTGACGGTCTTTCTCCCCGAATACGTGGTGGGCCATTGGTGGGAGCACGTGCTGCACAACCAGAGCGCGCTGCGGCTGAAGGGCCGGTTGCTGTTCATGTCCGGGGTGATGGTGACATCGGTTCCCTGGCAACTCAATTCGTCGGAGCGGCTCAAGACGCTGCATCCGCATGCCGCACCCGGCGATGCCCGGCGGGGGATTTTCGATTGACAACGGAATCCACGGAACTGACGTTGACGGTCGGGGCGCCGGCCAACGGCGGGAGCTGCGTCGCCCGCCACGATGGTCGGGTGGTGTTCGTGCGCTATGCGCTGCCCGGCGAGACGGTGCGGGTGCGGGTCACCGCAGACCGGGATGCCTACTGGCACGCCGAGGCTGTCGAGGTGATCGAGCCGTCGGACGACCGAAGGGCGTCGCTGTGCCCGATTGCGGGTGTGGACGGAGCCGGCTGCTGCGATCTGGCCTTCGTCGAGCCGGAAGCAGCGCGGGCGCTCAAAGCCGAGGTGGTATCCAATCAGCTTGCCCGCCTAGGTAATTACCAGTGGAACGACGCCGTCCAGCCGGTGTCGACGGCCGGTCCGACCGGCTGGCGTACCCGGATCCGGCTTGACGTCGGGGCTGATGGACGCGCGGGCTTCCATCGCTACCGCAGCGACGAGCTGGTCGCCGATCTCAACTGTGGCCAGCTGCCGGCCGAGTTGATCGACGGCCTCACCGACGTGGCGTGGCCGCCGGGTGCGCACCTGCATGTCGTCGTCGACGACGACGGCCAGCGGCATGTGGCGCGCACAGTGCGCCACGGCCGGCGCAACTCGACCGACGTGGTCGAGGGCAGCTACCAGGGCGTGCAGCGTGCCGGGCGGCACACCTGGCAGGTGCCGGTGACGGCCTTCTGGCAGGCCCACCGTGACGCGGCCCGAACGTACAGCAACCTGGTGGGCGAATGGGCACGTCCCGACCCGGGCATGACCGCGTGGGATCTCTACGGGGGCGCAGGGGTTTTCGCCGCGGTCCTGGGTGACGCGGTAGGGGAGTCGGGGCAGGTGGTCAGCGTCGACAGCTCGCGGTCGGCGACGCGATCGGCGCGCGCCACGTTGGCTGATTTGCCGCAGGTGAACGTGATCACCGATTCGGTCCGCCGGGTGCTCACCGCGCAGCGCGCCGGCGCCGACGTGGC
>NZ_JBAPRN010000337.1:0-1659 GCF_049281135.1 Mycobacterium sp. | reverse complement strand
GTTCCCAACCTGCTGCTGCACACCGTCGGCGCCAAAACCGGCAAGGCGCGGACGACCACGCTCACATATGCGCGCGACGGCGATGCGTACCTGGTCGTCGCGTCGAAAGGTGGCGACCCCAAAGCGCCGGGCTGGTACCACAACCTGAAGGCCAACCCGAGCGTCGAAATCAATGTCGGGCCAAAGCGTTTCCGCGTGACGGCAAGCCCGGTGCTGCCCGATGATCCCGACTATGCGCGACTCTGGAAGCTCGTCAACGACAACAACAGCAACCGCTACGTGGCGTATCAGAAGAAGACTTCGCGGCCCATCCCGGTCGTCAAGCTGACCCCGGCTTAGAACAACTCTTTGGCCAGCAGCTCCAGCGTCTTCTCGCGCGCGGGGGCCGCCTTGGGATCGGTGCCGGTGTGCGCCGATGCGACGGGATGGATCATCACCTCGTCGACGCCGAACTGCTGCGCCAGCGCGTTCACCTGGTCGGCGGCCTCGGCGGGCGATCCGACGATTGCGCGTTGCAGCCCGCTGTCGACGATATGCCGCATCGGCGGGGTGAGCGCGTCGTCACGAATGTCTTCGACGAGTTCGACCGGCCCCAGTGGTTGGCCGGTCCGCAGCCGGGCCATCATGTGCAGGTTCGGCAGGATCAAAGCCATTGCCTCGTCGTGGGTTTCGGCCACGGCGGCGTTGACGGTCAGGAAGGTCACCGGCTCGGCGGTCAGCTCGCCGGGCACGAACTGCGAGCGGTAGAGCTCTAATGCCTCTTCAGTGCCCTGGCCGGAGAAGTGGTGGGCGAACACATACGGCAAGCCCTTGGCAGCGGCCAGTTGTGCGGAGTACATCGACGACCCGAGCAGCCACAGCCGGGGCTCGCTGGCCGCTGCGGGAGTGGCCTTGAGGATGTAGTCGTCGCCGCCGCGCAATTGCACCGGCACGCCGCGCGCGCTCATCATCGCCCGCACGTGGTCGAGGTACTGCGGAAACTGGTCGATGTCGCGGTCGTCTCGCCCGGCCGCGCCGCGTAGCAGCACCGATGTCACCGGATCCGAGCCGGGAGCGCGCCCGATGCCGAGGTCTATGCGGCCCGGGGCAGCCGCTTCCAGCAGGGCGAACTGCTCGGCGACCGCCAGCGGCGCGTGGTTGGGCAGCATCACGCCGCCGGAGCCCAGCCGCAGCTGGGTGGTCTGCGCTGCCAGATAGGCGATAAGCACCGGCGGGCTGGTGGCGCCGACGGAAGGCATGTTGTGGTGTTCGGCCAGCCAGTAGCGGGTGTAGCCCAGCCGGTCGGCGGTTTGGGCCAGGCGCACAGTGGCTGCCAGGGCGTCCGCGGTGGTCTGGTCGGTGCGGACGGGGACGAGGTCGAGGACGGAAAGCCGCATGGTGGGGTCAACGTCGGCGCTCACCTGGATAGTTCCGCCAGCTTCTTCGCCTCACCAAAGATGTCATCGAGCATCGCAGGGGTCAGTGTGCCGGTGAAGGTGTTCTGCTGGCTGGGGTGGTAGCAGCCCAGCAGCACCACCTCGCCGTGAGCGGCCTGCACGGTCGCGGTGGCGCGGTGGCCGAACTTCGGCTGCGGCCGGGGCACCTGGCCACCGCCGGCCCGAATCATGTCGAGCGCAGAGCGCCAGCCGAATGCGCCCAGCGCCACGATCACTCGCACGT
>NZ_JBAPRN010000336.1:0-1872 GCF_049281135.1 Mycobacterium sp. | reverse complement strand
GATCTCCGGTTTCGGGTGGTTCGCTGTTCGATCACCCACGACAAGGAAGACGAACGTGCTGGGCGATGTCACACGAGCCGTCCTCGTTGCCGCCGGCCTAATCTCGACCGGTTATCACAACATGGATGCAGCCGATCCCAAGGCGCCGCACCGCTGGCGATTTTTCAAGTTCGCCGCTGCAGAAAGCTGCTGGTAAAGGCATGGTTATCGAGAACCCGATGACTCAACAACGCGAACCAGATCTGCGCCCGTCGCCGGGCGCGCGCTTCTCGCTACGAGACTTCACCGGTGAGGGCCGTCCCGTGGGCGTGCCACCGGTCGTGCGATTGCTATGGATGCTGGTATCGCGGTGCCTCACCATGCAGTGGTGGTGTCCTAACCAGCTTCGAGTATTCGTACTGCGCGCGTTCGGCGCCCGAATCGGAACCGGCACACGCATAAAATTCGACGTCAAAATCGACTGGCCCTGGAAACTGGAGATCGGAAACGACACCTGGATTGGTGAATCGGTCTGGATCATCAACGCCGAGCCAGTGGTCATCGGATCGAATACCTGCATCTCTCAAGCAGTTGTGCTGTGCAGCGGCGGCCACGACATATCCAGCCCGACATTTGAATTCGACAATGCGCCGATTGTCATCGGAGATTCGGTGTGGATCGCTGCCCGGGCGACGATACTGCGTGGAGTCCGCGTCGGCGACGGTGCGACAGTCGGCGCCACTGCGTTGGTTACCCGTGATGTCCCGGAAGCAGCCACGATCCTGGCACCGCGCGGCCACACGAAGGTGGAGTCGTGAAGATCAAAATCGTTGGAACTAGTCACTTTCCGGACGGGGCGACCAAAGCAGTGGGCAGCCGGCGACGGCCACGTTCGGCGCCGACTGCGGCAAGGGGCCGCAGCGAGTGCGGGCAGACCAGCGAGGGTGACGCGTTGAGGGTGCTGCAGGTCGTGACGCTGGTCTCCGGGGTCGGCGCGTTCGGCGGGCCGACGCGAGTGGCGGTGAACCAGTGCGAAGCGCTGCGCGCGCGCGGCCACGACACGTTGCTCATCGGCGGCAGCGTCGACCTGCCGCTGTTGACCTCGCAGATGGGCGCGGCGCCGTTGCGGCTTTTCCCGATCCGGCGCGTCGCCGGCTCCAAGCCGATGGCCTACCTGTGGTCCCCGTCGATGCTGCGCTGGCTGTGGCGCCACGTCGGCGATTTCGACGTGGTGCATGTGCACCTGGCCCGCGACGGGGTGGCCCTGCCCGCCGCCGTCATCGCGCGCCTACGCGGACGCCCGTACGTGGTGCAGACCCACTGCATGGTGATCCCGCGCAGCGGAATCGTGCAGCGGGCGGTGGACCGGCTGGCCACCCGCCGCGTGCTGCGCCACGCGGCCACCGCGTTCGCGCTGCGCACCGAAGAGATCGGGCAGTTGACCGCTGTGCTGGGTGCGCCACGCCGAATCGACCTGCTGCCCAATGGCATCGCACCGCCGACCGCGGCGGCTGCGGCCAGCCTTTCGAACGGCCCGGAGTTCTTGTTCCTGGCGCGGCTGCATCCACGCAAACGGGCGCCGGTGTTCGTCGACGCGGCCGCCGCGCTGCTGTCGACCGGGTTGCAGGCGTCGTTCACGCTGGTCGGACCCGACGAAGGCGAGGGCGCGGCGGTCACCTCGGCCATCGCCGAATTCGCCGCAAGCCACCCCCACCGCGCCGACGCACTGCGCTGGACCGGAGCCCTTGCACCGGAGGAGATCTCGGCACGCATGGCCGCTGCCTACGCCTACGTGCTGCCGTCGGTCGACGAACCATTCCCAATGACGGTGATCGAGGCGATGGCCGCTGGTAAGCCCGTCATCGTCACCGACAGCAACGGCCTGGCCGGAGT
>NZ_JBAPRN010000335.1:0-6110 GCF_049281135.1 Mycobacterium sp. | reverse complement strand
CAGGTCGGGTCCGTCGCCGGACGGGCTGGACGTCACCGTCGGATGCTGGGCCTGCTGCTGGTAGAACACCGACAGCGAGCCGCCGCCACTCCAGCCGGCCAGCACCACCTTGTCGTAGCCCAGTCGGTTCTTCGCGTCCTTGATGCACTCGCCGAGATCCTCGACGACCTTCTCCATCAGCAGCGCGGAGTCGGTGCCACGGAATCGGCTGTTGCAGTAGATGACGTGATGACCGGCCCGCGCCAGCGCGTTGATCATCGGCAGGTAGGCGCCACCGCCGATCGGGTGCATGAACATCAGCACGGTGTCCGACGGGTTGTCTTTGGGCTTGAGCAGATAGCTTTCCAGCACGACGATCTCGGCGAGGCCGCCGTATACATCGCGAACCCCGGAATTGTTCTGGAAGGCAACGAGATAGGGGATCCGGTCGTAGTCGTGCCTCACGGGCGCAGCGGCTCTTGTCATCAATGTTGTCCTAGGTCGTGGGCGAGTACTTCGGCCGACGGCGTCAGCCGCCTGCGGGTGTCGACTGCGATCACCTGCCAGTCGACGCGGGAATGCTCGTCGAATTTGCGGCGGGCACGCTCGCGCGCTTTCTCTGGCGCGCCGTGGTGAACTCCTTGTGGGGCATGGGAAATCAGGCCTGGCGGCATGGGAATGCCGTAGAGCGAACCGCCATGGAAGAAGGCGATCTCGTCGTAGTCGACGTTGCGGTGATACCACGGTGTGCGCTCGGTACCCGGGACGCCTTCGGCGGGCTTGGGCAGGAAGTTCATCACGTAGACCCCGGTGGCCTGCATGAACAGGTGCACAGTCGGGGGCAGGTGGACGCTGTCGGAGGTCACCACGTTGTAGTCGTCGACGTTGAACGTGAAGGCGAAGTTGTCGCCGCGCCAGCCTTCCACGTCGAGCGGATTATGTTGATAGAACAGCGTTGTCGGACCGCTCTCATGGATCAGCCGCACCTGGTACTCGTCGCGGCCGTCGTCGTCGATCGGCTCGGGTTCGGGGATGACCGCCTGTGAGGGGTCGAATGGGAAGTGCCGGCCCAGCGAACCCGGTGGCGGAACCCGGAACTCGTCGCTGGCCTCGATCATCAGCAACGTCGTCTCGGCCTCTGGGACGTGACGCCAGGTGCATGCCTTCGGCAGATACACCCAGTCGCCGTGGCGGTAACGCAGCGGCCCGAACTCCGTCTCCAGCAGGCCGGTCCCGTGGTGCACGAAGCACAGCAGATCGCCGTCGACGTGGCGGACGAAATACGGCATCGGCTCGTGGCGTCGGGACAACGAGATCCGGCAGTCCGGGTTGGTGAACATCAACAGCGGCCCACCGTTGGCGTCGGTCGCGTCGCTGGGCTTGAGCTCGCTGGACAGCACGTCAATGGGACGCAACGGACCCTCTGTCCGGTAGGCGGTGGGGTCGTGGCGGCGGTACAGGTTCGCGGTCCGGCCGGTGAACCCGCCGCGGCCGAGTTCGTCGTCTTTCTGACCCTCGAGGTCAGCGTGTAGGCGACGCGGTGTCTTGCCTTTTCGCAGGTGAATGAAGGATTCCATGTACGGCTCCAGGGTTGCGACGGCATCCGGGACGGCTGAAACTGAAAGTGACATTACTTTTCCTTCTGGCCCGACACAAGGGTAGTTTGCGGTATTCGCGATGACTTCTCGGACTAGGCGCAGTCTGTAGGACATGACCAACGACACCATCACCGCCACGATCACCATCCCCGCAACGGCCGACGCGGTATTCGGCGTACTGGCAGACCCCACGACTCATGCCGCCATCGACGGGACCGGTTGGGTGAGAGACTCCCTCGACGGCAAGACGTTGACGGGTGACGGCCAGATCTTCCGGATCGCGATGTATCACGACAACCACCCCGCCAAGAACTACGAGATGGCCAACAAGGTGGTCGTGTTCGACCGTCCCCACGCGATTGCCTGGCAGCCGGGCCAGGACGCCGCAGGAGACGGGACGCTGTCATTCGGCGGCTGGATTTGGCGTTACGACATAGACGACGCGGGATCCGCTGAATCTCAAGTCACGCTCACCTACGACTGGTCGGCGGTACCGCCCGAAATGCGTGAGCACATTCCATTCCCGCCGTTCGACCCCACGCACCTGGAGAATTCGCTCAAGCATCTGTCCGACCTGGCCGCGGCTCGGTGAGTGTTCAATCTCGCACGCGCAGGACGACTTTTCCTTTCGCGGTGCGATTCTCCAGCGAGGCGATCGCGGCGGCGGCTTCTTCCCGCGGGTAGACCGCAGGCTCGGGAGGAGGCAGCCGGCCCGAGGCGAGCAGCTTCTCGACTTCGGCCCACTGCTCGGTCAGCGCATCGGGGTGCGTGCCGACCCAGAACAGTTTGAAGAGCCAATAGTTCCAGTGGTGAAACCATTGGTTGAAGTTCATCGCGTAGGACCAGTCGTGACCGAGCCAGCCGAAGACGGCGAGGAAGGGCATCGACATCAGCTTTGATTTCTCCGACACCCGAAAGGATTCGACGTACCACAACGTCGCTGAACCCATAGACAATGCTCCGAATAAGAGCATCAACCAGATGTGCTGCTTGATCTGATCGATGATGACCCAACCGTCATACATTCTTGATCTGCTTCATCGTGTGAGTGACGCCAGCGTCGGTATCGGGAGCATTGGTAATCCGTTCAATAACAACGAAACTGATCAGGATTGGCTCTCGGTCAGCTGATCGGCAAGTCGCCTGAAGTCTTCGGTCGCGAAACATACCTCCTGGGCCATCAGTTCCTGATCGAGTGCAGCGGCGAGATTGGGTCGGGCAGCTTGGTCAATGACTCGTTTGGCCATGGCAACTGCGACCGGTTTGCACGCGAGCAGATCGTCGACGAGAGCCTGCACTGTCGAGTCGAGGTCGGCCGAGGGGACCGCATGGTTGGCCAGCCCGATCTGCGCGGCTCGCTCGCCGGTGATCGGGCGAGACGCGAGAATGAGTTCTTTGGCGCGTCCCACGCCGACGATGCCCGGTAATCGGGCGCATCCTCCGGCATCTGGAACCACTCCGTTGAGCGTCTCCATAAAACGCATCGTCGTGGTGTCGGTGACGACACGCATGTCACATGCCAGGATCAGCTCAAATGCGCCGCCGAGCACAGCGCCGTGTATTTGAGCAATGACGGGTTTGGGCATCTGCTCGATCAGCGCGCCGATCGCTGTCCACGCGCGTCGGAAAGGCAACAATGTGTGTGGGGCGCTGGCCAGTTGCGGCAGTATCGATAGATCGATCCCGGCGGAGAACACCGGACCGGCCCCGCGTATTACGACACAGCGGACCGCGGGGTCGTCGCCGACCATTCGCAGACGCTCGGCCAGGGCGTGCAACAGTTCCCAATTGAAGGCGTTGCGCGCATGGGGGCGATTCAGAACCAGGTGGCGAATGGATCCCCGGCCTTCGAGCAGAACGAGTTCAGTCATTGGTCCCTCCGGTGGCTCGGCTGTACTTGTCGGGACAGGTTCTCGCGCAGGCTGCGGCGTAGAAGTTTTCCAGTGGGACTCTTTGGCAGTGTGTGGACGAATTCGAAGCGGCGCGGGATCTTGTACCGCGCAAGTACTGTGCGGCAGTGGGATTCGAGGATGTCGACCGATACATCACCGACGATCACCGCAGTCACCCGTTGACCCCATTTGTCGTCGGGCAGGCCGACGACGGCCACTTCGCGGACTCCCTGCACATCCAGCAGCGCATTTTCGACTTCAGCCGGGTAGACGTTCAGGCCGCCGCTGATGATCAGGTCTGATCTTCGGTCGGCGAGGTACAGGAAACCGTTTTCATCGAGGTGGCCCATGTCGCCTGGTGTCACCCACCCGTTGCGCACGACATTGGGTGGCGCGGGCACCGAGCCGATGAATCCGTTGCCCATGCTGGGACCTTGCACGTAGATGGTCCCGATTTCGCCGCGTGGCAGGTCGTTGCCGTCGTCGTCGAGTATGCGGATGCTGTAGCCGAAGCGAGCCAGACCCACCGATCCTTCGTGACCTGCGAATTCGTAGCCGTGCAGGGCTGTCACCATTCCCAACTCGGAAGCGCCGTACATCACGGTGAAATCGATTGCCGGGAATCTTTGGGTGGCTCGGCGGCGAAGTGCGCCGGGTAGCTCGGAGCCGAGGAGGGTGATTTTGCGGACGGTCGCCGCCGATCCTTCGCTGTCGAGGGCCATGGCGAGCATTGTCGGCACCATCAATAGTTGGGTGATGCCGTGCTCGTCGCATTCGTTCCAGAGTGACTCGGCATCGAAGGCGCTCACGCGCATGCTTCCGCCGACGACCACCATGGCGGCGGCGAAGGCGAATGCGGCGTGGGCCAGCGGTGCGTTGACGAGCATGCGATCGTCTGAGCGAAGGTTCAACTCCATCGCCAGCTGTTGGGCGAGTAGTGAGATGGCGCGGTGGCTGACTGAATAGCACCGCGGCTTACCTGTGGTGCCCGATGTGAAGCGCACCCAGAACGGGGCACTCTCGTCGATGTCGGCCTGCGGCGGGTTCGGTCGGCCGGCGTCGATGACGGACTCGACGGGGGTCGTCTCTGGGGACAGCAGAAGCTTGGCTCCCGCATCGGCGAGTTGGAAGGCGATTTCGGAGGCCGAGTTCATCGGGTTGATCGGCAGTACGGTGACCCCCGCCCGTGACATCCCGAACATCATGGCCAGCGTCGCCGGGGTGTTGCCTGCTAACAATGCGACAATGTCGCCGGGATTGGCGCCGATGCGGACCAGTCCATCGGCCGCGCGGTCGGCCAGTTCGTCAAGCTCGCGCCACGTGGTCATGTGATCGGCCGCGATGAGCGCTGGTGCGGTGGGGGCTCTTTCGGCAGTGAGGCGCAGTAGCCGTTCGACGAGCAGCCGACGCCAAGGGGGCGGCCGGCGCCCGTAGTCGGCGACGTGGTCCCAGGGGAGTGGGTCGGGGGTGATGGATAACGACGGGGTCATCAGCGGGTTGCCAGAGTCCGAAGATCGGGGCTCCAGTGCAGCGGCGGTTGCACTGGTCCTAGCCAGCCGGCTGCGGCCGCTATCACTCGCGGCGCCGCTTGCAGACATGTTGCGACCGCGCCGAAGTAACCCGGCTCAGATCCGGGATCCTCGGCATTCTGTGATGTGGCCTCTCGAGACGGAGGCCGCGTGATGGTGAGTCCTACGCTCAGTGAGGGTGTTCCGTCGACGCGGACACCGTAGTAATGGCTCGGGTCGAAACCCGGTGGCACCATTTCGTCACGGCCAAGCATCCAGTTGACCTCGGCGGTGACTATCGCTGAGGCCTCGCCGAGACGGTACCCATGCCATGTGTGCGTCAGCCGGCCCACCGTGCCGGCAGCGATGGTCAGGGTGGGAAAGCTCAGCTCGGTGGGGGCGGGTGCGTACTCGTGGATGGATTCGGCGCGGTCGAGATGCACACCTAGGGCCGCCGCAAGGCCATACAGGTTGTGCAGACAGTAGTTGTCGGTCATCTGCGCCACGGCCGGATTGGATGCCATATGCTCGGGTGACTTGCCGAACCCGATCACTTTCAGTGTGGCGGTATTGAACTGGCTCATGTCCCAGTTTTCGAAGATCATGACATTGCGTACGTCGGTGCAGATGCCTGTCAGCGTCGGGGCGAGTCGATTGGCGATGAACTCGGGGTGGATGCCGGTGGCATGGAATGTCGAATCTCCTGCAGTGCAGGCGGATTCAATCCGAGTGAGCGTGTCATCCGGGGCCGACGTGTAGCGCATGGCATCTGGATGGTGAAACGGGTGCACCGAGATGACGTTCCGGCCGGCGCGCAGAAACGTCTCGATGCCCGCTACCGCGTCATAGCGCCCGAAGTCCCGGGCGAGATGGACAACCACGTCGGCCTCGATTGCGGCTGCGGCATCGAGATCTGTTGTGGCACAAACTCCTATCTCGTCCACTCCAGCCAGCAATCCCGCGTCGACGCCGTCCTTGTCGGGTGAGTACGCCAGCACGCCCACCAGTTCGAATTCGGGCAAACGGATAACCTCACGAATACAGATGTTGCCGAGGCCACCGGGGCCCCACACCAGAACGCGCATGCGGGTGCTCACGCAGATATCTCCAAACCGGCTTGTTCAGTAGGATTT
>NZ_JBAPRN010000334.1:0-15155 GCF_049281135.1 Mycobacterium sp. | reverse complement strand
GTTCGGGGCGGGTCAAGCTGATGCACAACCACGCTCCGGTAGCGAAGCTCTAGTCCTCGAGCAGCCAGGCCCGGGTGCGCGGCAGCAAGGTCAGCACGGCGCTGGTGATCGGCAGAATTGGCAGGGTGTGCACGATCCAGGCCACCCGCGCGCCGGCAATGAACACGCCGAGGTAGGTCAGAATCGCGACCACGGCGCCCGCCACAATCAGGTAGCGGCTCAGGGGTTGGCGTAGCAGCAGCAGGATCACCCCGGAGATGGTGGCAAAAGCGAACACCAGCGCAAGGAACGCCACTGCGACACAGAACAGCCGGTCCGATCTCCACCAGCCCGCGATCAGGTCGGTCGCCACAACTGACGTGGCCCAGCCGCTGATGATGCTGACGGCCGCGGCGGCCACCGCCGTTGTCCGGCTGGGTTCGCCGTAGGGGCTGCGTGCCAACGCGGGCGGCCTGCTCGGCGGAGCGTATTGCGGGGGCGACGGCGGGCGCGGGATGTGCGTGGTGCGGGCGTCGTCGACCGCCTGCGGCAACGGCCCGGTCGGCGCCCGGCGAATGATGCGCGTCGTTGGAGGGGACTGCTCAGGACCGCCGGCGGCGGGCATGGGCCCGCTTGGCGCTGCGGGAGGCGGGCGATCGCCTGGTGCGGGACTGTTCGGGTCGGTCACCGGTCAACCGGCGAAGGTGCCGACAGACAGGCCCCGTTTGGCCAGCCACGGCACCGGGTCCACCCGCTGCGTGCCGCCCAGCAGCACCTCGAAGTGCAAGTGCGGGCCGGTGGAATTTCCGCGGTTGCCCATGGTGGCGATCTGGTCGCCGGCCATCACACGCTGACCCACGCTGACCACGGTGGTGTTGACGTGGCCGTACAGCGTGACCGTGCCGTCGGCGTGATGCAGCTTGACCCACATGCCGTAGCCCGCGGTCGGGCCCGCATCGATGACGACGCCGTCGGAGACCGCGTGGATCGGGGTGCCGATCGAGTTCGCGAGGTCGATGCCGGCGTGCAGGACGCCCCACCGGTAGCCGAAGCCCGAGGTGAAGATGCCCTTGGTCGGCATGACGAACAGCGGCTGCTGCAGCCTGGCTTCACGCTGGGCGCGTTCCTGAGCGAACGCGACACCGTGGGCCAGCTCGGCGTTGTGGACAGCGACGTTGGCGGCCGGCTGCACGGTCACCATCTGCATACCGCCACCGGAGGTGCTGATCGGCCCGCCGTTGGTCGCTGAGGCTTGGGCGGCCAGCACGGTCTGGGCCTTGGAGTGGTCTGGGGCCTCGGTGGCCGAGTGCGCAGCAGCGGCGGCGGCACCGGCCGCCATTGCGCCGATCAGCACGCGACCTCGAGCCGGGCCGGTCAGCTGTTTGCGGTGCTGCCCGCGCCGGGCCATCAACGCCGCGTCGCCGTTACCGCGGTACCCGTCCCGCCGGAGTGGGTCGATGTGGCGCTCGGACACGCTGGGGCCGGCCAGGTTCATGACGACGAGGTTGTCGGTGTCGTCCAGGTCGTCGAGCTCAGGCGCGCGCAGGACCTGAGCTTCTTTGTCGAAATGCGAATTCGCGCTGAAATCCAGGTCGTCGAGCTTGCCGAACTCATTGAAAGGAATGATGTCGGTGACTTCGTTGCGACTGGGGGCTGACAAGCTGCCGCGGTACGCCGAAAGCTCTCCTTGCACAGGAGACGGTGCCGGGATTTGCTGAGTCAAGCTGATTGTCCCTCGAGCCGTAACCATAACGTTATCTGGACCCTGCGACGTTAACCGGCGACCTGGGGAGGTCGCAAGCTCAGCCAGAAATCCACCGGGGATTGTGATTTGAATCACTCTCGACCGCCCGGTGAGATCTGACACATCCACCGATACCGACGACGGAACGTTAAGGCCGTGTCGATACAGTTCCCGCTAGCGGGCGTCGGAAAACCCCGGCTCGCTTGGAAATAGGCCGACACACAGAAGTGAGCCCATGGATCTTTTCGAGTATCAGGCGAAAGAGCTGTTCGCCAAGCACAACGTCCCAACGACGCCCGGCCGGGTGACAGACACCGCTGACGGGGCCAAGGCTATCGCCGAAGAGATCGGTCACCCGGTGATGGTCAAAGCGCAGGTCAAGGTCGGCGGACGCGGCAAGGCCGGTGGCGTGAAATACGCCGCGACGCCGGATGACGCGTACAACCACGCGAAGAACATTCTCGGCCTGGACATCAAGGGCCACGTCGTGAAGAAGCTGCTGGTCGCCGAGGCCAGCGATATCGCGGAGGAGTACTACATCTCCTTCCTGCTCGACCGCGCCAACCGCACCTACCTGGCCATGTGCTCGGTGGAGGGCGGCGTGGAGATCGAAGAGGTCGCGGCCACCAAGCCCGAACGGCTGGCCAAGGTCCCGGTGGATGCGGTCAAGGGTGTCGACGTGGCATTCGCCCGCTCGATCGCCGAACAGGGCCACCTGCCGGCCGAGGTGCTCGACGCCGCGGCGATCACCATCGCCAAGCTGTGGGAGGTCTTCGTCGGGGAGGACGCCACCCTGGTCGAGGTCAACCCGCTGGTGCGGACGCCCGACGATCAGATCCTGGCGCTGGACGGCAAGGTGACGCTCGATGGCAATGCCGACTTCCGGCAGCCGGGCCACGTCGAGTTCGAAGACCGCGACGCCACCGACCCGTTGGAGTTGAAGGCCAAAGAGCACGACCTGAACTACGTCAAGCTCGACGGTCAGGTCGGCATCATCGGCAATGGCGCCGGGCTGGTCATGTCCACGCTCGACGTCGTGGCTTACGCGGGCGAGAAGCACGGCGGCGTCAGGCCGGCCAACTTCCTCGACATCGGCGGCGGCGCCTCGGCCGAGGTGATGGCCGCCGGGCTCGACGTCATCCTGGGCGACGCGCAGGTCAAGAGCGTTTTTGTAAACGTTTTCGGTGGTATCACCTCGTGTGACGCCGTCGCGAACGGAATCGTCAAGGCGCTCGAAATCCTCGGCGACGACGCCAACAAGCCGCTGGTCGTTCGACTCGACGGCAACAACGTCGACGAGGGCAGGCGCATCCTGGCCGAGGCCAGTCACCCGCTGGTGACCGTGGTGCCGACGATGGACGAAGCCGCCGACAAAGCCGCCGAACTCGCGAACGCCTGAATTCAAAGGACCTAATGACTTATGGCTATCTTCCTGACCGCAAATAACAAGGTCGTCGTGCAGGGCATCACCGGCGCTGAGGCCACCAAGCACACCGCACGGATGCTGGCGGCCGGTACCCAGATCGTCGGCGGGGTGAACGCCCGCAAGGCCGGCACCACCGTCGCGCACAAGGACGTCAACGGGGACCCCGTCGAACTGCCGGTGTTCGGCAGCGTCGTCGAGGCCATCGAGAAGACCGGCGCCGACGTGTCGATCATCTTTGTGCCGCCGGTGTACTCCAAAGACGCCATCATCGAGGCGATCGACGCCGAGGTTCCGCTGCTGGTGGTCATCACCGAGGGAATCCCGGTGCAGGACAGCGCATATGCCTGGGCCTACAACCTCGAGAAGGGCAACAAGACCCGCATCATAGGGCCGAACTGCCCCGGCATCATCACCCCCGGACAGGCGCTGGTGGGCATCACGCCGGCCAACATCAGCGGTCCGGGACCGGTCGGCCTGGTGTCCAAGTCCGGCACGCTGACCTACCAAATGATGTTCGAGCTGCGCGATTTCGGGTTCTCCACGTCGATCGGCATCGGCGGTGACCCGGTGATCGGCACCACCCACATCGACGCGATCGAGGCCTTCGAGAAGGACCCCGAGACCAAGGTCATCGTGATGATCGGTGAGATCGGCGGCGACGCCGAGGAGCGCGCCGCGGATTACATCAAGGCCAACGTGTCCAAGCCGGTCGTCGGCTACGTGGCGGGATTCACTGCACCGGAAGGCAAGACGATGGGCCACGCCGGCGCCATCGTGTCCGGATCGTCGGGCACCGCGCAGGCCAAGAAGGAAGCTCTGGAGGCAGCCGGGGTCAAGGTCGGCAAGACGCCGTCGGAAACCGCCGCGCTTGCACGGCAAATCCTGCAGAGCCTGTAGGAGTTCCGGCACGCGCCGGAATTGAAACACGTTTCAGGTTTCGGTTAGCCTGACGAATTAACACGTGTCAGGAGGCCCGTAATGGCGGTCGATCCGCGCACTCCCGTCGTCGTCGGAGTGGGCCAGTTCACCGAACGTATCGACGATGCCGGCTATCGGGGTATGTCCTCAGTCGACCTGGCGACCCAGGCGGTGCGCGCCGCGCTCGCTGACACCGGCGCGGACGTCGGCACGGTGGCGGGGGCCATCGAGGTGTTCGCCGGTCTGCGTCAGTTCGAGATTTGCACTCCGTTCACGAAGCCGCCGCTCGGTTGCTCAGATAACTACGTGCGATCGGTGGCCAACCGGGTCGGCGCCGATCCGGCGCGCGCCGTGCTCGAGCCCATCGGCGGCAACGGTCCGCAGAAGCTGATGACGGAGTTCGCCGGGGCGATCGCCGCCGGTGACGTCGAGGTCGCGTTGATCCTTGGCTCCGAACCTGGGTCCACGGCAAAGTACTTCACCGGACGTGACGACAAGCCGGACTTCACCGAGAACGTCGGTGGCGAGCTCGAGGACCGTGGCTATGGTTTCGAGCAGTACATGAGCGAGTACACCGCGAAGCACGGGCTGACCGGAGCGCCCGTGCAGTACGGGCTGCTCGACAACGCGCGTAGAGCACGGCTCGGGCTCACCGTCGCCGACTACCGGCACGCGATGGCCGAGCTCTTCGCTCCGTTCACAGGAGTCGCTGCAAAGAACCCGTTTTCGTCCTCGCCGGTGGAACGGTCGGTGGAGGAGATCGAAACTGTCACCGACGAGAACCGGATGATCTGCGACCCGTATCCGCGACTGCTGGTGGCGCGCGACACCGTCAATCAAGGCGCCGCCGCGGTGGTGATGTCCGTCTCGGCGGCCCGCCGACTTGGGGTGCCCGAGGGCAAGTGGGTCTATCTGCGGGGGCATGCGGATCAGACCGAGCAGGACTTGCTGGACCGTGTCGATGTCAGCATCAGCCACTCCGCCAAACAGGCTGTGGCAGAGGCGCTCCGGGTCGCGGACATCGGAATCGACGACGTGACGACGTTCGACCTCTACAGCTGCTTCCCGTTCCCGGTCTTCGCGGTGTGCGATGAGTTCGGGCTCACCGCCGATGATCCACGCGGTTTGACGCTCACCGGAGGTCTGCCGTATTTCGGCGGCCCCGGCAACAGCTATTCGCTGCACGGTATCGCGGAGACCGTGGCCGCCATGCGCGACAAGCCAGGCTCGTTCGGACTCGTCGGCGCCAACGGCGGTGTGATGAGTAAGTATTCGGTCGGCGTGTACTCGACCGAGCCCGGCGAGTGGGCGATCGACCGTAGCAAGGAATTGCAGCAGGACATCGCTGCACTACCGAAGGTGCCGGTCACTCGAAACGCCAACGGCGCGGCCGCCATTGAGACTTACTCTGTACGGTACGACTGGCCGACGACGACCGGTGTCATCATCGGTCGGCTCGACGCCGACGGTTCTCGGTTCATGGCGCTCACCGAAGACGAGGACTTGGTGGCGTTGATGACCGACGGAGACCCGTTGGGTGCCAGGATCACCGTGAAGTCGACCGACGAGGACATCAACCAGGCCTCGCTCGGCTAATCGGTCAGGGCGGCGACCAAACCCTCGCAATCCTCGACGGTCACATTGAGCGCCGAGTGGTCACGCAACCCGATCACGCGGCGAATACGCGGCTCGAAGTGGATGCACACGCCTTGCGTTGCATTGGTGCCGAACGTGAGTCCGTCGTCGGCTAACGACAGCCGCGCCCCGACGGCGGTCCACCATCGGTAGGGCCCAGTGATATGCGCACTCTGAATCTGAGACAGCGGCGCGTCGACCCGAAACGGCCCATAGCGGGCGATCAGCCGGCCGTCGTCGGTGACGGTGACGCCCTGCGTGCTGGGCCAGACCCGAAACGCCAGCCACATCGGGGCCAGGCGGGTTTCGTAGCGAAACGGAAAGTGCCGGCCCGATTCCTTGTCGGCTGTCACGATGCGCCTCCGATCGGATTCAGCGGCTAGACCAGCGCGGCCAGCTTGCCGGCCAGTCGCTCGACGTACGCGGCGACCTCATCTTCGGACTTGTCGGGCAATCCGAACAACACCTCGGTGACCCCGAGTTCGGCCCAGTGCGCCAACTTCTCGGGCACCGGCTTGAAGTCCAGCGCCACGATCTGCGGCGCGCCGTCGCGGCCGGCGGCGGCCCAGGTGTCCTGCAGCAACTTCACCGGCTCGTCGACGTCGAAGTCGCGTGGTGTGGTGATCCAGCCATCGGCGCTGCGCGCGATCCACTTGAAGTTCTTCTCGTTGCCGGCCGCCCCGACCAACACCGGGATGTGCGACTGCACCGGCTTGGGCCACGCCCAGCTTGGCCCGAAGTTGACGAACTCGCCCTCATAGGAAGCTTCCTCTTCGGTCCACAGTGCGCGCATGGCCTCGATGTATTCGCGGAGCATGGTGCGGCGCCGCGCGGGCGGCACGTTGTGGTCGGCGAGTTCATCGGTGTTCCAGCCGAACCCGACACCAAGGCTGACTCGCCCGCCGGAGAGATGATCGAGCGTGGCGATGGATTTGGCCAGAGTGATCGGATCGTGTTCGACCGGCAGTGCCACCGCGGTGGACAGTCGCACCCGCGAGGTGACGGCGCATGCCGCCCCCAGGCTCACCCACGGGTCCAACGTGCGCATGTAACGGTCGTCGGGCAGCGTTTCGTCGCCGGTGGTCGGATGGGCCGCTTCACGCTTGATTGGGATATGGGTGTGCTCGGGCACGTAGAACGTCTGAAACCCGTGGTTATCGGCGAGAGTGGCCGCCGCCGCCGGGGTGATTCCGCGATCGCTGGTGAACAGCACAAGCCCGTAGTCCATGGATGAATTAGAACGTGTTCCAATCTTGCGGGCAACCACCGGGGGTGGGTATTCAGGACGCGATACACGCGCGGAGGCCGCGCCGACGTACCGCGCGAGGTGCGCTAGCGTGGTTGATCGGCTCGCGTCGCAATGCCCGCGCCAACTTCCGCCCCGGCATTCGTTGAGAGTTACCAGGTAGCCTCGCGAGGAGCGGCGCGCGGGAATACCAGCGCCGCATGACAGTGGCGCTGCAACCGCATCGGAAGGCACAGGAGAAGTTATGACCTACCCGCCCGGCAGTCCCGGATATCCACCCGCGCAGTCGCCCGGCTCGTACGCGGCTTCCGCCGCGCCGTCGTTCAACAAAGGCGACGAGGGTGAAAGCAACCTGAAGCAATATCTGACCATCGGGGTGCTGGTGCTGGGCCTGGCGATCTACCTGGTCAGCTACGGCCCGATGATCACTCGCATCCTGCCCAACGGCGACGAGCTCGTCGAAAGCGGGAGCACTTTGCCGGTGGACTTGGCGCTGCTCGCGGGCCTGCTGGCCGGTGTCAGCCTGGTGCCGAAGGCCAAGAATTTCTTCGCGGTGGTGGCCGCGGTCGCGACGCTGGGCGGCTTGCTGCTGATCGAGGACACCATCGGAGCATCTGGTCGCGGGTGGGCGCTGTGGATCGCTGTGGGCGCGGGCGTGGTCCAGGCACTGCTCGCGATCAGCGCGCTCTTGCTGGACGCCGGTGTGATCACCCCACCGGCGCCGCGGCCCAAGTACGACCAGTACTACGGGCAGTACGGCGGCTACTACGGTCAGCAGCAGCCTCCTTATGGCCAGTCCGGCTACGGCAGCCAGTACGGCGGCTACCCCTCCGGACCGACAACCGGCGGTTTCCCCGCGCAACCCGGGCCACAGCAGAGCTCGGCGGGGTCGCAGCACGGATCACCCACCCCGCCAACGGGTTTCCCGAGCTTCAGCCCGCCGCCGTCGTCCGGCTCCGGCACGCCGGGGCAGGGCAACTCCTCGGATCAGGGCGGTTCGGCCCACGGCCAGCACTCGTTCGGCTCGGGTCAGCAGCCGCAAGCGCCGTCCTCGCCGTCGGGCCCGTCACAGTCTTAACCGTGCAGTGTCGGGCGCGGCGGGTCGCCGACTAGGGGACCTGGTAGGTAACGTCCTCAAACCGTGACGCCGGACAGTCGAACCCCTGGCGCCAACCAGGCCCGTGACCTTCTGCGGGTCGCGTTCGGCCCCGCCGTGGTGGCGTTGGTAATCATCGCCGCGGTGACGTTGCTGCAATTGGTGATTGCCAACAGCGACATGACCGGTGCGCTGGGTGCGATCGCCAGCATGTGGCTCGGTGTGCATCAGGTGCCGATCTCGATCGGCGGCCGCGAGCTGGGTGTGATGCCGCTGCTCCCGGTGCTGCTGATGGTGTGGGGTACCTCGCGCGCCACCGCCCTGGCCACCACGACCACCGCCTCGTGGTTCGCCATCCGGTGGATCTTCGCGTCGGCGCTGGGCGGACCGCTGCTGATCGCCGCGATCGCGCTCGCCGTCATTCACGACGCCGGATCGGTCATCACCGAGTTGCAAACGCCGAGCGCGTTACGCGCTTTCGTGAGCGTGCTGGTCGTGCACGCCATCGGCGCGTCCATCGGGGTGGGTTCGCGGGTTGGCCGCCGGGCCCTCGCGGCGTCGCCGCTGCCCGATTGGCTCGGTGATGCACTACGCGCGGCGATGGCCGGCGTGCTGGCTTTGCTCGGGCTGTCGGGAATGGTGGCGGCCGCCTCGCTGGTCGTGCACTGGTCGACGATGCAGGACCTATACGCGATCACCAACTCGATATTCGGCCAGTTCAGCCTGACCCTGCTCTCGATTCTGTACGTGCCCAACGTGATCGTCGCGACAGCCGCGATGGCCGTGGGATCCAGCGCCCACTTGGGTTTTGCGACGTTCAGCTCGTTCACCGTCTTCGGTGGGGACATCCCGGCGCTGCCGGTGCTGGCCGCAGCGCCGCACCCGCCACTGGGTCCGGCCGGGGTTGCGCTGCTGATCGTCGGAGCATCATCGGGTGTGGCGCTCGGACAGCAGTGCGCGCGCCGGCCGGTACCGCTGTCCGACGCGATGGCCAAGTTGGGCACTGCAGCACTGGTGGCGGCGCTGACCTTGGCATTGCTCGGCTATGCCGGCAGCGGCCAGTTGGGCAACTTCGGCGGCGTCGGACTTGACCAGAGCACGTTCGGGTTCGCAGTCTTTCTGTGGTTCACCGCCGTTGGTTGGCTCACCATTGCGATGGCCGGCGGCATCAGATACCGGCCGCGAAAGCCCAAGCGGGCCGCGCCGCCGCCGGCCGAACCGGAAATCGAGCCGCTGATTGCATCCGAGGCCGACGATCCGGGCGCGGATGTGGCGGCCCACGACATATCGGCAGACGAGCCGGGAGATCACCCGTCGGAGCGGGCGGCCCCTTCAGGGGCCGCGGACCAGCCCGCATCGTCGCCGGACGACGACAGCTAGGCTCGGCCTGTGCAGCAACCGTTCCGCGTGCCTCCCAGTGCACCGGCACGATTGGTGGTGTTGGCGTCGGGTACCGGTTCGCTGCTGGCGTCCCTGCTGGACTCCGCCGTCGGTGACTATCCGGCGCAGGTCGTCGCAGTCGGCCTCGATCGCGACTGTCCGGCGGCCGACATCGCAGCTGACGCGTCACTGCCGACGTTCCGGGTGCGGCTCGCGGACTACCCCAACCGCGACGCATGGGACGCCGCACTCACCGAAGCTACGGCCGCACATTCGCCGGACCTCGTCGTGTCCGCGGGATTCATGAAAATCCTTGGACCAGAATTTCTTTCGAAGTTCGAAGGCCGCACCCTCAACACCCATCCGGCTCTGCTGCCGGCATTTCCCGGCGCACACGGAGTCGCCGACGCGCTGGCCCACGGCGTGAAAGTCACCGGGTGCACGGTGCACCTGGTGGACGCCGGCACCGACACCGGCCCGATACTTGCCCAGCAGGCCGTCCCGGTACTCGACGATGACAACGAACAGACCCTGCATGAGCGCATCAAGGTCGTCGAACGACGGCTCCTGGTGGATGTGATAGCCGCGGTGGCGACCGGCGGCGTGACCTGGATCGGACGAAAGGCGACTATCGGATGAGCACCCATGACGCGAAGCGGCCGATTCGCCGCGCGTTGATCAGCGTCTACGACAAGACCGGTCTGGTCGACCTGGCCCGCGGTCTTGCCGAGGCCGGCGTGGAGATCGTCTCCACCGGGTCGACCGCGAAAACCATTGCTGACAAAGGAATTCCGGTCACACCGGTGGAGGAGCTGACCGGCTTCCCCGAGGTGCTCGACGGCCGGGTCAAAACCCTGCATCCGCGGGTGCACGCCGGGCTGCTGGCCGATCTTCGCAAGCCTGAGCACGCTGCGGCGCTCGAGCAACTCGGCATCGCGGCGTTCGAGTTGGTGGTGGTGAACCTGTATCCGTTCAGCGAGACCGTTGAGTCCGGCGCGGGTGTGGACGAGTGCGTCGAGCAGATCGACATCGGCGGACCATCGATGGTCCGCGCGTCGGCCAAGAACCACCCGAGCGTGGCGGTGGTCACCGATCCGCTTGGCTACGACGGAGTGCTGGCCGCGGTGCGCGGCGGCGGTTTCACCTTGGCCGAGCGAAAGAAGCTGGCGTCGTTGGCATTTCGGCACACCGCTGAGTACGACGTCGCGGTGGCCGGCTGGATGGAGTCGACGCTGGCGCCCGAGGAGCCGGCCGCGGCTTTCCCGGAGTGGGTTGCCGGGACGTGGCGACGCTCGACCCAGCTGCGCTACGGCGAGAACCCGCATCAGCACGCCGCGCTCTATGTCGATGACGGCGGGTGGCCCGGTCTGGCGCAGGCCGAGCAGCTGCACGGAAAAGAGATGTCCTACAACAACTTCACCGACGCCGACGCGGCGTGGCGGGCCGCCTTCGACCACGAGCAGATCTGCGTGGCGATCATCAAGCACGCCAACCCGTGCGGGATAGCGGTCTCGTCGGATTCGGTCGCCGATGCGCATCGCAAAGCCCACGAGTGCGACCCGCTCAGCGCATTCGGTGGAGTGATCGCGGCCAACACCGAAGTCACCGTCGAGATGGCTGAGTACGTGAGCACGATTTTCACCGAGGTGATCGTGGCGCCGGCCTACGCACCGGGCGCCGTTGATGTGTTGGCGCGCAAGAAGAACGTCCGGGTGCTGGTGGCGGCCGAGCCGATGGATGACGACACCGAGCGCCGTCAGATCAGTGGCGGGATGTTGATGCAGCAGCGCGACCGGGTCGACGCGCCGGGCGACAACCCGCTCAACTGGACACTGGCGACCGGTGCCCCGGCCGACCCGGCCACGCTGGCGGATCTGGCCTTTGGCTGGCGCACTTGCCGCGCGGTCAAATCCAACGCGATCGTCATCGCCGGCGGTGGCGCGACCATCGGCATCGGCATGGGCCAGGTGAACCGGGTTGACGCTGCACGGTTGGCGGTCGAGCGCGGCGGAGATCGGGTCCGCGGCGCCGTTGCGGCCTCAGATGCGTTCTTCCCGTTCCCGGACGGTCTGGAGACGCTGACCGCCGCGGGGGTCAAGGCGATCGTGCATCCGGGTGGGTCGGTGCGCGACGACGAGGTGACTGCGGCGGCCGAAAAGGCCGGCGTGACGCTCTATTTGACCGGAGCCCGACACTTCGCTCACTAGGAGCTCACGGCGCTTCAGGCGCTTATCTCGTCCTGCACCGTCGTCGCGTAGCGGATGAACGCCGCCACCTCGTTGACCGCGCGGCGGGCGTCGGGGTTGACATCGAAGCTCAGTTGGAACATGTGCATGGCCTTGTGCCACTGCTGAACCCAGACTTCGACGTTGTGCGCCCGCAGCCGTTCGGCCAGCGCGAAGGTGTCGTTGAGCAACATCTCGTGGGTGCCCACCTGCAGCAGGAACGGGCCCAGGCCGTGCAGGTCCGCCTCCGGCGGCATCACCGGCGGCGGCCGGGTGCCGTTGACGGTGGCGAACACGTCGTAGATGAACTTCACCGTCATGAACGGGAACATCACGTCCCGGTGGTCTTTCAGAGCCTGGTACTTCAGGCTCATGTCCGATGACGTCAACGGGGACATCAGCGCCTGACCCGCGGGCACCGGCAGGCCGGCGTCACGTGCCGCGAGTGCGACGTCGGCGGCCATCAGTCCGCCCGCCGAATCGCCGGCCAGCACGATGCGTTCGGGGGCGAAGCCCTGCGACAGCGCGTGGCGGTAACCGTCCAATCCGTCGGCGACGGCTTCTTCGATACTGGCTTGCGGCGCCAGTCGATAGCCGACGTTCAATACCTTCGCGCCGGTAGTTGCCGACAGCCTGCTGACGAAACGACGATGGGAGTTGAGTCCCAGGGTCACCAAAGCAGAGCCGTGGAAATAAACGATGAGCGAATTGGAATCGCGGGCTTCCGGCGCGACGACCCATTCGGCCGGGCAGTGCGGCAACGAGATTCTTGTGATATCGGTGCCGGGCAACGGCGGAATCAGCCCCAGCGGGCGGTCGATACCGTCGAGTCGCGCCCGCTGCAGCGCGTCGGGGCGCAAGCGGTTGACGACGAGGCCGATCACGGTCAGGGCGCCCAGCAGCGGTCGCACGAAGATCGCGGTGAGCACGGCGAGCACGCTGGACTGCCACGATGCGGGGCCGAAGTGCGCCGTCATGGGTCGATCACACCAGTCGGGGGAATTCACGGTACTGAGGGTATCGGCTAGCTGGGCGTCGACCACTGTGAGCTTCGTGTCGAAGCGCTCCGATAGTTGCCTGGGCCACTCGATGGCGCGCGCTTGAACGTCGGCCGACTGGTGAGCAAAGCATCGCTATCTGCTGATTTAGGTCACCCCGATTTTCTTCCGTACAAGATCGGTTCGGCCTAGAGTCAAAATTAGGGCGCGTCTACCGGACGAGTCCTGAGCGATTCGAAAGGTATTCGAGAGGAAAACATGCGCGCGATAAGCAAAAGGACAGCGTCGTTCTCAGTCGCAATTGCAGTATTCGCTCTGATCGGTGCGGGATGTCACCAGTCGAACAACTCGAGCTCCGGGAGTTCGGCGGCGTCATCCTCGGCATCCGCGATGACGTCGTCGGCTATGGCCGAGCCGTCGACGAGTGCTGCTGCACCGACTTCGACCCAGATCGCCGGGAAGAACGGCACTGAGTACACGGTGGAGGGGCCGATCCTGGCCAAGTGGGAGACCCTCACCGACGAGCAAAAGAAAGATCTGGGCGCTCCCTACGACAACCAGAAGCCCACCGCCGACAACACCGGCGTCTACCAGCAGTACGACGGCGGAGTCCTGATCTACAAGAACGGCGGCCCGGTCTACTTCGTTTGGGGCAAGATCCGCGACGCGTGGAATGACGCCCAGGCTTCGCAGGGCAAGCTGGGTTATCCGACCACCGACGAGACGAAGGAACCCGACGGCTCCTACAAGTCGACGTTCGACCACGGCACGATCACCTGGAAAGAGGGCGACGAGAAGGCCACCGTCACCACCAGCTAATCGCACGATTCACCTCGGCAAGGCCGGGCAATCCACGCGATTGCCCGGCCTTGTTCTTGCGAACGTGACCTGGGGACGTGCCGTTACCCGCCGCGTCGTCGTAGCGTGGAGTGGTGACCGCTGCGAATAACCTGCCCCGCACCGTCGGCGAACTGCGTGCCGCCGGGCACCGCGAACGGGGCGTCAAGCAAGAAATCCGGGAAAACCTGCTGGCACGCCTCACCGAGGGCGCAGAAATTGGAGCGATCTGGCCAGGCATCCTGGGGTTCGAGGACACCGTCCTACCGCAGCTGGAACGGGCGCTGATCGCCGGTCACGACTTCGTGCTGCTCGGTGAACGCGGTCAGGGCAAGACCCGCTTGCTGCGCGCCTTGATCGGCCTGCTGGACGAGTGGACGCCGGTGATCGGTGGCGCCGAGCTCGGCGAGCATCCGTACAGCCCGATCACCCCGGAGTCGATCCGCAAAGCGGCCACCCTCGGCGACGATCTGCCGGTCGAGTGGCGGCACCGCAGCGAGCGCTACACCGAGAAGCTGGCCACCCCCGACACCAGCGTTGCCGACCTGGTCGGTGACATCGACCCGATCAAGGTCGCCGAAGGCCGGAGTCTGGGCGACCCCGAGACCATCGCCTACGGCCTGATTCCGCGGGCGCACCGCGGCATCGTCGCGGTCAACGAGCTACCCGACCTGGCCGAGCGCATCCAGGTGTCGATGCTCAATGTGATGGAGGAGCGCGACATTCAGGTTCGCGGCTACACCCTGCGGCTGCCGCTGGACGTGCTCGTCGTCGCCAGCGCCAACCCCGAGGACTACACCAACCGGGGTCGCATCATCACCCCGCTCAAGGACCGGTTCGGCGCCGAGATCCGTACGCACTATCCACTCGAGCTCGACGCCGAGGTCGGGGTGATCCGCCAGGAGGCGCATCTGAGCGCGCAGGTGCCCGACTACCTGGTCCAGGTGATCGCCCGGTTCGCCCGCTACCTGCGGGAGTCCACCTCAGTCGACCAACGGTCCGGGGTCTCGGCTCGGTTCGCGATCGCCGCCGCCGAAACCGTTGCCGCCTCTGCGCGCCATCGCGGCGCGGTGCTCGGTGAGACGGACCCGGTGGCGCGGGTGGTCGACCTGGGCACGGTGATCGCCGTGCTGCGCGGCAAGCTGGAGTTCGAGTCCGGGGAAGAAGGACGCGAGCAGGCCGTGCTGGAACACCTGTTGCGTCGGGCCACCGCCGACACCGCGTCCAGAGCGCTCGGCGGACTCGACGTCGGTCCGCTGGTCGCCGCGGTCGAGGGCGGCTCCGCGGTGACGACCGGTGAGCGAGTCTCGGCCAAGAACGTGCTGGCGGCACTGCCGGATCTGCCGATCATCGAGGCGATCGCCAAGCGGCTCGGAGCCGAATCCGAGGGCGAACGCGCCGCGGCGCTGGAATTGGCCTTAGAGGCACTGTATTTGGCCAAGCGCATCGACAAGGTGTCCGGGGAAGGCGAAACCGTCTATGGCTAAAGCTCACTCGTCAGGTCATTCGGCGAAATATTCGGCCTACACCGGCGGGCCCGATCCACTGGCCCCGCCGGTGGATCTGCGCGAGGCTCTCGAGCAGATCGGGCAGGACGTGATGGCGGGCACGTCGCCGCGCCGCGCGCTGTCCGAGCTGCTGCGCCGCGGCACCACGAACATGACCGGAGCC
>NZ_JBAPRN010000333.1:0-1741 GCF_049281135.1 Mycobacterium sp. | reverse complement strand
ACACGAAACGTGTTGCCCACCACGTCCGAGGGCGTCTCACGCAACAGGTCATGGGCCGCATCGACCGCATCGAGAGCGGAAGTGATCCGTTCCCGCGCCTCGTCAGTGCCGATCGCTGAACCCATATCTCGAACCTACGAACCAGCCCGACAAACCCGACCCCAACAGATGGCGCAAAGCCCGACCTGTGGATCAAATCGCAACTGTGGATAACTCGCATCTGCAAGCCTTCGGGTCGAGACACCGTCACCCTTGCCGACCGGGCAGGATGGAGCACATGAATACCTGGCCCGCCCCCGCTGCCTCGCGGCCGGTACACGCGACGGTGACGGTGCCAGGCTCGAAATCCCAGACCAACCGGGCATTGGTGCTCGCGGCGCTGGCCGCGGTCACCGGCGGCGCCTCAACCATCAGCGGCGCGCTGCGCAGCCGCGACACCGACCTGATGATCGGTGCGCTCGAGACGCTGGGCCTGCGGGTCGACGGACCGGCCGACGAGCTGGCAGTCAGCGGAACGATCGCCCCGCCGCCCGATGCGCGCATCGACTGCGGCCTGGCCGGCACGGTGTTGCGTTTCGTCCCGCCGCTGGCTGCGTTGGGCCTCGCTGCCGTCACGTTCGATGGTGACGAGCAGGCCCGGGTCCGTCCGATCGCGCCGTTGTTGAATGCGCTGCGCGGTCTGGGCGTCGACGTGGACGGCGACGGCCTGCCGTTCGGAGTACGCGGCGCCGGATCGGTCGCCGGCGGGGCGGTGCAGATCGACGCCTCGGCATCGTCGCAGTTCGTCTCCGGGCTGCTGCTGGCCGGAGCATCGTTCACCGACGGCCTGACCGTGCAGCACGTCGGTCAGGCGCTTCCGTCGGCGCCGCATATCGCGATGACGGTCGCCATGCTGCGCCAGGCCGGCGTCGAGGTCGACGACACGACCCCGAACCGCTGGCACGTTCGGCCGGGCCCCGTCGCGGCGCGGCACTGGCACATCGAGCCGGACCTGTCGAATGCCGTCCCGTTCATCGCCGCGGCGGTGGTCAGCGCGGGCACAATGCGCATCACCGGTTGGCCGGCGGTCAGCATCCAACCCGCCGACGCGATCCTGAGTATTCTGCGCCAACTGAATTGCGTTGTGAAACAGGATGATTCGTTCCTGGAAGTCCGCGGGCCACAGTCCTACCCAGGTTTCGACGTCAACCTGCGCGATGTTGGCGAGCTCACGCCGTCGGTGGCAGTGCTCGCGGCGCTGGCCGCTCCGAGTTCTGTCTCACGGCTGTCCGGCGTCGCCCACCTGCGCGGACACGAGACCGACCGGCTGGCCGCGCTGAGCACCGAGATCAACCGGCTGGGCGGCGATTGCCGCGAAACCGCCGACGGGTTGGAGATCACCGCGACGCCGCTGCGTCCCGGCACCTGGCAGTCCTACGCCGACCACCGGATGGCGACCGCCGGCGCGATCGTCGGATTGCGGGTCGCCGGAGTAGAGGTCGACGACATCGAGACCACCGCCAAGACGCTGCCGAATTTCCCTCGAATGTGGACCGACATGCTGCGGGAGTCCAGCGGTTGAGGCCGGGCGACTACGACGAGTCCGACGTCAGGATCCGCTCCGGGAAGGGTTCCCGTCCGCGGACCAAAACACGACCCGAGCACGCCGACGCGAAGCCGGCGAGGGTGGTCAGCGTCGACCGCGGCCGCTGGGGATGTGCGCTCGACGGCGACGCCGAGCGACGGGTCACCGCGATGCGGG
>NZ_JBAPRN010000332.1:0-6469 GCF_049281135.1 Mycobacterium sp. | reverse complement strand
CATCCAAGCTCGTGTTGATCGCCGCGACCAGGCGCATCGCCGACAGCGAATCCCCACCCAAATCGAAGAACGAGTCATCAACCCCGACCCGCTCCAGCCCCAACACCTGGGCGTAGATACCGGCCAGGATCTCCTCGACCGCACTGCCCGGGGCCCGATACCCACCAGCGGTGTACTCGGGTGCCGGCAGGGCCCGGGCGTCGAGCTTGCCGTTGACCGTCAACGGCAATACATCGAGGACCACCACCGCGGCCGGGACCATAAAGGCCGGCAACCGCTCGCCCAGCGCCGCACGCAGCTCAGCCGGGTCGGCGGCCCCGGTCACATAACCCACCAGCCGCTTAGCACCGGGGCGGTCCTGGCGGGCCACCACCACCGCCTGCTCCACCCCCTCGCACCCGGCCAGCACCGCCTGAACCTCACCACACTCGATGCGATACCCGCGGATCTTGACCTGCTCATCAGCACGCCCCACATACGCCAACTGCCCATCCGGACGCCACCACACCAAATCCCCGGTGCGATACATCCGTTGTCCCGGCGCCCCAGACCCCCCGAACGGGCACGCCACAAACCGCGACCCGGTCAACCCCGCCCGGCCCACATATCCATAGGCCACCCCGGCGCCGGCCACATACAACTCCCCAACCACACCCGCCGGCACTGGCTGCAACGACCCATCGAGCACGGAGAAGCCGAGATGGGCCAACGGCACACCGATCGGGCTTACAGCGTTGCCGACATCGTGGGCAAGGATCTCCCGGAATGAGGCGTGCACCGTTGTCTCGGTGATCCCGTACATGTTGATCAACCGCGGTAAATCCGGATGGCTGTCGAGCCAAGCGCCGAGGCGTTGCGGCTCCAGCGCCTCACCGCCGAAAATCACGGCCTCCAGCTTGAGCTGACGGCCCAGTTCAGGCGACAGCCCATCGGCGGATTGCAGCGCATAGAACGCCGACGGGGTCTGGCTCAGAACATTGACTTCTTCCGCAACCAGCAAGGCGTGCAGCTCTTCTGGTGAGCGCACCACCGGGTCAGGTACCAGCACCAGCCGTCCACCGTAAAGTAACGCGCCCCAGATCTCCCACACCGAAAAGTCAAAGGCCAGGGAATGGCACTGTGTCCAAACCTGTCCCGCGGACATCCCCAACTCGGCGTCCAGCGTCGCTAGCAACCGAGTCACGTTGCGGTGCGGAATGGCCACACCCTTCGGGGTTCCCGTGGTGCCCGAGGTGTAGATCAGGTACGCGATGTCGTCGGGCGCCGGTGCGGGCAATTCGGTACTGGGTTGGCTCCCGACACCTGGGTCGTTGACAACAATGACCAACAGACTGCGGCCATCCAGCCGATCCGCCAAATCTGTCGTGGTGATCGCCGCGATCGGCGCGGCGTCATCGAGCACGAACCCGACCCGTGCCTCTGGCACTGCTGGATCAATTGGCACATAAGCCGCTCCGGCTTTCACGACCGCCAAAATCGCGACGATCGCCTCAGCCGACCGGGGCAACAACAGCGCAACCCGCTGGCCCGGACCCACGCCTTGGCCAACCAGCAAGTGCGCCAATTGGTTAGCTGCTTCGTCAAGCTCGCGATAGCGCAACGAATTACTGCCCCAGCTGACCGCCACCGCCTCCGGAGTCCGCGCCGCCTGCTCGGCAAACAATGCCGGAATTGAAACCGGCGGGCTCTCCGGCGCGGTCAGCTCCGATCGATTACCCCACTTCTCCAACCGGACGCGCTCAAGATCATCCAGCACATCCACTGACGACAGGCGCCGCGCCGGATCACCGGTCATTGCCACCAATACCCGGCGTAACCGCTCGATCAACGTCTGGATGCTGGCGGCGTCGAACACATCGGTGCGGAACTCCACCGCGCCGCCGATCCCGGCAGGCTCCCCGGTCTCGCTCCAGCGTTCGGCCAACGAAAACGACAGGTCCACCCGCGCGACGCGGGCGTCTACCGGCAGCGGGGTGACCTGCAGGTCACCGAGCGTCAATCCTGCGGTCGGATCACTGGTATCCCCAGGTAGGTTTTGCCAGGCCAACATGACCTGCACCAGCGGATGATGGGTCAGGGATCGGGTGGGGTTGAGCCGCTCGACGATCACTTCGAAGGGCACGTCTTGGTGCTCGTAGGCGGCCAGGCTGCGGCCGCGCACCTGATCCAGCATCTCGGCGACAGCGGGATCACCGGCCAAATCAAGCCGCAGCACCAGGGTGTTGACGAAAAACCCCACCAGCCCGTCCAGTGCAGGATCACGCCGTCCGGCGATCGGGAACCCCACCGCCACATCACTATTGGAGCTGAGCTTGGCCAGTAGCACCGCCAAGGCGGCTTGGACCACCATGAAACTGGTCGCGTTGTGCTCGCGAGCCAGCCGGGCGACCTGCTGCTGCAGCTCGGCGGGCCAGTCCACCATTACGGTGGCACCGCGCTGATCGGCAACCAGCGGATAGGGCCGATCAGTCGGGAGCGCCAGCCGCTCAGGCATTCCCGCCAGGGCCTTCTCCCAGTAGGCCAGCTGCGCTGCGATTCGACTCTGGCTGTCGTCGAGATCACCGAACTGAGCGCGCTGCCACAGTGTGTAATCGATGTACTGCACTGGCAATTCGGTCCAGCCTGGCGCTTGGCCGGCACACCGGCTGGCATACGCCGCGCCCAGATCATTCACCAGCGGGGCGACCGACCAGCCATCGGCGGCGATGTGGTGCGCAACAGCCACAAGTACATGATCATCGTCGGCAACACGGAAAAGCCTTGCACGCAAAGGAATCTCGGCAGCCAGGTCGAAAGTGTGCCGCGCCGTCTCTTGGACGGCCTCTTCCAGACGGCTGGCCGGCCACGCGGTGGCGTCGACGGCCTGCCAACCAAAGTCGGCCCGCTCGCGCTCGATCACGCGTTGTTCGGGAATCCCGTCGGGGGCGGTAACCAGCGTACGCAGACTCTCATGGCGGCCCACCACATCAGAAAGCGCGGCGGCCAACGCGTCGGCATCGAGCCGCCCGCGTAACCGCAATGCCACCGCCAAGTTGTAAACCGGTGAGGGGCCTTGCAATTGGTCGATGAACCACAACCGGTTCTGGGCGAACGACAACGGCACCACTGCAGGCCGCTCGACGGGCACCAGCGGCTCGAGCCGATCCTCGTCCGCACCAAGATGAAGGGCCAACTGGGCCACTGTGGGCGCCTCGAACAGGGTGCGCACCCGAAGGCCGCTGTCCATACCGGTGTTGACTGCGGCGACGAGGCGCATCGCCGCCAGCGAATCCCCGCCCAGATCGAAAAAGGAGTCGTCCACCCCAACCCGCTCGAGGCCGAGCACTTGGGCGTAGATGCCGGCCAGGATTTCCTCGGCGGGCGTGCTCGGAGCGCGGTAACGATCGGTGTCGTCGTACTCCGGTACCGGCAAGGCCCGTTTGTCGAGTTTGCCGTTGACCGTCAAGGGCAGCGCCGTCAATGCCACCACCGCAGCCGGAACCATGTAGGCCGGCAATCGCTCGACCAACGCCGCACGAACGGCGGCCGGCTCGGCTGTCCCGGTCACATACCCCACCAGGCGCGCTTCGCCGGGCCGGTCCTCGCGGGCGATCACCACCGCCTGCTCCACACCTTCGACGCCGGCCAGGACGGCCTCGACCTCGCCGGGCTCGATGCGGTATCCGCGGATTTTGACCTGCTCGTCAGCGCGCCCAAGGTATTGCAGTTGGCCGTCAGCACGCCAGCGCACGAGGTCGCCGGTGCGATACATCCGCGACCCCGGCGTCCCGAACGGGCATGCCACAAACCGTGATCCGGTCAACGCCACCCGGCCCAGATAACCCAGCCCCACACCGCGACCGGCCACATATAACTCCCCGACCACGCCGGGGGCCACCGGCCGTAACCACTCGTCGAGGACGAACAGCGCCGCCGTCGATACCGGTGCGCCGATCGGCACCACGTCGACCCCGACTTTCAGCGGCGCACTCATCGAGGCATACACCGTGGCCTCAGTGGGCCCGTAAGCGTTGATCACCACCCGGCCGGACGCCCACCGATCCACTAGCTCCGCTGAGCAGGCTTCACCGCCGAGCAGCAGCGCCACCGATTCCAACCCGTTCGGACTGAGTGCGGCTGCGGCAGAGGGGGTTTGGGTAAGCACGTTGACCCGTTCGCGGACCAGCAGCGCGTGGAAGTCGTCCGGTGAGCGGACCACCGAATCGGGGACCACCACCAGCCGCCCGCCACCTAACAGCGCGGCCCAGATCTCCCACACCGAGAAGTCGAAGGCGTACGAGTGACATTGCGTCCACACCTGCGCCGCCGGCAGGCCGGGAGGCGACGACGCCGCCAAATGGTTCAGGTTGTGGTGGGTGATGGCCACCCCTTTGGGCGTACCGGTGGTGCCCGAGGTGTAGATCAGATAGGCGATGTCGTCAGGGCCCGGCAGCGGCAACGTGGTGCTGGGCTGGGTCTCAATGACGGGGTCGTCGACATCTATGACCAGCAGGTTGAAACCGTCTAGCCGCGAACACAATTCGGTGGTGGTAATTGCGGCGATCGGAGCGGCGTCATCGAGCATGAACCGGACTCGCACTTCCGGGAGTGCCGGGTCGATCGCGAGGTAAGCCGCTCCGGTCTTCAGCACCGCCAGCATGGCCACGACGGCCTGGGCGGAGCGCGCCAACAGCAACGCCACGCACGCGCCTGCGCCGACACCATGGCCGACCAGGCAGTGCGCCAACCGGTTGGCGGCCTCGTCGAGTTCCCGATAGCTCATCGAATGGGGCCCGAACGTCAGCGCCTCCGCCGCCGGTTTACGGCCAACCTGTGTGGCGAACAGCGCCGGAACCGACACCGCGACCGGCGCGGGGTGAGCCAACGCGGTCCTGTTGCCCCACCCATCCAGGTGGGCGTGCTCGGCCTCATCGAGTGCGTCGATCGAAGAGAGCCGGCGGGTGGGGTCGGCGGTCATCGCCGCCAACACCCTGCGTAACCGCTCGATCATGATCTGGATGCTGGCAGCGTCGAAGACATCGGTGCGAAATTCCACCGCCCCGCCGATCCCGGCTGGCTCACCGGTCTTGCTCCAGCGTTCGGCCAATGAAAACGACAGATCCACCCGGGCGGTACGGGTGTGCACCGGCAGCGGGGTGACCTCCAGGTCACCGAGCATGAACGCGGGGATGGCGTCTCCGGTGTCCCCGGTTACGTGTTGCCAGTCCAACATCACCTGCACCAGTGGGTGATGGCTCAAGGATCGGGTGGGGTTGAGCCGCTCGACGATGACTTCGAAGGGCACGTCTTGGTGCTCATAAGCGGCAAAGCTGCGCGCCCGCACCTGATCCAGCACATCGACGACGGTGGGGTCGCCGGTCAGATCGACTCGCAGTACCAAGGTGTTGACGAAGAAACCCACCAACTCATCGAGAGCCGGCTCGCGCCGTCCGGCGATCGGGAACCCCACTGCCACATCGGAACTGGCGCTCAGCTTGGTCATCAGCAACGCCAGCGCGGCCTGCATCACCATGAAGCTTGTCGCGCTGTTCTCCCGAGCCACCCGGGCGACCTGCTCCTGCAAATCGACGGGCCAGTCCACCGCCACGCTGGCGCCATCTTGGTCAGCCACCAGCGGGTAGGGCCGGTCGGTGGGCAGCGTCAGCCGTTCGGGCATTCCCGCCAGGGCGTTCTCCCAGTAGGCCAGCTGTGCGGAGATGGGACTGTCGCTGTCGTCGATATCGCCGAGCTGCTCGCGCTGCCAGAGTGTGTAATCCGCATACTGCACCGCCAACGGCGCCCAGCCCGGCGCGTCTCCGGCAGACCGGCTGACGTAGGCCGCCCCCAGGTCGTTGATCAGCGGGGCGACCGACAAGCCGTCGGCCGCGATATGGTGCACCACCCCCACCAACACGTGTTGATCCTCGCCGACACGAAAAAGTCGGGCCTGCAACGGGATCTCAGTCGCCAGGTCAAACGTATGCCGCACCGTTTCCTCGACGGCCTCACCCAGACGGCTTTCCGACCAGCCGGTGGCATCAATGACCTGCCAGCCGAATTCAGCCTCCTCGGGAGGCAATACCCGCTGCCGGGCTATTCCGTCGACCGCGGGGAACACTGTTCGCAGGCTCTCGTGGCGACCCACCACATCGGCCAGCGCCGCACCCAGCGCCGCCGTACCAAGACGCCCGCGCAGCCGCAACGCCACCGCCATGTTGTAAACCGGTGAGGGACCCTGCAATTGGTCGATGAACCACAACCGGTTCTGCGCGAACGACAACGGAACCACCGCCGGCCGCTGGCGCGCGGTCAGTGCCGCCTGTGCGGGTTCCGTGTCGTGCGGCTTGATTCGTTTTGCCAGCCTGGCCACGGTGGGTTCGTCGAATACTGCTTGGACTGCGACCTCGATACCCAGTTCGGCCGTGACTCGCGCTGCCAGTCGCATCGCTAACAGCGAATGCCCGCCGAGGTCGAAGAACGAGTCATCGAC
>NZ_JBAPRN010000331.1:0-6410 GCF_049281135.1 Mycobacterium sp. | reverse complement strand
GCGTACAAATTCGACAACGCCGCGCCCACACCGGCGATGTGGTACGGCGGCACACATATCAGCGCCGCATCGTTGCGCTCTGCCGACGCAAATTCGACCGTGCCGGTCACATAGCTAGTCAGATTGTTGTGGGTGAGCTGGACTGCCTTGGGCTGCGAGGTGGTGCCAGAGGTGAACAGCACGACGGCAACGGAATCGGGATCCGGTTCTGACACCAACGGTTGAGCTCCGCGTGCGGCCGCGATCAATTCCTCGCACCGCATGACTTGTCTTCCAGCCCCAGCGACCAGGCTGGCGTACTCGTCGTCGGCTACCACCAACGACGCCGGGAGCCGATCGATCAATTCACGCAACGCCGCGTTACTCAACCGATAGTTCAATGGGGAGAACGGTCGGCCTGACAGCGCCGACGCAAACATCAACAACGGCACCATGAGCCCGCCCGTGCCGACGTAGACCACGTGTTCGGTATCGGACGCTGCGATCGCGCCCGCCGCCCGCTTGGCTAGCTCATAAAGCTGAGCAGCGTTCAGCCGCGCCTCCCCGTCGATGACCGCCTCGCGGTCGGGTTCATTCGACGCGGCCATCTCCAACACCAACGAAATGCTCAAGTGCAATCCTTCTGCGCGCCGGACGTGCCGTCTCCAGCGTCTCCTGCGGCCATCGAAATCGCCGCGCCACGATGGCACCGACCGCGAATCCGATATACAGTTGACGCATTAGCGATAGACTACACCAAGCCGTTTCCGGGGGTACCAGTGGTCACCTTCGTGGCGACTGGCACCCAGCGAGCACCGGGGATGGATCCTGCGGCGCATGGTGATCGGAAACTGCTGACTGTCACTCGACGCACTAATTCCACGCTTGTTGGCGAAATGTCTTCCTCTGAAAATGATCTCGAAGCCGGCGAAGGGACCGACGGTATGGACGTCAAACCCCTCCGAGAGCCCAAGATGGCTGATCGAGTTGCGAGCTCGCTGCGCCGTTTGGTGGTCCGCGGCGACATCGCTCCGGGCACGATGCTGCCTCCCGAGCCAGAACTCATGGTGCGTTTCGGCGTTTCACGGCCAACGCTTCGGGAGGCTCTTCGAGTACTAGAATCTGAGTCGCTGATCAAGGTTGAGCGTGGCGCGCGAGGCGGCGCTCGGGTGCAACGCCCACGGCATCGGACGTTGGCACGCTACGCCAGCCTTCTGCTGACGCACGAAGGCGTCACACTCAAGGACGTCTACGATGCTCGGACGACACTTGAGGTGTCTATGGTGATGGAATTGGCCACCGCCGGTGATCCCGGCGTCATCGCCGAGCTTCAGCGAATCGTTGATCGTGAGGCCCTGCTGACAAACGGCACCGACGCGGTCGACCAGTTGACCGATTTCCACACCGCCATCGCGCATCTGTCGGGCAACCACACGTTGCGGATGGTCAGCGGGATGATTCATCACATCATCGTTAAGGGAAATCGCTCTCTTCAGCCCACCTCCGGCGTCCTTGCAGAGCGTGCGCAGCGACACTCGATGAAGACGCACCAGATCGCGCTGGAGCTGATCAAGGCCAACGACCCCGAGGCCGCCGCCGACGTGTGGGGCCGCCATCTGAACGAGGGAGTGGTGTATCTGTTGGCTGGGTCCAGGCTGTCGCGCGTCGTCGACCTGTTCGAATAGTCGTGGCGCTGAGCCCGCGAATGCACGCTCGCGCGCAAGGACAACCAACGGCCGCGCGGCGTCGGTCAGCGCGAGTTCCGGATGCTGAATAAGGGTGGCCGGCGACGGTCCGGGCTCGTTGAATACTCCTGTGCTGGAGGGAATCCCATGGCACGAGCACGTTCCCGACGCCTGTTATCGCTGTGCTCCGGCGGCCAGCTCGGCGGGGTTATCAAACTATATAGCTATATTGGCACAGGTGTGTGCTAGGTTTCGGATCGAGAGGTGTTCGGGTTGTGCCACCGTCCTCGGCATGCGCCACGACGCACGGCGTTCAAGGGAGAGGGAATGGCGGAAGCGGTAATCATCGAGGCTGTTCGTTCACCGATCGGAAAGCGCAATGGCGGACTGTCCGTCCTTCACCCCGGTGCGTTATCAGCGCAGGTTCTTAACGGACTGGCCGAGCGAGCCGGCATCGAGCCCGAGATCGTTGACGACGTGATCTGGGGATGCGTGGTGCAGGCCGGCGAGCAGGCACAAGACATTGCCCGCACCGCGGTGCTGGCCGCCGGCTGGCCCGAGTCGGTTCCGGGTGTCACCGTGGATCGGCAGTGCGGATCAAGCCAGCAGTCGGTGCACTTCGCCGCCGCCGGTGTAGTGGCTGGCCATTACGACGTCGTCGTCGCCGGCGGTGTCGAGTCGATGTCGCGCACCTCGATGGGCGCCTCCGTGGCCAATGGCGGGGATCCCTATCCGATTGAGTTCAAGAGTCGGTATCAGCACACCCCTCACCAGGGCATCGGTGCGGAGATGATGGCCGCGATGTGGGGGCTTGGTAGGACAACGCTCGACGAATTTTCTCTTCATTCTCACGAGAAGGCCGCCGCAGCACAGGATTCGGGCGCCTTCGACGACCAAATCGTCGCCATCAAGGATCAGGACGGCAACCCGATACTTAAGGACGAGGGCATTCGCCGCGGCACCACTATCGAGAAGATGGCGCAGCTCAAGCCGGTATTCAAGGAGGACGGTGTGATCCACGCCGGCAACTCCTCGCAGATTTCCGACGGGTCGGCGGCGTTGCTCCTCATGTCAGCGGAGAAGGCTAAGTCGTTGGGCCTCAGGCCACTCGCCCGCGTTCACACCGCGACGTTAGCGGCCGCCGATCCGGTCGTGATGTTGAGTGCGCCGATTCCGGCGACCCAGAAGGCGCTGAACAAGTCGGGCCTCAAGTTGGAGTCCATCGGCGTGTTCGAAGTGAACGAGGCGTTCGCCCCGGTGCCGATGGCGTGGCTGAAGGAAATCGGGGCCGACGAGAAGAAGCTCAACCCGAACGGTGGCGCGATCGCGATCGGCCATCCGCTCGGCGGATCGGGTGCGCGCATCATGACCACGATGTTGTACCACATGCGAGACAAGGGAATTCAGTTCGGTCTGCAGACGATGTGCGAGGGTGGCGGCCAGGCGAACGCTACCATTCTCGAGCTTCTGTGAGTGGTGCTCGAAGTCGCTGCGCCGGGTGCCACCGCCTGGTGGGCAGTTTCGGCTCGTGCGATTGGAATTGAGGTAGCTTGAGTGTCGCTGCTCATCGATGGGACCGATCGGCGTCACCGCGCACGAACGCTCATTATCGGCGGGAGCCGCGGTGTGGGCCGTGCGACCGCGCTCGAACTCGCTGGCCGCGGCCACGACGTAGCGCTGGCATTTCGTTCGAGCCGGGAGACGGCTGAGACGGTCGTGGCCGAGCTGCCTGAAGGTGCCCGCGGATTTCTGGTTCAGGGCGATATCGCAGTAGACGGCACGCGGATAGTGGATGCAGCCGCCGCGGCTCTGGGCGGGCTCGACGCGGTTGTCGTCACGGCCGTCCCGGTCGTCACTGGTCGGCTTTCCGACGCGAGTCGCGAGGATGCGGCGTTTAGTTACGACGTGGTGGTGAATGGTTTTCGCGAGGTTGCCCTCGCGGCGCGAGGCTATCTCGCCGCAACACGGGGCAATGTCATCGCGACCAGTAGTTTGGGCTCGAATCGATACGCTAGCTATTACGGCGTTCTCGGCCCTGCAAAGGCGGCACTGGAATCGATGGTTCGCTACCTTGCGGTTGAGTTCGGTCGCGACGGTGTGCGGGTGAACGCGGTGTCACCTTGCCTGATAGACGATCTCGCTCACGTTGCCGACGCCCCGGACGTCTTACCGTTCCTCAGTGCCACGGCAAAACGGACGCCGCTGAACCGACGACTTGCCCGTCCCGACGACATCGCATGCGTCATCGCCGGGCTACTCAGTTCCGATTTCAACTGTGTGACCGGACAAGTGATCGTCGTCGACGGTGGATATTCGTTGCTCGCCTAACCACAGGTGCTTGCGGTGTTGACCTGCTTGATGCCGGAACTGTTTGGCGCTCAAGGTCTCCGGCTTCGTCTAGAAGCGTTCTTCGCTCGTTACCGGATGTCGCCGTCGATATGTCGCGACGGCGATAATGGATCAACTGGTGACTCTGGCACCAGACGCGCTGCGTGATTTGCGCCTGCGTACGGCTTCCGAATCCATCCGCCCAACATGTTTCACGCTGGCGCCGCTTTGTCGGCCAGCTCGACCACGGGTGTGCTGTCGCTATGACCTCTGAACACCAAGATGCGTGCGGTGGCGCTCGTCGCATCCACCGTGCATGGCTGTCTGTCTTGCAGACCCACGACAGCGCGTGGGTTCGGGCAAGTCACGACGAGCGCACGGGCTCTCGGTCGCGGCGCGGCATGTCTGTCCTTGGAACTTGGCCTGTGCGGAGTTCTTTTCTAGTCTTGGCCTACGGTGGTCCAGGCGAAGGCTCGCGGTCATCACCTCGATCGGAACAAAGAATAGGTTAGAACTCTAAACAGATAACTGGTTGAACGATTCGCCGGTTTGTAGTACCTTGAGGATCTGCCCTGGTCTGTGCACGGTTGCCGTGTATCCCTGACGGAGATGGATCTGGCTACGCATGAGGATTCGAAAGTTGATGTTGGTGGTCGAGAGGACAGTTCGCAGCGCCTCAACGGCGTCGGTCCGGATGTGCCGATGATCTTCGTGATGCGGAGCGTATGCCCGGGCAACCGCGGATGTGGGTCAACGTCCGAGGAAGCGGCGCACGTCGTTCGCCCAGGGCAGTTCGTGAGTAGAGCTGCGACGATCGGTTGCCGGCGATTGCCAAACAGTCCCCGATGAAATGAAAGGAGACGGACTTGTCGACACTTGTTGGCAACCGCGAGCCAGCGTTCGTGGGGATCGGGCGCACCGAGTTCACGTTGGCGTCCGGACGGAGTCCACTGGCGCTGGCTGCCGAGGCTGTGCGGAATGCTCTTGGCGACGCTGGTCTCACCCCGTCTGATGTCGACGGTATTGCGACGTTCGGCATCAACGACACAGCATCGACCATCCAGGTGGCTAACGCGCTTGGAATCGACGATCTACCATGGGCGCTAGACATCTACGGCGGTGGCAACATGGCCTTGTCGATTGTGTCGTACGCGGCCGATGCGATACGCGCTGGAACGGTGAGAACCGTCGTGCTGTACAGGGCGTTCAACGGACGCTCCGGGCAGAGACTGGGTCAGGCCGTCGAGACGATTGCCGCGGGAAATCCCGATCTCCACTTCACATTGCCGCAAGGCTATGTGGTGCCTCCCCAGTTCATGGCGATGTGGGCGCGGCGCCATCAGCAGGTATACGGAAGTACTTGCGAAGACCTCGGTCGGATCGCGGTCACCCAGCGCGCACATGCCAGCACCAACTCCCACGCGATCGCCCAAACGCCGATCGACATGGAAAAGTACCTGGCAAGTAGGTGGATCAACGAACCGCTGCGCGTCTTTGACTGCGCATATGAAGTCGACGGCGGTGTGGCCTTGGTTCTCACGTCGGCCGAACGCGCCCGCGATACAGCCTCGACGCCTGTTCGCGTTGTCGGCATTGCCGAGTCGCACGGCCATGGCGGTTCGTGGGATCAATGGCCGGATCCGACCACGACGTTCGCCGCCCGTGTAGCTCCTCGACTGTGGGCACAGACCAGCGCCGTGATCGACGGGATCGACGACATCGATGTGGCTTGCATCTATGACTGCTTCACCTACACCGTCATGACCGTTCTCGAAGACCTCGGTTTTGCCAAGAAGGGTGAAGTGGGCGACTTCTTCGCCGAGGGTCGGGCCACGTATGGAGGCGACGTCGTGGTCAATCCGAATGGCGGCTTGCTATCGGAAGGGTACATCCACGGTATGAACACCCAGTATGAGGCAATATTGCAACTTCGCGGAAAGGCGGGCAACCGTCAGGTTTCCCATGCTCAGGTCGCCCTGGTGACCTCGGGAGCAGGGCCGCACGGGGGCGCTGCGATCTATGTGACGGGGGACAAGTGAACCCGATCGCTCCCGCGCCGACGCCGGACACGGCACCGTTCTGGAACGCCACCGCTCGCGGGGAGCTGGAGCTCTGTTGGTGCGATGCGTGCGAGAGCTACATTCACCCGCCTCTGGAACGATGTCGAATATGCGGAGCGGACACTACGTTCCGGCCGGTCTCGGGTCGCGGTTCGATCTTTAGCTACATCGTGGTGCACCGGGGGGTGGCACCGGGCTACCTTGACCGACCGGGTCACGTCATCGCCCTCGTCGAACTCCTGGAGCAGCCGGGCCTGCGGTTGACCACCCAGCTTCTCGGCGTCGATGGCGAGGATGTCTGGATTGGCATGCCGGTGCAGGCGGCCATCGTTGCGCTGCCCGGGGGGCAGCTCAATGT
>NZ_JBAPRN010000330.1:0-2618 GCF_049281135.1 Mycobacterium sp. | reverse complement strand
CTCCAGATGCCGCCCCGGCCGGTGCCCCGGCGAACGAAGCGCCGGCGCCCCCAGACGCTGCTTAGGCGCCGTCAGGCCAAGAAGCGCTCGCGATAGCGGGCGAAACGGTCGGGCAGGTCGCGCTCGTCGAGACCGAACATATCGGCCGACGTCGCGACGCTGCCCAACCGTCCGCGCTGGTGGTGATCCAAGTAATCGGCGAGCGCGGCGCGGGCCGGCCCAGTGAGTGGTTCGCCGGCAAGGTCGTAGATTCGTTCGGCGGTCCCGAGTTCGTCGGACATGAACTCGTCGAAGCGCACGTCGATCGAGCGCGTCGGCGGGATGACGTCCCGGTCGCGCGCCAGCGCGTCGAGCATGTGTTGCAGTCGCTCTGCCCATGATGTGGCGATCTCTTGCACCGGCACCGGAGATCGATGCATCCGGGCGGTGTAGGTGATCATCGCCAGCATCGACAGGACCACCGGCACCGGGTCGCGGTGGGTGCAGACCACAACTACGCCTGGGAAGACGGCATCCAGCACCGGCAGCTGCTCGAGGTGCTGCGGTGACTTCAGCAGCCACCGACGGCCGCCTCGAAGGAATAGCAGGGCTTTCAACTGCACGCGCAGGTGCTCGTAGGACGAGGTCTGGTCGTGCGCCAAGTAGTAGTCGCGCCAGCGTGGCACGTGGCCCAGCGTCTCGAAGAGCATCGTCGAGAAGTCGTTGGCCAGCAGCTGGATCTCTTCATGGACGTGGTCGGTGGTCATCTCGTGCATGAGCGGAAAGTGCGGCATCGCGGCGTTCATGAACTCGACGGCCGCATCCATGCGTGCCCTGCGCGGATCCGGCTCGGCTCCCAGCTCGGCGGGCAGCGGAAAAGGCTCGACGCTCTCCCAGTACGGGATAGTGCGAAACGTCGGCCCCGCTGCCAGCAGGTTGTGCAAATGGGTGGTGCCGGTCCGCGGCAACCCCGCGATGACGACGGGCGGTAGCAACTCGATATCCCGGATTTCGGGATGTCGAGCGAGTAGATCGTTGAGCAGCAGCCGATTCTTCAGCGACTGCAGCACCTGGGCGTGGAAATTGACGATCCCAGGGCCGTGCAGGCCGTCGATCTCGCGTAGGGCGGCCAGGTAGACCTCCAGGCGCTCCCGGTAGTCGTCAGGGCCGAAGTCGGCCAGGCCAGTCTCGGCCGCGGCTTTGGCGTGTAGCGCATCGGCGTCCAGCGGGCAGTCTGGCGCCATCGTGGCCATCAACTCGCGGATCTGGTCGATCTGGGGGCTGAAGCGCGGTTCGGCCAAATCATCGAGATGCACGAGTGCGGCAGCGGCGTCGGTCACGGCGACTTATGTTACTTTGAGTTTCGTAATGACGACAGAGCTTGGCCGCCCCCGCGACAAACGCATCGACAGCGCGGTCATGCGCTCGACCGTCGAGCTGCTTGCCGAGACCGGCTACGCCGACTTGTCGGTCGATGCGATCGCACGACGGGCCGGCACCAGCAAACCGGCGATCTATCGGCGCTGGCCCAGCAAGGCACACCTCGTTCACGAGGCGGTCTTCCCGATCGGCGACGCCACCGTGCTCGCCGACACCGGATCGTTGGCCGGGGATGTGCGTGAGATGGTCCGTCGCACGGCAGACGTTTTGACCACCCCGGCTGCGCGGGCCGCCCTGCCTGGCCTGGTGGGCGAGATGGCCGCCGACCTGACGCTGCACTCGGCTCTGCTGGAGCGTTTCGGCGACATCCTGTCGCACGGGCTGACCGACCGCCTGGCCGATGCTGTCGAACGTGGGGAGGCACGGCCCGACGTCACCGCTGCCGAGATGGTCGAGGTCGTCGCCGGCACCACTTTCCTGGCGCTGCTCACCCGCGGGGATGCGCTTGACGATTCCTGGGTCGACCGCACCGCCGCACTGATCACGAGAGGAATCAGCGCATGACCAACAGCGAGCACGAGTCCACCGCCGCATGGCGTGAGCTACTGGACACCCTGGGTGGGCTGGATCGCTCATTCCTGGACGGTGAGCGCGCCGTCACCGACGACCGGCAGATCGCCGACGGCTACCGGATGCTCGCGACCACCCTGGGCGTCGCATTCGACACCTATCTGTTCGGTGAACCGAGCCGGCCGATGTTCGTGGAAGTCAACACCCCCTTCCGGCGCGACCGGCGATGGGGAGGCGACAACACCGACGCCTACTACTACATCTGTCCGGTCGATCCCGCGCGCCGTTATCGAATCAGCGGCAACCGCGGCGACAGCGTCTACTTCTCGCTGACGGCGTACAACGAACCAGCGCCAGGGGCGTGGTCGGACCGCATCGTGGCGATCGTGCGCGATGACAACCTCGACATCGACGCCGCGGGTAACTTCGCGTTCGAACTCGGACCGACTCCGGACGCGGCAGTGCTGATGACTCGCGACTACCAGGCCGATCCCCTGACCGGGCGCGCGGTCAACTGGCACATCGAGGCACTCGATGAGCCCGACCCCATTCGGCACGGTGACGCCGAGACTGCGGCAAAGCTTCGGGCAACTGCGGCCTGGATGCGAACGATGTTCGCAATCGTGCCGCTGGCCGTGGGTGAGCGAGTTGACGATTCGCACGCGCTCGGCCACGAGATCGCTCATGCA
>NZ_JBAPRN010000329.1:0-40606 GCF_049281135.1 Mycobacterium sp. | reverse complement strand
GGTCTGACCAGGCCTGATCTGCGCTTTCCGGTACAACATCGAGTAGGCGGTCAACCACGCGGTCGGCAGACACGCCGCCGCAGTGAAGCTGAGTTCGGCCGGCTTGTCCACCAGGTTGCGGTTCGGCACCGCCACATGTGTCGCGCATGCTCCGGTGGTTGCCTCGGCCAGCATGACCCGACCGGGATCGAGGAGTTCACCCGCCGCGCCGGAGGCATTGGGAGCGACGAGTGCGTGCACCAGCACCTCCCGACCCTCGGTGGTCACCCCGGCCACGTCGGAGCCCAGGCCCAATGGGAACCGGTCGGGACTCACGCCGCCATCACGAATCGCCCACAAGTCGTGGCGATTCAACGCTGCGGCCTTGACCTCGACGACGGTCCATCCGGGCCGAGGCGCCGGATCATCCTCGGCAATGACCTCGATGACGTCAGCCACCGGCCCGTTCGCCACCCGGGTGGCTACTGCTCTTTGCACGCTGCCTCCTATCGCCCCACCCGAGTCAAATACTGGCATATTAGGTCCATTTGACGCTACGCTGTCTCGGTGAGCACTGTCGGCCTCCCGCCCGCGCACCCCCTGCGCGACCGGTGCGCCATCGTTGGCATCGGCGCCACCGACTTCACCCGCAGGTCTGGGCGCACGGAGGTGGCGTTGGCGGCGGAAGCCGCATCGGCAGCGATCACCGATGCCGGGCTGGCCCCGGCCGACATAGACGGCATCGTGCGGTGTGAGCAGGACAACGTCCGCCACAACGACCTGGCCGACGTCTTGGGCCTACCCGCATTGAACTACTGGGGATCCACCGGCACCGGGGGATCAGCGCCGGCCGGAATGATCGCTCAGGCATGCGCGGCCATCATCGCCGGCCTGGCCAGTAGCGTGCTGGTGTTCCGCTCGCTAAACGGGCGCTCCGGAGCACGCTACGGGCAGGGCCGTCTCGCCGACCTGCCGGTGGGCGGAAACGGATCGTATGACGAGTACTTCCTCCCGTACGGTCTGCTGGCACCCGGGCAGATGTTCGCGCTGATAGCACGGCGGCACATGCTGGAGTTCGGTACCCAGCCCGAGCAGCTGGGCGCCATCGCGATGGCGTGCCGGGACCGCGCCAACAACAACCCGGCTGCGCAGATGTATGGCCGGCCGATGGGCCTCGACGACTACCTGTCGTCGCGGCCCGTCACCGACCCGCTGCGGCTGTTCGACTATTGCCAGGAGACCGACGGTGCATGTGCGGTAGTGGTGACCGCGGCCGACAGGGCCGCTGACGGTGCCGCAACGGCGGTGCTCATCCGCGCTGCCGCACAAGGAGGTGACGCCGAACAGCAACCGGGACTGGTCTTTTCCGCGCTGATGCGCGACAGCCTGACAAGCCAGCCGTCGGCGCGGGTGGCCCAGACGTTGTACCGCCGCGCCGGTCTTGGCCCTGCCGACGTCGACGTCGCCCAGTTCTACGACTGCTTCACCATCACGGTGTTGCTGCAACTCGAGGACTATGGGTTCTGCGCCAAAGGACAAGGAGGGGCCTTCGCCGCCAGCGGTGCCCTTGGCCTCGACGGTGCGTTGCCGATCAACACTGCGGGCGGGAATCTCTCGGAGGGTTACATCCACGGCCTCAACCACATCGTCGAGGGGGTCCGACAGATCCGCGGAACCTCGACCAACCAGGTCAGCGACGCCGAGGTGTGCCTGGTGACCTCTGGTCTGCCGACGGCAACCGGCGCGCTGCTGTTGACGGCGGCCAGATAGCCGTTGTGATGACTGCTGAGCTGACGCCCGTCGTCGACGACCCCGACACCGGTGGCTACTGGCAAGCGGCCCAGGTTGGCGCGCTGGCGATCCAATTGTGTTCCAAATGCCACCAACCCATTCACCTACCCCGCCCGCAGTGCCCCCGCTGCGGTTCGACCGATACCTGCTGGCGCGAGGTCGAGCCTGCGGCCACCGTGTACTCATGGGCCGTTGTGCGCCACGCAGTGCATCCGGCATTCCCGGTGCCCTACACCTTGGTGCTCGTCGCGCTGCGCCAGTATCCGCAGGTGCGGCTGCTGGGACGACTCGACGGCGATCCCGACCTCGTCGAGGGCCAGCAGCTGCGAATTCGGTTCGACCACACTGCAACCGGGATCGCACTGCCGCAATGGGAGCCGGTATCCCATCACAAAGGAGAGAAGCAATGACCAAAGTGCTCAAGGGAGTGCGGGTTTTGGAGGTGGCTCTGTACGGGTTCGTGCCGGCAGCGGCCAGCGTCCTGGCCGACTGGGGTGCCGACGTGGTCAAAATCGAGCACCCCGAGACCGGTGATCCGATCCGGGGGTTGACGGCATTCGGTGTCAAACCCGGCGACGGCGGAGTGACCATGCTGTGGGAGGTTCTCAATCGCGGAAAGCGCTGCGCCGGAATTGATATCGCACACACGGAAGGTTACGAGGTGCTGATGTCACTTGTCGATGAGGCCGACGTCTTCGTGACCAATTTCCTCGGGCCGGCCCGCAACCGGCTGCGGATCGACGCCGAACACATCCACGCCCGCAACCCCGACATCATCTATGCCCGCGGGACCGGCCACGGAGTTCGCGGCGCCGACGCGGACCGCGGCGGCTTCGACGGAATCTCCTATTGGGCGCGCACGGGGTTGGCCATCGCGGCCATGCCGAAGGACTACGACTACCCCATCAACTTGCCCGGGCCGGCCGTCGGCGACATTCAGGCCGGTCTTAACCTCGCCGGCGGGATCGCCGCTGCCCTGTTTCACCGGGAGCGCACCGGCAAGGGGTCGGTGGTGGACGCATCGCTGCTGGCGGCTGGATTGTGGGCCATGCAGTCGACCATCGCCGGCAGCTACGTGATCGACCGTGACCATCTCCCCAAGGCGGACCGGCGCCGGCCCGGCAACCCGCTGGCCAACGTCTACCGCACCGCAGACGGGCGGTTTATCTTCCTTGCCATGCTCGAGGCCGACCGGTATTGGCCAGGCTTCTGCGAGGCGGTCGCGCGTCCCGACTGGGTGGCGGATCCCAGCCTGGCCACAGCCGAGGTCCGCTTGGCCAACGTCGAGAAGACCGTGCAATTACTCGATGAGCTGTTCGCTGAACATCCGCTGACTCATTGGACGTCGGCGCTGTCCAACCAGGATGGTCAGTGGAGTGTCGTGCAATCACCGCGCGAGGCTCTGAATGACCAACAGGCTTGGGACAATGGCTTTTTCACCATGGTGGAGTACGACAATGGCGCGCGGCTACCGCTGGTTCCAGCCCCGATCCAGTTCGACGGCACCGCAGCCGAGCTGGCCCCGGCGCCGGATCACGGCCAGCACACCGATGAGTTGCTGCGCGCACACGGTATGAGCGACGAGCGGCTACTGGAGCTCAAGATCAGCGGCGCCATCATCTGAGTCTCGGAAGGGTTCGACCACCAGTGCCGCTACCGCGCGCTCCACTCAATTGTCTTGTGCTGCAGGTACTCCTCCATGCCCCACGCGCCGAACTCCCGCCCCAGTCCGCTCTTTTTGTATCCGCCGAATGGCCCATGTTGAGACAGACCCACGCCGCCGCCGTTGATCTGGACCCCTCCGGTGTGCAGTCGACGTGCGATCCCCAGGGCGCGCACGGTATCCGCTGACCAGACGCCGCCGCCAAGGCCGTAGTCGCTGTCGTTGGCGATGCGCACCGCCTCGTCGTCGTCGCTGAACGGGATGATGACGTTGACCGGACCGAAAACCTCCTGCTGCGCGATGCGCATGTCGTTACTGACGCCCGTGAACAGGGTCGGCTCGACGAAGAAGCCGCGCTCGAGTCCGGCGGGACGACCACCGCCGTAAGCGATTTCGGCACCTTCGTCGACAGCCTGGCTGATCAGTGCTTCGACGCGGGTGCGCTGCTGCTCGCGAATCAGCGGGCCCATCATCACGCCCGGGTCCGCGGGATCGCCGATGCTGACGTGGCGCAGTGCCTCGCTGACCGCGCCGACCACCTCTTCGTAACGCGACGCGTGCACCAGAGTGCGCGACAGGATCGCACACCCCTGCCCGCAGTGGGTGATGGTGTTGGCCACCACGTTCGGTATCACGGCCTGAAGATCGGCGTCTTCGCAGATGATGTTGGCTGACTTACCGCCGAGTTCGAGGACCACCTTTTTGAGGCTGTCGGCGGCCTGGGTGTACACCTTACGTCCGACCGCATCCGAACCGGTGAAGCTGACGATGTCGACCATGGAATTGCGGGTGAGTTCGGCGCCGGCCTCCAGGTCGCCGGTCACCACGTTGAGCGCACCAACTGGCAGGCCGGCCTCCTCGGCGATCTCGCCGAACACCAACGCTTCGAACGGCGTGTAGGGCGACGGTTTGAGCACGGCGGTGCACCCGGCAGCCAAGGCGAATGCCACCTTGAACACGTTGAGCAGGAACGGAAAGTTGAACGGGGTAATCAGCGCCGCGACGCCAAACGGCTGACGCGCGACGATGCCCTGGCCGATACCCAACCCGGCAACCACGTTGGGCGCCAACGGTTTTTCGAACTCATACTTGGGCAACACGCGGGTCGCAATGTCCATCCACACCGAGACGGGGATGCCGACCTGCAGGTGGTGGGCAAGCATCCGGGTCGCGCCGGTCTCGGCGACGTTCAGTTCGACCAGTTCGTCATAGCGGCGTTGGATGCTCTCCCCCATCCGGGTCAACACCGCCGAGCGGTCCTGGGGTGACATCCGTGGCCACGGTCCGTCGTCGAACGCCGCGCGTGCGGCGCGCAGCGCCTCCTGGACGTCGGTGACCGTTCCCTGCGGCACCGTTCCGATGACGGTCTCGGTGGCCGGGTTGATCACCGAGATCTGTTCGGAACCGGTTCCGTCGGTCCACTTTCCGTTGATGTAAAGACCACTAGCGCGTTCAGCCACAGCAACGGTCCTTTCTCGACAAGCCAGGGTGGTAATCAGGCACTGCGCGGAAAGCGCAGCAGCCCGCGAGCGTTGGTTTCGGCGATCCTGGCCACCTCGTCATCGGGAACCATGGCCAGCACCTCGGCCGCACGCTTGCGGGTGTTGGGCCAGTTGGAATCTGAATGCGGAAAATCGCTTTCAAGCATGATGTGGTCAACGCCTACCTTGTCGCGATTGATCAGACCGTGCTCGTCGTCGATGAAGCAGGTCCAGAATTGCCTGTAGAACAATTCTGATGGCCGGGTATCGAAGTCGATGTCCTGGTAGTAGCGGTGACGTTCCCAAGTGAAGTCGATGCGCTCCAACATGTAGGGCACCCATCCGATGCCTCCCTCAGCCAGGGAGAACTTCAGGTTCGGGAACTGCTGCAACTTGCCAGAGAACAACAGATCGACGGTGGTCCACCAGGAATTGGTCGCGAAAACAGCGATCGCCACTGCAAAGGGTACGGCGTTGCTTTGCAGCGTACTCGCGACGAACGGAGCACCAGAAAAGGAGAATCCGGGCACATAGCCCCCGGCCCCGAAGTGCAGTGACAACGGGATATCGGCATCGGAGCACAACTGCCACAACGGGTCCCAGTGATCGGTGTGGAAGGACGGCAAGCCGAAGGGCACCGGCGTGTCCGGGAAGGAGATGGTCCGGGCACCCATCGACGCAAGGCGTTCGGTCTCCTTGACCGCCAGATCGATGTCCCAGAACGGGACGATGCCCATCGGAATGTAGCGGTCGGGAGCCGCGGCGCACCATTCCTCGATGTAGAAGTCGTTCCATGCCTGCACACACAGGACCGCGAGATCACGGTCCGTGGCGCGGAAGAAGGTGCTGCCGGCGAACCCCGGGAACGACGGGAAGCACAGGGCGGCCTGCACGCCATCGACGTCCATATCCTTGACGCGCGCCACCGGGTCGTAGCATCCCGGGATCATGTCCTCGTAGCGCAGCGGATCGACGCCCCATTCCTCGCGCGGCTTGCCCGCCACGGCATTGAGGCCCAGCGTCGGATACGCGTCGCCGTTGTAGTGCCACAACTGGGACCCGTTGACTTCTTTGATCTGGGGAGCCACATCGTGCAGGCCGCGCGGCAACCGGTCGAGCCACACTCGCGGGTGCTCCACGAGGTGGTCATCCACGGAGATGATCTGATGGTGATCCTGCAGAGGCATCGTGGTCCTCCAATCGTGGGGCTAGCCCCACATGTGATCGGCAATACTACAAATATACCTATATTTAGTAGTCGGTCAACTCACGCCGCCATTTGACCCGACCGCGGTCAGGTGCCGCGTCGAGCCGTGCCGCGATAGCCGAAGAACCGCTCGAAGTTCGCGTCGTTGATGGGCTGACGAGCGTTGCGTTCGGCGGTGTCGAGCAACAGTTTCAGACGCTTCTGGGCTTCCTCGACCCCAGGGGCACCGTCGGCCCGCAACCGGGCCAGGTGCTGTTGTTGCAACTCGATCTCCTGATGGAGCCGTGCCCCGGCCTCGCCGTAGGTCAAAAGGTCGTGATCGTCGTCAGAGCGTTCGGGGGCGCGGTCCCGTGGGCCGGGAGTCGACTTCGCTTCTCGGCTCATGCGTTGCAGAATCCAGCGTCCACCGGCAGGCATACACCGGTCACCTGCCGCGCCTGATCCGAGACCAGCCAGGCGAGCGCGTCGGCGACGTCACTGGGATCGATAAGCGTTACGCCGGGCAGCACGTTGCTGAGATTGCTGATCGGGTTCGCCGCCGCTTCGCCGATCCAGTTCTCGAAAGCGGCGTTTTGCACCATGCCCGAGTTGACGCCGGTGGGCAGGATGGCGTTGACCCGGATGTTCTGGCGCCCCAGGAGGTTTGCGAAAACCCGCATAAGGCCCAAGATTCCGGCCTTCGCCGCGGTGTAGCCGTCCAACCCGCCCCACCCGCCGGTGAATCCCTTGACTGCGGCGGTCGAACTGGTCATCACGACCGACCCGCCACGTCCGGCCTCGACCAGCGCCGGCGTGGTGACCTTCACGGTGTTCCAGACTCCGACCAGCATGACGTCCAGTGCGTCGCGAAAGGCGCGAACCTCGTCGACCTCCGATGGGTAGGCGCATCCGCCGGCATTGGCCACCACGATGTCGGCCTGCGCCACACCCAGCGCGGTCGTGCCATCGTGAAAGGCCCGACGCAGTTGCTCGATGTCGCGCACGTCAGCGACCTGAGCGCTGGCGCGGCGGCCCTCCTTCTCCACGAGGCGACACGTCTCATCGAGTTCTTCGCGACTACCCATGTCGTAGGGGATGGTGTCGATGTTGGCACAGATATCGACCGCGATGATGTCGGCGCCGTCGGCGGCCAGTCGCACTGCGTGAGCGCGGCCCTGCCCCCGCGCGGCTCCGGTGATGAACGCAACGCGCCCGGACAACGAAGCCACTACACTCCCGGAGTATCCTAATGTTCGAGTATTTGAGGTCAACGTACGTGGCGGGTCGACATAAAGTCAAGGCACCTGGAGTTGGCCCGCCATCGACGGCCACCACCGAGGAAGATGAGGCATATGCACCCGGCCACCACCACCGCGGCCAGCCACGAAATCGTCGACCGGATCCGGCGCGGCAAGATCTCGCTTGGCGTCGCTCAGTCGATCGTGCGGCGCATCGCCATCGACAACTTGTCGCCGGGCAGCCCGTTGCCCACCGAGCAGGCGATGGCGACCCAATTCGGCGTCGGCCGAGCATCGATCCGCGAGGCCCTGCGACTCCTAGAACTGCAAGGCATCATCGAGATCCGCCGCGGCAACGGCGGAGGCCCCATCGTGGGATCCTCGGCACCGCAACGTTTTGGCGAAACGATGACAATGCACCTGCAGGTCCTGCACGCCACTATGCGCGACGTCACCGAGGCCGTTATCTACCTCGAGCCGCTGGCCGCTGAACGCGCAGCCCTGCTGGTCGGCGAAGGCCTCGCGAGCAAAGAGGCCATTGCCGAGATGGTCGAGGAAAGCCGGCGCGGGATGGCCCGGGTCAGCGAGGGCCCGCTGTCCAGTCAGGCCTACGTCGATTCGGGCAGCCAGTTTCACACCCTGGTGCGCGAGATCAGCCCGAATCCGGTACTGGACCTGATCTCCGAATCCGCCAGCCACATCTATAGCAGCCGCACCGCCCACGGCGGGGCCAACCTGTTCACCCCCGAGACCCGCATTCGGCTGCACCTCGACCACATCAGGATCGCCGACGCGATCCAACATGGGGACCCCGATTCCGCGCGGCGGCTGATGCGCGAACACATGGCTTCGGCGTCCGAGGCCATCTTCGACGCATCCCCCGAATTGGCCGACGAACTGGTCGATTGGCAGTAACTTCAACGCCTCGTCGCTGTGAGCTGCTGGATGAGCTTGTATTTCTGAACCTTGCCGGTCGGCGTGGTTGGCAGATCCTCTGCACGGTAGAACACCACGCGCTTGGGCACCTTGAAGCGCGCCAGCTTCGCCCGGCACACATCGAGCACATCGTTTTCGGTGAGCGTCGCATCAGCTACCGGAACGACGACGACACAACCGATCTCACCCCAACGGTCGTCCACCAAACCGACGGCGAAGACCTGGCTGATCTGGTCATGCGCGGCCAGCAGGTCCTCAATCTCCCTGGGCATCACCAGCTCGCCGCCGCTTTTGTACAGCTCCTTGCGCCGGCCGGTTACCTGGAGATAGCCGTCGGCGCGCACCCGACCGAGGTCTCCGGAGAAGAGCCACCCGTCGCGCAGGGTCGCCGCGGTCTCCGCGGGCCGATTCCAGTACCTCAACATCGCGGTCGGTCCTGATGACACCAACTCGCCTTCCTCGCCGCTGGGCAGATCTTCGCCCGTTTGCGGATCCACTGCCTTGTAGACAACGAGAGCGTCGGTTCCCGGAACCGATGCGGCACCGGCCATTTTCGGCTTTCCGGCGGTTTCGGATGTCAGGTCCAACGGATCTTCCGGCCGCGTCAGTGTCATCGCGCCACCGCACTCGGTCATCCCGTAGCCGGTGACGATCTCGCTGATGCCGAAGTCTTCTTCAATCTGCCGCCACAGCCAGATCGGCGCCGGCGCCGATCCGCACAAAATCGCGTTCAGGGAGTCGAGGTCGTAGTGGTCACGGGCCGCACTTTCGATCATCGCGACAGCCATTGTGGGAACACACAGGATGTCGCTGGCCCGGTAGCGCTCGATGCCCGCGAAATAACCCTCAGCGCTGAATACAGTCAGCGGGATGATCGCCCCGCCGGCGAACATGATCGACAGCAATCCTTCGATATAACCGAACATGTGATAGCAGGGCAGCGAGAACAGGATGCGCCTGCCGTCCTCGTAGGCACGCGTCAGCGCCGATGCGTACGCGGTCCGCAGCACTGCGTCGTGGGTGACCAACACCCCCTTGGGTGAGCCGGTGGTGCCGGACGTGTACAACATGTCGCTGCAATCGAGGGAATCAACGACCAAACCGGCGCTGGTGCCGCAATTCTCGTCTCCGAGAGCGGCAAGGCCGGCCACCGTTAAGCAGCCCGGCCGCGCCCGGCCATCGGTGTCGAGCAGGACGACGGTCCACGGCGTGTCCGGCGTCGATGAATCCCAGCCCGGCGCGATCCCATCCAGCATCGATTGGTAGTCGAGGCCGCGGAAACCGGTCATGGTGACCACTACCCGGCATGCCGAGTCGGCAAGGACGTAACGCAATTCGTCCTGCCGGTAGAGGAAGTTAAGCGGGACCGCGATCGCCCCGGCTCGAGCGATCGCGAATTTCACGGTGACGAACTCCGGGTAATTCGCCATGACCATGCCGACCCGATCGCCCGGGCGGACACCGAGTGCGACAAGACCGTCGGCCAGCCGCCGGGACTCGGCTGCCACGTCCGAGTAGCCAAGCTGCCCGTCGTCGCTCAGCACTAAAGGGCGGCTGCCATACCGGCCGGCGCAGGTGTCAAGCCACCCGGCAAGTGTCTGCGCTGTCCACACCGGGAAGCGCTGGCGCAGTGCATCTCTTCGCGCCTCGATGTCGGTGATCAACGGCGGGACCGAACCATGTTGGGGCGTTGCTATCCCACCGGATTGCTGCCGAGCTTCGCGTCGGACATGTCACTGATTTCCGCCCAGCGCTTGGTGATCTCTTCCAGACTCGGGGGGTCACCGAACGTGACACCGTCATTCTGAAACTGTGCCACCCGTTGCACCAAACCGCCGCCAACGACAAACACCGAGCCGGATTCCTGATTTTCTTCGGACACCAGGTAACCGACGGTCGGCGCGACATGGTCCGGGTCCAGTTTGTCCAGGACTTCCTGGGGCGCGATATCGGCCGTCATCCGGGTGGCCGCCATCGGAGCGACCGCATTCGCCGTGATCTGATAGTTGGCACCTTCGATCGCCAGAGTGTTGACCAGACCGACCAACCCCAGCTTGGCGGCTCCATAGTTGGCCTGACCGAAATTGCCGTATATCCCGCTGGTCGAGGTCGCCATCACCACCCGCCCGAATTTCTGCTCACGCAGGTATGGCCACGCCGCCCGAGTAACCTGGTAGCCGCCGAAAAGATGCACTTTGAGCACGGCATCCCAGTTCTCGTCGGTCATTTTGTGGAACGCGCCATCCCGAAGGATCCCCGCGTTGTTGACCACTCCGTGCACGGCCCCGAAGTGCTCGATCGCGGTCGCGACAATCGCCTCGGCGCCTTCCCGGGTGGCCACGCTGGAGTAATTGGCGACTGCCCTGCCGCCGTCACCGCTGATCTCCTCGACCACCGCGTCGGCCATGTTGCGACCTGATCCAGAGCCGTCTCGAGCCCCGCCGACGTCGTTGACGACGACGAGTGCGCCGTTGGCGGCAAGGAATTTCGCGTATGAGCGGCCCAGCCCTCCCCCTGCTCCGGTGACAATCACGACCCTGTCCTGCACTCCAGACACTTCTGCTTCCTCCACCGGTGTTGACGCGCTGACGGCCCAGTTTAACCCAAATTAAAATATCGATGGGCGTCAGGCACCCCGGCGTTCTCGCGCAACGCGTCTGGCAAGCACTTTTGACACTCCGATTACCAGCTAGAGTCCAAGCCATGGTGAGCGGTGCGTCCCGGCTGGCCTACTTGGAGACGGGCCTAGCGGTGCTCTCCGACCTTGGTTATGGCGGGCTCAAGTTGGCCGAGGTGTGCAATCGGCTCGGGGTCACCACCGGCTCGTTTTATCACTACTTCGACAATTGGCCGACGTACACGAAAGATCTGGTGGAGCACTGGCGGCAGGCCAACACGGTCCGGCTGGTCGAGTGGATTCGAACAGAACCCGATCCACGACAGCGCATCGGCACCATCATCGACGTCGGCTTGAATCTGCCGCACCGCGCCGAAGCCGCGATCCGGGCTTGGAGCAGCGCGGATTCCGATGTGCATGCGGTACAAGTGGACGTCGACAAGGAGCGCCACCAAATCCTGCGCGAGTCCGCGTTGGAGATCTTGCGCGACGAACGGCAGGCGCAGCTATTCGCCGACTGGGCGGTCTACCTGCTCGTCGGCTACGAGCAGGCGACTCTACCTCCCGACCAGGCCGCTCTGGAGTGGATCGTCGCTCAGCTGCTCGACGCGCTCGATGCCGGCCGATTCACCTCGGTCCCCCCCAGTTGAGCTTGATGCGCCATCCCCTTGCCGCCGTGCAGCGCACCTCGAAGCCTGAAGCCGGGTCAGCCTTCGTCTGCCGGCACGCGCAGGCCGCGGACGGTGAGTCTCGTCATGGCATCGATCATGCGCTTGTAGGAGACTTTCTTACCGAGTCCCATCCAATCCCCGTGCAGGGCAGCTGAAAGCACCATGGCGAACATTGCGCGCACCGTGGGGTGAAGGTCGAAGTCGGAAAAGTGGCGTTCTTTGGCCTCGGTGGCGACGACTTCTTCGACGAGGGCCAGTAATCGGTCGAAGGCGGCGTTGATCTGGGCGGAGGCATCGGTGCTGAGCTCGCCGTACTGATGTGCCGACATTACGGTGAGCAGGAGTTCACGTTCGCCGTGGAGTACGTTGAATAGCCCGGTGTAGAGCGCTATTCCTTCCTCTTGGGGGCTTAGTTTTCCGTGTTCCCGGGACCGGTAGTCGCTGATGTAGTCGTCCATGAACTCGGTGAAGGGCGTGATCACCGCCTCGTGGAAGAGGTTGGCTTTGGTGCCGAAGTGGCGGAAGATCATCACTTCGGTAAGTTGGGCACGCTGGGCGATGTCCCGGGTCGAGGTGCCTTTGAATCCCTTTGCGGCGAAGACTTCTCGTGCGGCATGCAAAATCAGCGTCCGGCCCTGCCCGTGAACGCTGGTGCGGGCGCGTTCGGTGCTGCTCACCGGTTCACGGTAATCCTCGCCGCGGCGTCCGGTGGTGAGGAGCGGCGTGTCAGCCCGCTCCGGCTGTGGACTCGTAGCTGAGACGGCGGTGCAGCAGCCCGGCATTCATGCACGTTCCGGCGACAAAGACCAGCGTGGGGATCCAGAAGCCGAAAATGCCGTTCCAAGAGAACGGGCCGGTCTTGAAATACACCGACAGGACGCCGCCGGCACCGGTAACTGCGACCCATAGGTTGCCGTAGGCGGCCCACCGCGGCCAGGCCGGTTGGCGACGGTGGTCGATAAACGCGGCGATGGCCATGCAGACGTATTGCATCGAGTAGGTCGGGATAAAGATGGTCCACACCAGCCAGCCATAGTCGTTGAAGGCGCGGATGATCTCCGGGCTGATGTCGGGCCGGAAGCTGGCCAGCAACCAGAACAGGCAGATGATCTGGAAGATCACCGTCAACATCACCGCACCGCCAAATTGGATGGGCGCCAGCAGGGCGTTGGGGCCCTCGATCTTTCTCATTTCGGCCGACACAACGGTATAAAACGGCAACAGCAGCGCGGAACCGAACATCGAGCCGATCAGCCCGGCGCGGATCCCGGTGCGGTTGTTCGCATAGAACTCGGCGATGTGGACTGCGCTCCACGACTCGCCAGGTGGAGGAATGAACCCGGCGACGACGACGAAAAAGAAGCCGAAAGTGAGCAGGCACACCGGCCATGCCCAGATGCAGGCGAGCCAGATGCGGTGCCGGTACACGTCGTGGTGTTGTGCCGTGTCGCTGGTGTTGGTGGTCATAGGATGATTCCTTTCGACGAAACGCCTTGTTGGGCAGGGTTTTCAGGTGAGCCTTCCGTCGAGACGTGGCGCCAATGTGATCATCGGCCGCCCCCGACCCGGCCCGTCAGACCGGCGCCTCGCCGGGTGCGCAATACCGCGCGAGCCGCCTGCTGGCCGGGGATCCCGCAGATGCCGGCACTGGGGTGAGTGCCACCGCCGGAGATGAACAGTCCGTCGATCGGGGTGCGATACCCGGCGAATCCCGGTGCGGGCCGCAAGGGCCCGAATCGGGTCGCGACCGGGTCGACGTGATAGACGTTGCCGTCGGGAGAGCGGAAACGCGCGGCGATGTCCTGCGGGCTCTGCTGGCGGCGGTCGATTTGGAGTTCGGACAGCCCGTCGATGTATTTGGCAGTGTGCTCGAGGACCTTGTCGGCGGTGGGCCCGGCAAGTTCCGACCACGGCCGCGTCGGGTTGGCCGGGGTGATACCCGACCAGAACCAGAACGTGTCCTGGCCGTCGGGGGCCTGGGTGGGGTCCATGCCGGTGGGCAGGATGGCAAACCCCGGCACAGGGTCGGGGACCTCGCCGCGGGCGCAGGCGTGCCAGGCCTCGACATGGTCGTCAAAACTGGTCAGGCACAGCGCGGGCTTGCGCAGGTCGACGCGGTCGCGCCGGTTGGCCTGGTGGGCCGAGACGGCGGCGCGCCCGCCCAGCGCCACATCGATCTTGAACGACGACGCGTTGGTGGATGCGGTGGGAATGTGGCGCACGCGGTGAGCGAGTTCATCGCTGAGCACCCCGTCCGGCACCCATTGCGACAGGGTCACCTTGACGTTGTTGGTGGTGATCACCTGGCCGGCGGTGATGTGCTCGCCGGTGTCCAGCCGCACACCTGCCACCCTGCCGCCGCGCATCAGCAGCCCGTCGACCACCGCGCCGAACCGCAATTGCCCGCCGGCGGCGGTGAAGCAGCGCGCCATAGCGTCGGTGATGGCCCCGGTGCCGCCTTCAAACCGCCCCACACCCGAACGGTGAATCAACCCGAAGTAGATCAGCACCCAGGCGGTGCCGTCGGCGAAGATCGGCGCAAAACACGGCACGGCGGCAAGCAGCGCCTTGACTCGCCGGTCCCCGAATCTGCTGTCGATGAACTCGGCCTGCGAAGCAGTCAGGAACTGACCCAGCGGGCCCACCCCGCTCGGGTGCCGGACGGATTTCAGCGCACCACCAATGATCCCGCCCAGCCGAGGGCGCATTGGGTTGGAGTTCATGTAGGGCACGACCACGTTCATCGCCGTGTCCAGCGCATTGGCCAGTTCGAGATAGGCCCGCGCATCGGTTGGCGAGAATCGGCGGATCTCGTCGGCGGTGCGGACCGGGTCGCGGTGAATGCACAGCGAACTGCCATCGCCGTCGAGGTATGCGTACGGGGTTTCGATTTCCAACTCCCGCAACCCGAATCGGTCCAACTGTAGGTCCTTGGCGATGGTGGTGGTACGCCACAATGACGAATCCATTGCACCCTCGTTCACCAGGTGGCCGGGCGCCTGCGCCAGCACCGGTCTCGTCGAGGTCATCCCGCCGACCGCATCGGCGGCCTCCACCACCAGTACCCGCAGTCCGGCCCGGGCCAGATAACAGCCGGCGGTCAGTCCGTTGTGACCCGCCCCCACGATCAACACATCCGGAACGGCAGCATCGAGAGCCATCACCTGATCCTTTCGCGCAAGCCTTCTCTGGGCGCTTGCGGAGATAGTTATATAGTGCTTACTATACTAAGCGCCATCGGGTGTGGTCTGTCAACCAAGCCACCCACGAGCCGGTGAGCGGAAATGTCGAGGGTTGCGACGGCGACTGGACGGAAGTGGAGACATGAACCCACAAATGACCTTTCAGCGCGTCTGCGCCGTCAGCGGCATCGTCTGTCCGCTAATGTTTTTCGGCGCATTCGTGGCAGCGGGTTTCATTCCGCCATTGCCGCCGTCCTGGTCGGCGGCCCAAATCGCGGCGCACTACCGCGACCATGCCGGCGGGGTTCGACTCGGCGCGGGAATCATGCTGCTCAGCGGCGCGTTCTACGCTGCATACAGCGCGGTCATCTCCGGGCAGATGCGCCGCATCCCCGGCGTGCATCGCACCGTGGTCAACACCCAGTCGATCGCCGGAGCGTTCGCCTGCCTGACCTTCTTGGTTCCTGCGATGTTCTTTGCCATCACCGCGTTTCGCCCAGACCGGGCCGACGACTCCACCCTCCTGCTCAACGACATGAGCTGGATCCTGCTGGTGATGCCGTGGCCGCCGTTCATGGCCCAGAATTTCGCCTTCGCCTTTGCCATCCTCAGCGACCCGCGGAGCACCCCGCTCTTCCCGCGCTGGTTGGGCTATCTCAACATCTGGGCACCAATCGTGTTCACCCCGGCGGCGATTCTGCAGTTCTTCAAATCCGGACCGTTCGCCTGGAACGGGATCTTCGTGTTCTGGATCCCCGCGACCGTGTTCGTCGTCCAGTTCACCGTCAACGTTATCTGGCTGCTCAAAGCGATTGATGCTGAAGCACATGAAACCGCTTCGGTCCCAATCGCGTCCGCGGCTACCTGAGCGGCCGACGATAAGGAGAAAGGAGCAGTAGATGAGCCCGCCGGTAGATGCCCCGATCGATATGGTGGTCAACCCGCTGTGGCAGTGGATCTTCGGGGTGCTGCACTTCGGCGTCGCGGGTTTGACGATCTACCTGGCGCTGCGCAGTCCGATACGCCACCGCGACTGGTGGGAAGTGTTGTTCCGCAGCGTGATTCTGTGCAGCGCAGCTTTAGGAGCTGTTATTTTCGAAGGCGCGGTCGATCGGGCCGGCAAACTTTGGTACGCCGAGCACGGGGCATGGCCACTGGTACAGTTCTGGGGCACCCATGTTCCGCTTTGGGTCGCGCCCGTTTATCTGTGGTTCATCGGCGGCGGGTCGCTGTTCATTATCCAGCGCGTGCGCAACGGTTGCCGCCCCCGGGACTTCCTCTACATCTTTGGCGGGATCGCGATTGCTGACCTGCTGCTTGAGATTCCGATCATCAAGATCGCCAAGCTGTATACCTACTATGGAGACAATCAGCCGTTTTTCAATCAGCATTGGTTCCCGCTTCCGCTGTGGTTCATCAGCACCAACCGCCTGTTCGACCTGGTGCCCGCACTGTTGATCCTGTTGCTCATGAGTTTCCGGACCAAGTGGGTGATTTCAGCGATCCCATTCGTCATGTTCGGTTCGATGTATGTGTCCTACGCGTTTGTCACCTGGCCAACAGTGTCTGCGCTTCATTCCGGCACCAGCTCTCGGGTCGCCGCCCTGGCCGCCACGTACACCATTGTTGTTGGTGTTGCCGCGACCTTCGCCGGTGCACAACTGGCCCCCCGAATGACGAATATCATGATCCACCACGACGGTCCGTCGGCACGCTCAAGGCGGTCAGCTCAGCAAGCCGCGGTACCACAGTTCGCGACGACAAGGGCGCCGTGACGCCACAGGCGCTGCCTTAGCGACCGGCCTCGCGGCCCACGACCGACACGAATGAGACACAGCTGCCGGGCCGGCCGCCCAGGTTGTGGGTGAGCGCGGTGTGCGGGTCGGGCAGTTGCCGCTGGCCGGCCTCGCCGCGGAACTGCAGCCAGGCCTCGTAGAGCATCCGCAGACCGCTGGCGCCCACCGGGTGCCCGAACGACTTCAACCCTCCGTCCGGGTTGATCGGCAATCGTCCATCGACGTCGAAATCGCCGGCCAACACATCTTTCCAAGACTGACCGGGATCGGTGAAGCCGAGATCTTCCATCAGGACGATCTCGGTCGGGGTGAAGCAGTCGTGCACCTCGGCCAGGGAGAAGGCGGTGCGGGGATCGTCGATTCCCGCCTGCTGGTAGGCATCCCGAGCGCAGCGCACAACTTCGGGAAAGCTCGTGTAGTCGTAGCCCGGGTCCATCGCGCCCCGACCCGAGCCCGCGACCAGCGACAACGCCCGCACGTACATCGGCGTTTCGGTGTAGTCACGCGCGCGCTCGGCGGGCACGATGATCGCGCACGCGGCACCGTCGGACACCCCCGAGCAGTCGAACACGCCGAGCCGTCCGGCCACCTTGGGCGCCTTGTCGATGGTCTCCTTAGCGACGGGAGACCGGAACTGTGCTTTGGGGTTATGAGCACCGTTGGCATGGTTCTTCCATGCCACGTGTGTCATTGCTTCGCGCATCTGCTCAGCGTGGACGCCGTACTTCGCGCAGTAGGCCGGGTCGAGCAGCGAAAAGGCAGCGGGTGCAGTCATCGACAGTTCGGGCGCGGTGCCATCGCCGGGCGGGTCCTGGCGCAGCAGCCCCGAGAATCCGGAGTCTTTCAGCTTCTCCACCCCGACCGCCATCGCGACGTCGTAGGCACCGCTGGCCACCGCGTAACACGCGTTGCGGAACGCTTCGGATCCACTGGCGCACATGTTCTCCACCCGAGTGACCGGCTTGTCCCCGATGCCCAATGGCCGGCTCAGGGTCAGACCCGACATTCCCGAACTCAGGGTGCCCAGCCAGTACGCATCGATGTCGTCCGTGTCCAGCTTCGGGACCGACGTCATACACTCGGCGACCGCCTCCACCAGCAAGTCATCGGCAGAACGGTCCCACCGCTCGCCGAACCGCGAGCAACCCATGGCCACCACCGCGACCTTGCCGGTTATTCCGTTGCTAGCCATCGTGTTTCCCGTCCAATCGAGCCTTCCAGAAGTAGTTGTGCACGTGGCCCGCGGTGAACAGCCGCCGAAAGGTGAATCCCACGGTCGAGCCGACCTGGATTCGTTCGGATTCGGCGTCGGCCACCTCGCAGGTGAATCGGCCCCCACCGGTCACGTCGACGACGGCTTGCACGACCGGCGGCGACGGTGAGTACGCCAGGTGATCAACGGTGTAGGTGGCGACGATGCCGTGCAAGCCCGCGACGGGTACGACGCTCATCCGGTCGGTTGCGCCACAGCCCTTGCACACCCTCGCCGGCGGCAAGTGAACGAAACCGCAAGCGTCACAGCGTGAACCGGAGAGGCCGAACTTCCACGGCGTGGATCGCCCGGCGGCCGGCCCCGACGTCCGGTCCGGCTCGGGACGGCGCGGCGGTTCCAGCTCGACCAGCCCGCGCCATGATAGGTATGTCAAGTGCGCGACTGGCAAGCCGCCGGCCCGTTGCACAGTGACCGGCCGCGGTTGGCGCGCCTTGGGTAGCGCAGTGGTGGTCCGCAGCAGCATCGCGTCACAGCCATCGACCGCCGACAGCACCAGGATGCTGTCCCCCGCATCGGCGATGTCCAGCACACTGCACAGTGCGAGTGCGGCGTCGCAGGCGCCCGAGAAGCCGATCGGTGAGGTGACCACCGACTTCTCCCCCTTCACCAAGGTCGCCGCTCGCTTGACGATCCCGCTGTTCGGGCAGGTGAGCACCACGTGGTCGGCACCGGCCAGCCCGGCGGTGTCGAGCACGCGCTCGACCGCCGCACGGATGAGTGTTGCGTACCGCTCGGCGCCGAACCGTTCCTCCCACTGCTCTCCGGTCACCGAAGTCGTTGCGCGCCAACGGTCCAGGAATTCCGCCGTCAACGATGCGGTGGCAATCACCTCGGCGATGGCGGGACCCGCATCGCCGAACAGCAGGGCGGCCCCGCCGTCGCCGCCGAGCTTCTCGTCGGCCGATCCGGGCCGGCCCACCCGGACGTCAGCGCTGACCGCGAGGCCACCGGTGTTCGCGGCGGCGAGAAGAGCGGCAAACCCGCTGCGGCCCGAACCACACAAGTCGACCGCCAGACAATCGTCGGGCAGACCGAGCGCGGCGTGAATTGCGGTGGCGTTTGTCTTGTCGGCGTAGGCCGGCGTGCTGGTAGCGAAATACAGCCCGGCCGCGGCGCGGACACCAGGTATATCGGCGGAGGCGGCCACCGCCATGGTCGTGCTGTCCTCGTCGAACGCTGCGACGACCCGATCACCCCGGCGCAGCCCGATGTCGACGCCGGCCAGCCGATAGCGGGGCAGGTAGCTGGCATAGCCGACCAACGGTGTCATGACGGGGCGCCGCGGAAGATCGCGGCGATGCCTTGACCGCCGCCGATACACATGGTCTCCAGCGCCAGGCCGCCGCCCCGCCGACGCAGCTCATGGAGCATCGTCGCCAGGATCCGCACCCCGGTGGCGCCGATCGGATGTCCCAGCGAGATGCCGGAACCGTTGACGTTCAACCGGTCCTCGACGTCGTCGAGCTTGACGCCCCAACCGGCCAGCACGGCCAGCACCTGCACCGCGAACGCCTCGTTAACCTCGATCAGCGCCAGGTCGTCCAACCCCAAACCCGTTCTCCGCAAAAGCTTTTCCACGGCGCCGACGGGTCCGATGCCCATCCGCGACGGCTCGCAGCCAACCGCTGCCCAACCCTCGAGGTAGGCCAGCGGCTCCAGGCCGAGATCATCGAGCCGGTCCTCGGCGACCACCAGGCAGGCTGCCGCGGCGTCGTTCTGCTGACTGGAGTTACCGGCCGTGACCGTGCCGTCCGCCATGACCGGGCGCAGCCGGCTCAACGTCTCCGGCGTGGTGTCCGGACGGATGCCCTCGTCGCGCTCGAACACCACCGGCTCAGCTTTGCGCTGCGGCACCTGGATGGCGACTATCTCGTCGTCGAACCGGCCCGCTCGCTGAGCTGCAGCAGCCCGCTGGTGGCTGCGCGCCGCAAAACTGTCGGCGGCCTCGCGGTCGATACCGTAGTCGTTCGCCAGGTTTTCGGCGGTCTCGATCATGCCGCTGATCGCGCCGAACCGCCAGGCCGGCTGCGATAATTCGCGGCCGCGATCAAGCCGGTCATAGAGCATCTGGTTGCCGGACCGCGACCCCCACCGAGCAGTGGTGGTGTAGTGCTCGATATTGCTCATCGATTCGACACCGCCGGCCAGCACGACGTCCGCGGCACCGGTTTGCACCATCATCGCTGCGGTGAGGACGGCCTGTAGTCCGCCGCCGCAGCGCCGGTCGATCTGCAGTCCAGGCACGCTGATCGGCAGGTTGGCGTGCAGTGCGGCCCACCGTCCGATGCACGGCGCCTCGGAATTGGCGTAGGACTGCGCGAAGACGACGTCCTCGATGGCAGCTGGATCGACAGCGCTGTGCTCGACCACCGCCTCGATAACCCTCGCAGCGAGATCCTCGGCGCGTACCGGACGCAGACTGCCACCGAACGCCCCGACGGCAGTGCGAAGCGGGGAGACTATCGCGGCCCGCTTCACTCGTCGCCCCGCCAGCGTCCGGCGGACGGATCCATCAGCTCGGTCAGACGCTCTTCGGGCAGCCAGATGATCGTTTCCAGCTCCAGCGCATCGAGGTAGCGCACCCGACCGGACCGCAGGTCCTCCAACCGTAGCCGTGGAGTATTGGCTGAGGTATCGAACTTTACTGCAACTTGGGCGAATTCATTGCCGACTACGTTCGGCACGTCCGCAGAATCAGCGTCATCGAATTCAATTGTCATCATGGCTCAGATCAGGAAGCCCAGCGTGGGAATCGGCCGGTCATTGTCCACCAGGACGACCTTCTTGTACGCCAAGCGCAACTCACCGTCCCGGCGACGCAGCCGGTAGGTTACCCGGCCGCCCCACAGGTGGGTGCCGCGGGCACGGGATTCCAGCACCATGAAGTTCGCGCCTACCTCAAGGTCGACTCCACCGCTGGAATTGGCCCGCCCGCCGAGGAATTCGATGTTGGATAGCAATCGCCGTAGGTTGGACGGCGGGGACTGCGCGTAGCGTTTTCCGGTGCGGATTTGCTTGAGTCGGGTGGCGATGCGGCTGCGGTTGTCATAGATCACCGACATCTCGCGCGTCGGGTCGTTGGTTGAGGCCGCGGGGACCCAGTAGAGCGCATCGTCGGTCCACAAGGCCTCCCAGGCGTCGTAGTCGGATTCGTCGGCGTGGCGCGCTTCCCGGTACAGGAACTGCTCCACCTCCCAGCGGTCGAAGCCGTCGGGTACCGGCCCCGGTGCGGTGGCATTGTTCAGCGCTCGAGTCATATGCGCCGCTCCTCCTCGTCGCTTCGTCCCTCGCAAGCGGGAGGTGCCCCCACTGCATCGTCGCCGGCGGCGGTCACGCTTGCGTCTCCATCAGAGTCTTGTAGTGCGACCAAAAACCGCGCATCCCGGTCTCATCGGTGGCGCCGCCGATGGTGAAGCCGTTCTCGTCGAGCCGTTCCCTGTTGAGGCCGCGACGTACGTCCAGCCACTCGGGCGTCAGGGCCTCGAGGCCGAGCTGGTTACGCTCATACATCTCGGTGTCATCGGCCAGCAACATGCCGGCAGGTCCCACCGAGCCCATGCACTGCGAGACCATCCGCTTGTTCAACTCCGCCGCGCCAGCCAGCTGGACGGCCGTGGAGTACTGCACGCACTCACCGACCGCCACCGGTTGGATGTTGAATACCTGGATCTCGGCGATGAACAAGTTCGGAAATATCATCACGTGGGGGCCGCCCTCAACGAGGATCTTCTCGGCCTCGGCGCCGTAGCGTTTTCTTATCGCCGCGACGTAGTCCGGTACCCGGTCCTCGGTGGTGCCGAACCAGCGCATCGGCTCGCCAAACTTCCGGAACTCTGGTCGCAGGTCGTTTTCGCTATGACCATTGCCCAGGTCCCGCGTCACCGCAATCGAGGAATCGCTGTACAGAGCACCGATAGGACTGCCGGTGACACCGAATATTGATCCATGCACGAATTGCGGGTGATACCCGTCGGTTTCATTCTCCGCCAACAGTTTCCAGTTGGCTCGCGTCTGATGCTGCAGCCAACCGGCGGTGAGCTCGACTTCACCTTCCGGCGACAGCGCGGCCAGCCGATCGATCTCGCCGGCGGCCGCACCGAGATGCTCAGCAAGGCTGGGTCCGTCGGCGGCAAAACTGCCGAACACAAAGCCACGGTAGGTGTCCATCCGCGGCACCCGCCCCAGTCCCAGGTCCAGCTCGCGCTGGCCGTAGCCCTTGAAAAACGGGAAGCCGACGAGCTCGCCGGTATTGCGATACGTCCACCCGTGGTACGGGCAGCGGAAAGTCGACGAGTTACCTTTGGCATCGGCGCAGACCTGATTGCCGCGGTGCGCGCAACGGTTGAGCAGCAAGTGCAGCTGCCCGTCCCGGTCTCGGGTCAGGATGACATCCTGAAGCCCCAGCCGCTTCCGCATGTAGTCGCCCGGTTGGGACACTTCACTTTCATGGCCGACGAAAACCCACGTCCGGTACCAGATCTTGCGTAGTTCCTCGGCGAAGATGTCAGGGTCGGTGTAGAGCGACCCGTGCACCTTGTCGTGTTTGATCAACCGCTCGTAGCGACTGCCGGCGGCAGCGCTCGAGTCGATCAGTGACGTCACTGTTATGGCTCCTCTCGAGACAACTCGCGCGAAACACGTTGCGCGATGATGCCGTTGCAAGGCTTTGCGGTCATTGCCGCACCGCACCGAACTCCGGACGCCGCTTTGCGCGAAACGCCTCGACGCCCTCGGCGAAGTCATCACTACCGAACAGCCGTGCCTGGTTCTCGGCCTCGCGGTCGAGGATCTCCAAAGGGCTGAGTGAGGTAGCCACGGAGAGCAACGATTTGATCGCCCCGTAGGCTCGCGCAGGGCCGGCGGCCAGGCGCGCGGCATCGGTCAGCGCAACCTGTAACGCCGTTCCCGGCTCAGCGAGCGCATCGACGAGGCCCATTTCCAATGCGGCGGGCGCGTCGATAGGGGTTGGCATCATCAGCATCTGGCGAGCGCGGGCAATACCGACCCGCGCCGGCAGTGAGGCGAATATTCCCATGTCGCCGCCAAGGCCGACATTGGTGAACGTCGTCGCGAAACGCACATCCCTCGCGGCGACGACACGGTCGCACGCCGCGGCAAGTGCGACGCCCGCGCCGTATGCAGAACCCTCCACCGCGGCGACGACGGGCTTGGGGGTGTTCCAAATCGCGCGAATTACATTCTGCGCCAGCTGTACCCGCTTCAAGGCCGGCTCCAGCGCCATCGGCTCCATCGACGCGATGTCACCGCCCGAGCAGAATGCCGGGCCCGCTCCCGTCAGCACGATGGCCCGGATCGAACTGTCCGCGTCCGCAGCCTCCAGCAGTTTGGCAAGCTCGAGGCGAACCGGGATGTCGATCGCGTTGCGCTTGTCGGGCCGGTTCAGCGTGACAACCCTTACCGCACCGCGGTTTTCGACCAGAACACAGTCGGCGCTCATTGGCCGGTGAACTTCGGTTTGCGACGTTCGATGACAGCCCGTAGGCCTTCGAGTGCGTCGGCGGTCCCGGATAGCTCCGAGACGGTGCGCGCCTCTTCGGCCAGACGCTGCTCGACCGATGAACCTATTCCGCTCCAAACCAGTCGTTTTGTGGCGGACAGCGCCTTTGGGGGCATCGCTGCCAGCTCAGTCGCGAGTTGTTCGGCACGGCTTGGTAACTCGTCATCGTCGACGACCTCGGTGATCAACCCGATCTCAACCGCCTCGGTGGCCGTCAACGTCGGGTTGGTCAGCAGAATTCGCAGCGCCTGACGCAGACCGACCAGCTGGGGCAACGTGACCGACGAGCCGCCGTCTGGTGCCATGCCGACCCGGACCGCACCCGAGAAGAACTTCGCCGATCGCGCCGCGATGACGATGTCGGATGCGCACACCAATCCCAGTCCGCCGCCGCCGGCGGCGAAACCCTGCACCGCGGTCACCACTGGCGCCCGAAGCTGAATCAATGCAGCGGTGGCCAATTGCAGCCACGCCGTCGCCTCGCGCAGGTAGTCCGGGAGACTCGAGCCCTTGGACTCGAAAGTGTGGATATCACCGCCAGCACAGAAATTGCGGCCCTCACCGGTAAGCAGAACCACTCGTACCGCGGGATCTGCGTGACACGCCAGTAGCTGCTCGTGCAGCGCCCGGAGGAGTTCGACGTTCATCCCGTTGGACGCCTCGGGTCGATTGAGACGCAGCCGAGCGACGCCGTCGGCGACGTCGAGCGCGACTGGCGCGGTGGTTGCTGCAGCACTCATGGCTTCACTCCTCGCTGCCGAAATGCGGCCACCCCGTTCTGTCCGGCGTGTCCGCAGATATGGTCCACCACGGAATCGATTTCGGCTTCCAATCCTTCGGCTAACGCAACCTCGAGACCGCCATACACCAGCCGCTTGACGGAAGTGACGGCCTCGCGCCGGCGGGTAGCCAGATCGGCGGCGAACCGTCGCACGCCGCCATCGAAGTCGGGCTGGGGAAAGCTGCGATATGCCAAGCCGAGACACACCGCGTCCGCGCCGGAGATCCGGTCGCCCGATAACAGCAGACCCAGCGCCTGCTGGCGGCCGACCAGCCGAGCCAACCGCTGAGTGCTGCCACCGCCGGGGATCCACCCGAACTTGATGTGGTTGTCGGCAATTCTGGCGTCCTCACTGACCAGCGCGACGTCGCAGGCCTGCATCAGCTCGAAGCCGCCTGCCATTGCGACGCCTTCGACCGCCGCGACCACCGGGACGTCGACGCGGGCGATGGCTTCGCAGGCGCGACGGAACGCCGCGAACAGTTGGCGCAATGCATCAGGCCCTTGGGGGCGCAGCAGCTCCACTTCATCGAAATCGCCTCCAGCGCAAAAGTTTCCCCCCGCACCCCGGATGATGACGACGTTGATAGCAGGGTCGTTGCCCAACTCGACGATCGCGTTTTCCAGTTCACGGCTCAGCGCGACGGTGATGGCGTTCATCCGTTCGGGTCGATTGAGCGTGATCCACGCGATCCCATCGGCGGCATCGCTGAGCACAAGTCTCATGTGCGCTGCCCCTCGTTGAGACCCGCACGCGGCGCACGGATGCCGCGCTCAGCCAACGATCGAGCAGCCTCGCGCTGGTCAAGCAGCGACACAGCCATGAAATAGCCCTTCCCTACCGGAATCGAAATCACGATTTCTAATCCACGTTAAACTAACTTGACGGCGGTCACAACAGCCGCCCGGACGAGGAGCAGAGAATGGACCTTGGATTGGCAGGGGCCCGGGTGGTGGTGACCGGAGGCGCATCCAACATCGGGCGTGGCATCGTTCACGTGTTCGCTGCGGAGGGCGCCCGAATCGTGATCAGCGATATCGACAAGCCTCAGGCGGAGCGGGTGCGCGGTGAAGCGCAGGCCAACGGCGCGGCGGAAGTCGATCTCGCGATTGATGACTTGACCGTTCCCGGCGGGGCCGCATCCGCGATTGGTACCGCGGTGGACAACTGGGGCGGCATCGATGTCTTGGTGAACAACGCGGGGTGGAGCGTGCCCGGCTTCATCGCCACCGACACCGATCGTGACAAATGGCAGCGCACGATCGAAATCAATCTTTTTAGCGCTATCGCCGCCACCCAGGCCGCCATCGGCCCGATGCGAGAGGCCGGCGGTGGAGCGATCGTGTTCATCGCCAGCGACGCCGCGTTCGGACAGATCCGACAAGGCGTCTACGGCGCGTCCAAGGCTGCGGTGGTAGCCCTGGCTCGCACCGTGGCGCACGAACACGGCCGACACGGGATCAGGTCCAACGTCATCTGCCCTGGCCTGGTGATTCCTGAGGGTCCGGAAGCGGTCGGCGAATCGAGTCTGTGGGCCGTCGGCCAGGAGAACGTGTTCAACCAGGACCAGATCGACTACATGGTCAAGGGCACCCCGCTGCGCCGCCTGACCAGCGCCGAGGACATCGGCCGGGCCGCTGCGTGGTTCTGTTCACCGACCGCGGCTCGCCAGGTGACCGGGCAGCTCATCTCGGTCAGCGGCGGCTACACGATGCCGTAAGTCAGGGTGCAAGGCGGCTCACTCGGCGCCGGGGCTACCGAAATACTCTTGACCTGGCGGTGGGCGGTATCCCTGCGCCGAGTTCCGCAGCTGCGAGATGTGCTCAGGGCACAGATTATCGACGGCATAGGAGACCAGGTAATTTGCCGCGAACTCGTCGTTGGGAGTCACATCGCGTTTGACATCACCCATCACCTGGGCGTAGCCCTCGCCCGCGCCGACCTTGCCGCAGATCCCATAGCCATAGCCGACCGCGTCATTGTTCGGAAACCAGTAGTACCGCCGCACCTGCACGTTGTACACGAACTCCACTTCGGGCGCGGGTTTGGCGTGTGCCTTAGGTGCCAGTGCCCCCGCGCCTCCGCCCACGGCGACGGTGGCGACGATCAAGGCGCCTACCGAGGTGCGACGCTTCATGGCTGACATCCAACGCATGGGTTTTCCTTTGTGCGGCAGCGACCGGTTGTAGCGGGTCTATTTCCAAGGAGATCAACAAATTCCTAGAGAATTGTCAAGACCTGGCCGGATGGGCGTGCCCCAGGCCGCTTAACCGCGGTTTATTGCGGCGTCGTGCCAGTGGCGGTCGTGTCATGGGGCCCTCATCGTCCGACGAAGTTGGCTATCCGGCCTTCCTTGAACGCGGCGATGCCCTCCAACAGGTCGTCGCTGGTCAGGGTGTGCTCTTCGAGTTCGAAAGCCAGTCGGACCACTTCGTCGGCCCGAAGCGAAGTAACGTGGTTCAGCGCGCGTTTCGTGCCCTGGACAGCCAGCGGTGCCAGAGCCGCAATGCGGTATGCGATTTCGCGAGCGCACGGCAACACCTCGTCCGGCTCGTCGACGATGTCAGTCACCATGCCGAGCTGGTAGGCGGTGGTCGCGTCGAGTGGATCACCGGTGAGCAGGTGACGTCGTGCTCGCAGCATGCCGGCCGCCTGCGGCCACACCAGGCAGCCACCGTCGCCGGCCACGAGGCCCACCTTGACATGGGTATCGGCCAGTTCCGCGGTCTTTGCTGCGACCACAACGTCGCACATCAGCGCCACGGTTGCACCCAGGCCAATCGCCGGGCCCTGCACCGCAGCGACGATGGGCTGCGGCAGGTCCAAGAAGGACTGCAGCAACCTCGCGCCCGCTTCGACGGTTTCGCGTCGCGAGCGAGCATCGTCATGCGCGGCCTGCATCAAAGCAAAGTCCCCGCCAGCCGAGAACGCCCTTCCGGTGGAGCCCAGCACGATCGCGCGGACGCTATCGTCTTTGGCGAGCTCTTCGAGCGCCGTTGCCAGTTCTATCTGCAACCGATTGTCGAAGCGATTCAACAGTTTTGGACGAACCAGCGATATCTCGCTGACACCCTCGCCGCGGGAGCTTATGGATAGGGCTTCGAGGCTGGTGCTCATGAGGCCTTTCCCGGTATTATTAAGACTTCCAAGCTCATAAATCTACATGATCGAAGGTGATACCCAAAGTGGCATTTGTCGACGTCGATGATGGCGTGCGGATTCACGTGCAGGATCTCGGCGATGGGCCCGCAGTGGCGCTAATTTCCGGCTTCGGCCTCGACCACGAACTGTGGGATCGCCAGGTGCGTGTGCTCACAGACCGCGGGCTTCGCGTCCTGTGCGTGGACCAACGCGGCCACGGGTTCTCCGATAACCCATTGCATGGCTACGAAATCGAGCGCCTCGCGGCCGATCTCGTCACCCTGCTCGACCGACTCGAAGTTGGTGGCGCGACGGTAGTCGGTCATTCATTCGGCGGGCAGGTGGCATTTCGCGCCGCCGCGACCGCGCCCGAATTGGTCACCGCGCTGGTGCTTGTCGGATCAAACGGCGTTCGCGCCAGCCGAAGCGAAAGCTTTCCGTTCGGGGGGCCGCCCGGCCCACTGTTGGAGAGCATGCTGGCTGACGAGCACGCTGACCGGGTGCGGGCGCGGTACCGCACGATCGCGTCGGCTTTCGCCCACGAGCCGGATCCGAGAACGGTCGATTGGCTGGTCCGCTGCTCGCTTCGGATGCCCTCATGGGCCGCGGTGGCCAGTTATCGGTCGCTGCTGACGACCGATCTGCTCGCCGACATCCCGCGGGTCATCCAGCCGGTGCTGCAGATCGTCGGTGCCGCCGACCCGGTGCATTCGGCTAAGGGCGCCCGTTGGCTACAGCAGCAACTATCCGATGCCACCCTCGTTGAAATCCCCGACAGCGGGCATTATCCGATGCTCGAGACACCGGATGCATTCGAGTCGGCGCTGTTCAAATTCATCGCCGCTTAGCAGCCGGCTCCAGCTCCAGCGCCCCTACCGATGCTAATGCCATCTGGGCCAGCAGCTCCTCGGCCTGCTTGGCACGTCGCCCCCCCGGCGGGCGCAGCGCTTCGGAGAACAACAGCAACTGGACGCCCCGCGTGGCGGTGATGATCTCGTCGGTCGAACGGTTGGGGTAGCACCGCTTCAGACAATCGATCCACCGTTGGGTGATGCGACGTTGCCGACGGTCGTGTTCCCGGCGATAGCGCTCGGCCAGTGAGCGCTGCTCGCGGAGCCAGATTGACACCAATCGCTCGTGGCTCCTCGCCAAGCCCACAAACGCGCGCACCAGTTTGTTTAGCTCAGTGTTGGGATCCTCTTCGGGCTCCCCAAGACGCACCAGAATTGTGTCGAGAGTCTTATCGAACAGGGCCGCCAAGATCGCGTCCTTGCTCGGAAAGTGTCGATAGATGGCCGACCCTGCGGTACCGGCGGCCTTGCCGATTTCGTCGACGCCGACACCGTCGAAACTGCGCTCGAAGAACAGCTTCTCGGCAGCAGCCAGGATCTCTTCGTCGCGCGTCACCTCCGCAGCTTCTCACAGGCCGAGGCTCTGTCCGATGATGACCTTCATGATCTCGCTGGATCCCCCGTAAATCCGGCTCACCCGGCCGTCGAGGTAGGCATTGCCCAACCGGGAGTCGCCCCGCAGCACGGTCGACGGGTGCGACAGCGCCAGACATCGGTCCACAACCCGGCCTTGCAGCTCAGTGCAGTACAGCTTGGCGATTGCCGCGTCGTTGCCGCTGAGCCGGCCCTGGACGTGGCGCAGTAGCGCCTGATCGACAAGTGACTGACCGGCCGCCACCTCGGCCGCGCACTGCCCGAGCGTGAACTTGACCTCCTGGCCGGCGCGGGCGCCGTGCCGGTGATCCTCGACTGCCCAAGAAAGCGCTGCGGTGGCTGCTGCCTGCGAATTCACCGCAATCGACAAGCGTTCCTGCGCGAGGTTCGAGGTCAGATAAGTGAAACCTTCGTTCTCGACTCCGAGGAGGTTCGCGACCGGGATCCTCATGTCAGTGAACGAGATCTCGGCCAGGTCCTGTGCCCGAAGTCCCAGCTTGTCGAGCTTGCGGCCGCGCGCGAAGCCTTGTGTCGAGCTGTCCACGAGAAGCAGGCTGATGCCGCGCCGGCCCGCGTCAGGGTCGGTCTTGACCGCCAGGATCACCAGATCAGCGGCGACACCGTTAGAGATGAACGTTTTGGCGCCGTTGACCACATAATGATCCCCGCAGCGACGAGCCCGCGTCGACATCGCCTTGAGATCTGACCCGGCACCCGGCTCGGACAGTCCCAGCGCGACGACGACATCACCGGTAGCCATCCGCGGTAGCCAGGTCGCGCGTTGTTCCGGCGAGCCGTGATTCAGCAGATAGGGCAAACAAATGTCGGTCTGGACACGCAAACCGCCGATGGCCAGGCCGAGCGCTTGGATTTCTTCGGTGACAACAACACTGTGCCGGTAGTCCGAACCGGGCATGCCGCCGAACTTTTCGGGCAGACCAATCCCGAGAATGCCGATGTCGGCCGCGGCCCGCCAAAAGGACCGCGACGGCTTCCCGTCGACCTGCCAAGTCGAATACTCCGGTACCACATAGTCGTTGAGGAACCCGCGCACCTCTTTGCGGAACTGCTCTTGCTCCTCGGTGAAAACCGACCGGGTCTGCACGGTCTTCACTTACCGGAAGTCCATCCAGTGACCGTGCGGGGTCCATCCGAACGCAAACGGCAATTCGATGGTGCAGATCGGTCCCTTGGTAATGTCATCGGTGTCGAAAATCAGGTACTCGCTGCGCTTGTCGGCCCACCAGGACACCGGGACGATCACGTAGCCGTCACCCTCCGGCGAATTTTTGTGGCGTGGCGCGAAGCTGGCTTCCAACACCGCGGCCGGTTGCCCGTCGCGGATCTGGTACACCTGGTCGGACAAGGTCTCCATGTCGGTGACAACCAGGCTGTTCATCGACATGCCGTTGCGCTTGACCACGCCGCCGACCTGATAACCCCACCGGTAACCCTTGCCGAAAAACCGCTCGTCGACCTTGGGAAGTTCGCTCGGCCGGTCCGACAAGAGTTCGCTGGTCGTGTCGCCGGTGGCCAAGTCGACCGTCCAGCGGCCCAGCCTGCTCGAGGCGATCGAGAAGAACAACTTGACATCGTCGCCCTCCGCAAAGTCCTGCTCGAACGGAAACGGCGGCCGGTTGAAGATCGGGGCGTCCAACAGCAGCTTGCCGTCGCGGATATTCGCCTGCATGGTGTGCATCACGTACTGCGTGGGCAGACCGGTCGTGATCCAGCGAATGTCAGCTTCCATGTCGTCGCGCGGAATGAGCGCAAGCGTGATAGGCAGGTCCGTCTCCCAGCCCCAGATGCCCAGGCCCTTGGCGATACGCTCCTTGCCTACCGTGAAGGGCTGAAACGGCATCACAATCCATTCCGGAGTAAGCCAAATATCGTGAGCGACAGTGTTATACGGTGCGTCCCACACCTCGCGGGAATCGACGCGACCATCGGGCGCAACGGTGTGCAAGGTGACGAACGGCGCGGTGTCCCGGTAGGTCCAGCCATACAGCACGCCAGTGTCGTGATCCCATTTCGGATGGGCGGCAAAGGCGCAGTCGCCGAACACTACCGGCTCATGCAGGCCCGACGACAACGCCGGCGACCAGTCCACGATCCCCTTGGTCTCCAGTGTGATCGGGTCGATGGCAATCGGTGCCCCGCCTTGCTCTCCGGATACCACCATGTGACCCGCGAACGGGAACACGTTGATGTTGTTCACACCCTGCGGGGTGTGACGGTTGTACTGATCCCGTTCTACGTCCCCGTACGCGAAGTCTCGCCAGTCATGGAAGCCTCCGTCGCTCCAGGCAAACATGCCGCGCCCGTGCTTTTCCTCGAGAAGATACTTCGGCGTCCGCACCCATCGGTTCCGGAAGTCCGCGCGCCCGTTTTCGAACGTGATGCCCTGGACCATGCCGTCCATACTCAGCAGCGGGTTGGTGCCCTGTTTGGTCGGACGCTTCCAGGTCGGGCCCACGCGGTAGTAGCCACCGGCAAGATCTTTGGGGATCTCGCCCTGGCTGACGATGCATTCTTCGACGGTGGCCTCGAATCGCATCGGCGCGAACGGACCTCGAAGCGCCGTCTCCTCCGGCAGTGGATATCCCATAACGCTCCTCGTGAGTCTTGGGCCGTATCAGCGTGGCACCACCATCGTAAACGTTCGTTATCTCGATCGCCTGGCCGAGGGCTCTGCGTTATCACGATGTCGGCCACGCGCACGGCATCCCCCGAACCTTCGGCGCCGCCGTAGTGCCTTTTGCTGGCAATGTTGACCAGGTAGAAGCTCCGCACATACCATTCGAGACGAATCGACTCATAATCGCTGCGAGTATCGCGGGGGCTTGCCTGCGAATCTCGCGAGCGGTCGTTCCGCTAAGGAGCTGAGATGGACGCGGTGGGACTTACCGAGGAGCAACGGGACTTCGCCCTTGCCGTCCGCGAGTTCTGTCGCAGGGAATGCGGCACCCGCGAGCAGCGCGATTCGTTGACCGACAATGGCGCCGAGCAACACCATCCCGGCCTGTATCAGAAGCTGGCAGACGTCGGCTATCTCGGCGTCTCGATTCCCGAAGAGTATGGCGGTAGCGGCGGCGGACTCACCGAGCAGGTCATCTTGTTCGAGCAACTGTGGCGAGGTCTGGCGCCGGTCCACGGAGCCGGCAGCTCGCATACCGTAGCCGGCATCTACAAGCGGTTTGCCACCGAGGACCAGAAAAACGCCGCACTGGGCTCGATCTGCTCGGGCAAGGTGATGTCGATCAGCATTTCCGAACCCGGTGCGGGCTCGGATGCCGCGGCGGTCAGCTGCAAAGCCGAGAAGGTCGAGGGCGGATGGCGCGTACGCGGACAGAAAACATGGTGCTCCGACGCACAATTCGCGTCTGCGATCCTGGTCGTCGTGCGGACTTCACGCGGTGTCCGACCGCACGACGGTCTGACGCTGCTGGAGGTGCCCGCCGACGCCGACGGCCTACAAATCCGTCCGATCGCAACGATGGGCGGTAGCGAGGTCAACGACCTTTTTTTCACTGATGTCTTCGTCCCGGAATCAGCCGTGGTAGGCACCGAGGGCAACGCGTGGAAACACGTCATGGCCGGACTGAACGGCGAACGACTGGTGTGCGCGGCGCAGGGCCTGGGCATGGCGCAGCGCGCCTTCGACGACCTGCTGGCATACGTGGCCGAGCGTGAACAGTTCGGCGCACCGATCGGGTCGTTCCAGGCGCTCCGGCATCGCATCGCCGACCTGGCCATAGAGATCGAAGCCGCACGGGCGCTCACTTACGCGACCGTGCACCACATCGAGCATCGAATCGGCACACCTGAGGAGTGGGTCCGCGCGACGTCAATGTCCAAGGTCAAAGTGACCGAGACAGCCAAAAAGGTTGCGCTGGAGGGTGTTCAGATGATGGGCGGCTACGGTTACAGCAACGAGTTCGACATGCAGCGCCACCTGCGACTGAGCATTGCTCCCACAATTTACGCGGGCACCAACGAGATCCAGCGCGACATCATCGCGTCCACATTCGGCCTACGCCCAGCGCGCTGACGGCAATCGCCACGCGCGACCTTGACAGGGGCCGCGGGACCAATTTTAATTGAGACGGTCTGACTCATAATCACGACAGGGGGCGGGAGAAGACGGACGCTGTCGTCCGGAACTTGAGATTCCAACAAAGGCATACATTGGTTCTCTGGGACGGTTCGGCTCTGCCACACACCTGACCAGCCATCACATATCGATAGGACTCGACATGACAGCCACCAAACCCGTCATCAGCGTGTTCGACTCAGAGACCTACGCCAACGGCGACCCGACCACCTTTGGCCTGCCGCTCGACCAGTACACCTACTTGCGCGATGAACAACCCTGTTACCTACACGAGTTCAACGACCCGATGCTGATCGAACGGGCATGGGTAATCAGCCGCAACGAGGACATCTGGGCTGTCGATAAGAATCAGGAGCTCTATTCGGCGGCCGGCGGGTACGTCAACATGTGGCGGGTCGCCCCGATCTCGCCAAAGCCGGAGTTGGGCGGCAAGCCCGCGATGCTGGTGATGGACGGCGAGAAGCATCGCGGCCAGCGTGCGGTGATGAGCAAGGGCCTTGGTCCGACGATGGTGAAGAAGCTCGAAGACAAGTTCCGCGAATACGCGGTCAACATCGTCGATGCCGCGTTGGAGAAAGGCACTGTGAACTTCGTCGAGGACATCGGCCACGCCATGCCGATGGAGGCGCTCGGCGATGTGCTCGGTGTGCCCAAGGGCGACCGTCCCCAGTTCTTCAAGTGGGTCGACACCTTCGCCGCCCCGTTCGACACCCGCATCACGCCGTCGTTCGAGTACGTCCTCACCGCGATCATGAGCCTGTTGAACTACTCGACGGAACTGGGCGAGCAGAAGCGGCTGGAGCCGGGCGACGACGTCATCACCAAGCTGGTGCAGGCCGGCGCCGACGTGATCTCGGCCGACGAGTTGCAGGGCAACGTCGCGCTGCTGGCCAGTGGTGCCGCCGAGAGCACCAGGACCGCTCTGTCGCACGGGATGTGGGAGCTGATGCGCCGCCCGGACCAGATGGCCTGGATGCGCGAGCGCGCCGACGACATCCCCGCCACCGCCATCCAGGAGATCGTCCGGATCGCTTCGCCGTTCACCCACCTGGTGCGCACCGCGACCGCCGACCACGAGTTGCACGGCCAGCACATCAAAAAGGACGACATCGTCCTGATGCTCTTCGCCGCAGGCAATTTCGACGACCGGGTGCTCGACAACCCGACCGATTTCGATCTGTCGCGTGAGAAGAACCCGCACGTCAGCTTCGGCCGTGGTCCGCATCAGTGCCTCGGCAAACACGTCGCCTCACTGGAGATGAAGATTCTCTTCGAGGAGCTGTTGCAGCGCACCAAGGACATCAAGCCCGCCGGCGATATCGTTTACCTGCGCGATGCCTATTCGCGCGGCGTCTACCAGCTACCGGTCACTATCACACCGGCCTGACGGCTAGGCCAGGGAGGCCAGAAACCATGAAAGTCATCGTTGAATTCGATCGGTGCGAGTTGCACGGGGATTGCGTGCTGGCCGCGCCGGAGGTCTTCGATATCGGTGACGATGACGAAGTTGTATCGATTTTGAATGACGAGCCCGGCGAGGAGTTACGCGCCAAAGTCGAAGAGGCTGTGCGTAACTGTCCCGTCACCGCGATCCGGCTGCAGGACTGAACCTCGTGCGGTCGATCGTTGTCGCGGGTGCCGGCCTGGCTGGCTTCCGTGCCGCTCAGTCGCTCCGCAAGAACGGCTTCACCGGCGAGCTGACGATCATCGGCGACGAGGTACACCGGCCCTACGATCGACCGCCGTTGTCCAAGCAGCTGCTGTCGGGGACCTACACCCGCGATCAGTGCATGCTGCCCGGTGAGGTCGAGGAGGTGACCTGGCTGCTCGGCCAGCCGATAGCCGGCCTGGACCGCAGCCGCGGGCTGATCACCATGGCCGACGGAACCGAGGTCGGCTATGACGGCCTGGTCATTGCCACCGGACGGCGTGCAAGGCCGTGGCCCGGTCGCACGCCGGCCGACGGAGTCATGGTCCTGCGCTCGTTCGACGACGTCGACCGTTTTCAGGGCGCGGTGGTCGATGACGCCAAGTTGGTGATCATCGGTGCCGGTTTCATCGGCTGCGAGGTGGCCGCCACCTTGCGCCAGCGAGGCGTTGACGTCACCATCGTCGACATTTGCGAATACCCGATGCCCGCGATCGGCCCGGAAGTCGGGAAACGCGCTATCGAACTGCACACCGCGCACGGGGTGAAGTTCCGCCTCGGCCAGGGCGTCGCATCGATCGACGGCACCGATCGGGTCACGGGGCTGACCCTCGCCGACGGCGAACGACTCGACGCCGACGTGGTTCTCGTGGCGATCGGCACGGTGGCGAACTCCGAGTGGCTGGCCGGAACCGGCATCGCCCTCGACGGCGGCGCGGTGGTCTGCGACATCTACTGCGGCGCGCTGGACAGCGTGGGCGAACCGATCCCCGGTGTCACCGCCGCCGGCGACGTCGCGGCATGGCCACACCGACACGGCTCGACACCCGTGTGCATCGAGCACTGGTCGAACGCCAGAGACATGGCGGACTGCGCGGCGGCGAACCTGCTTGCGGAGCCGTCCGAGCGGCGACCGCTGAATTCGGTACCCGCCTTCTGGTCCGATCAGTACAACGTCAAATTCAAGTCCGCCGGATATCTACGCGCGGCCGACCGCTTCACGGTGGTCTCTGAAGAGTGGGACGACAGCGAGAAGCCCTCGCTGTTAGTCGAGGCGCTACGCGGAGACGAAGTCGTCGGGGCTATTGCGATGAACAAGAACAAGGCGATTCTTGGATATCAGCGCTCGCTGGCGGCTTCTCCGGCGGCCCAGTGACATTTATGTATTGAGATGGGCATACTCACAATATTCGTTACAACCGACAAAGTCAGCGAGGACCGACACACCATGACAACTACCCAGGATAAGGCCGCAGGCGCCGCCGCCCTGCCTGCAGGTGGGTTAGTCGAGGTCCGCAACCCCGCCGACCAGAGCCTGGTCGGCACCGTGCCCGACCAGACCGCGGACGAGGTGCGCGCACTCGCCGATCAACTGCGATCGGCCCAGCCCGCCTGGGAGGCGCTCGGGCCGGAAGGCCGTGCGGTTCATCTGCGGCGGTGGCTGGATTGGATCGTCGACAACCAAGACCGCATCCTTGGCCTGGTGCATCGCGAGGCCGGCAAGTCCTGGGGGGATGCCCAGCTCGAGCTGCTGGTCTGCATGGAAGTGATCAACTACTACACCAAACACGGCGCAGAATTCCTGGCCGATGAAGCCCGCCGCCCGCATGGACCGGCGTCGGCAACCAAGAATCTGCGAATCCGCTATCGCCCTTACGAACTCGTCGGCGTGATCACGCCATGGAACTATCCGCTGGGGATGCCGATGCTCGACGTGCCGCAGGCGCTGATGGCCGGGGCGGCCGTGCTCACCAAACCGTCCGAGGAAACCCCGCTGGGCTGGGCCGAAGTCGTGCGCGGCTGGAACGAGGAGATCGGCGCCCCGCCCGTGCTGGGTTGCGTGACGGGCCGGGGCGATACCGGTAAAGCGGTCGTGGACGTCGTCGACATGGTGCAGTTCACCGGCTCCACCAAGACCGGCCGCCAGATCGGCATCCAATGCGCGGAACGGTTGATCCCGGTCAGTCTCGAACTGGGCGGAAAAGACGCGATGATCGTGCTGTCCGATGCACCGTTGCAACGGACCGTCCGTGGAGCAATCTGGGCTGGACTGTTCAACTCGGGCCAGTCATGCGTCGCCGTGGAGCGGATCTACGTCGAGGAGTCGGTATACGACGAGTTCACGTCACGGCTTGTCGACGAGGTGAACAAGATCCGCCAGGGTCATGACACAGCGGGCAGCTTTTCCACCGACATCGGAGCGTTGGCAAACGAGGCCCAGATGGCGATTGTCGAACGCCAGGTTGACGACGCGCTGACTCGCGGAGCACGCATCCTCACGGGCGGAAAGCGAGCCGAACGCGGGCTGTTCTACCCACCGACTGTGCTGGTGGATGTCGACCACACGATGGCTTGTATGCGCGAGGAGACGTTTGGGCCGCTGCTACCGATCATGAAGGTGTCGAGCGAAGACGAAGCGATCACCCTGGCCAACGACAGTAACTACGGATTGGGCGCCAGCGTCTGGACGGCCAGCAAGGAGCGCGGCGAGCGGGTCGGCCGGCGGATCGAAGCCGGTGGCGTCAACATCAACAACGCGATGATGCACGTCTTCCAGTTTCCGCTGCCGATGGGCGGCTGGAAGCAATCTGGTCTTGGTCACCGAATGGGCGGGCCCGACGGCATCCGGAAGTACTGTCGCGCGCAGGCGGTCGTCAGCGAGAAGGTAAACCTGCCCACCGAGACACAGTGGTACCCCTACTCACCGCGCAAGGCTCGCGTCACCGGCGCAGTGCTTCGGCTGCTCGAAATGCACGACTGGCGTCGTCGGCTGGGTCGCCGCCCAAAGAGGTAATCGACTTGAGCGCCGAATGTCTCAGGCGAGCGCCGAGATCCCCGTGAGCACGGCCGTCAGCCCCGCCTCGTAGTCGCGGAGTTCGTCGTCGTCGTTGTCGTCCGACGACGCGCGGTCCGCTGGCCAACCCGCCGGCGTGCGCGCGCGGGCGATGAGTTCTGGCAACCCCGGCGTGCGGTGCTGTCGCGCAGCCTGGTGCTGGACGAACCCCGTCGTGTAGGACGCCAGCACCTGGTAGGCGGTCTGGATCTGGCGGTCATCGAGGCCGAGCGCGACCAGGGCCGCCAGTACCCGCTCGAGTAAGTGCAACGCCGCACTGCCCGGCACTGGCTGACCCGCCACGATCTGCACCAGTTCCGGGTGGCCCACCAGCACTTGGTAGGTCGCCCGAAAGATGTAGGCGATCTCGTCCTGTGGGTTCGCCCATGGCGTGTCGGGTACGCCGATCGCGCCTAGCAGCCTGTCGGCGAAGAGCCCGAGCAGCTCGTCTTTGGTCCGTACATAGCCGTAGATCGAGGTCACGGCCACCCCGCACTCCCGTGCCAGGCGCCGCATCGTTACCGCTTCGACACCGCCGGAGTCGATGAGCCGCGCGACGGCGTCGACGAGGTCATCCACTGTCAGCCGACCTGACTCGACGGCACGGCGGCGCGGTGGCATGAGCCGATCATACGGATTCCCTAACACGTACCGAGCATGTACGATCTGGGTTCGAACATGTTCGGAACATGTTCTGAGGCGAGCTTGGATGTCCGGATCGCATATCTGTTTCTCATCGGAAGAGGGGTGTTGAATGGCGTGGTCGAACACGGTTTCACCCGAAGATGAACGCCTTCATCCGCGCAACGCAGATCCATGGTGGAACGAAAGCTCGTTCACCACGTTCCGGGTACCGGAGCGCAAATTATTCGGCATCCTGTACCACTACATGCGGCCCAATCAGAACACCGCGATGGCCGGACCGTGGTTCGTCGACCCCAGCGGTGACGAGATGTCCACCTGCCTCTACAACGGGTTCGACTGGCATATGTCGCTGCCTGACGGCGCCGACATGTTCGACTTCACCCTGGATAACAGCTACTCGGTGCAGACCCTCACGCCGCAAATGAGCTACCGGCACACCTACAGCGCCCCAGGGTGTCAGTTCGACCTGACATATCACGCCGATCGGCCACCGGTGGCAATGCGGTCCGCAGGTGAGCGCGTCAATGTCGGCATGCGCGATTTCGTACAGGATGTCGCGGCCAAGCACACCGGTCACTATGAGCAGACCGGCGTAATGGAGGGTGTACTGGACATCGAGGGTGAGCGCATCGTCGTCACCGACGCGGCGGTGATCAAGGACCGGACCTGGGGGCCCCGGCGGATTCTCATCGGACAGCCCAAGCCGCGTGGTTCCTACACGTTCGCCCGCGCAGACCGCGACAACTCCTTTCAGGCGTTCGCTATGAGCGCGCAGCCATGGGAGCGGGATCCCCTGGTGGGCGCGGCAGACCCTGTGGCACACGGTTTTTACGTAAAGGACGGCGTGCTGGGTCATCTGGTCAGCGGAACGCGGACCGTCTTGGAACGCCACGGCGACGGCCGTCCAGTCCGCGAATGCATCAACGCGGTGGACGAGCACGGCCGGCGGCTCTACGCCACCGGAGAGGTCGTCTCGTTGCTGAAGTGGCATTCGCCCTACGGTGGGGTCATGACCTACTGGTGTTACGAGAACTGGACATTCGACGGCCACGACGATGCACCCGGCGAACTACAGGATTGGATGATGGGCAGGCAATTCGCGTCCTGGATGCGTTCCGCGGATAATCGGCTGCTGCGCGTCGATGCCCCGCTGCGCCATGTCTGACGCCGACCGGTCCGCGCTCACTCGCAGGCTCGAAGCCTTTCTCGCGCAGCGGCTTCCGGATGTCCACTCGGTATCGGTCGGCGACCTGGTCACTCTGCCGGGCGGCTATAGCCGACAAATGACGCGGTTCACCGCGGTGCTCGACGGCCGGCCGCGCACCCTGGTACTGCGGGCCGACGCCGACGACGGCTCCGCGCCGATCGAGACCGACCGGGCGCTGGAGTGGGAGCTCTTGAGTGCCCTCACCGGTCAGGGCGGCGCGCCGATGCCAGACGCGCTTTACGCCGACCCGACCGGCGACGAACTGGGAAGCAAGGCCATCATCCTCGACTTTGTGGCCGGCGGCCCATTCCTGTCGCGGGTCAGGGCCAGCGCGCAGGTCGAGATTGCCGACCATGGCCGTGCCCTATGCGATTTGGCTGCCGATATCCACGGCGTCGACATCGCGAATCTGCCTCCAAGCGTGCGCCATCCGGCGGATTGGGACGCCTACGTCGACGAGCTGATCGAGCTGTGGCGGCGCACCGAGATGGACCTGAGCGAATCCATCCCGATGCTGCGCTACGTCGCGGCCTGGCTGCAACGGAACCGGCCGCCGGAGGTACCGATGACGCTGGTGCACGGGGAGTTTCAGCCCGGGAACGTGATGCTTGGGCCCAATGACCGACTGGTGGCAGTGGACTGGGAATTCGCCCACATCGGGGATCCAAGAGAGGATCTCGGCTGGGCACTGTGGGTCGAATCGATACAACCGCCAGCCCTTATCGGAGGCGATCCGGACGGATTCTGCGCGAGATACCGCGGACGAACCGGACTTAGCAGGCAACAGGTCAACCCTCGGACGGTCTCATACTTCTCCATCGTCTCTGCGATCCGTGTGTTTGCGGGTCTGCTGCGGACCCAGCAGACCTACGCTGAAGGCGCCAACACGGATTTGCGCACGGCGTTTCTGTTCAACGCCAATATCACCGCGTTCGAAGGCTGGTTCAGCGCGACGCGAGCGCTCGAAACGGCTGTCGCAGTGGAGGCTTCGGCATGATCGCCCGTCCGAGCGCCCGGCAACTGCTGATTACGGTGCGGACCGAACTCCAGACCTCGGTGCGGGCCGCGATCGCCGACGACGACGTGCTGGCCAGGCTCGACATGATCGATTCGATTCTGGCGAGCGTGATCATGCGTGCCGACGACGAAGCCGCCTGGATTCATGAGGAGATCATGGCGATCACCGGCGCGGCAGAGGCCGTCATCGCCGCAGGGGCTGATGCCGGCGGTCGTGTCGCCGACGCGCTGGAAATGCTGCGCTCGCATCCCGCACGCGGTGACCGGCTACCCGATCTGCATAACGAGTACAACCTCGCAGGCGAGGTGCTCTCGCGGGCGATTGAGGCCGCATCGCGGGCGGGCGGAGCGTTGCGCGCCAGCGTCGAAAGTGTGCTCCAGGACCGTCTGCGACGGGAAGTGTTGATCCGCGGCGACTTCTCGCTGGCCGGACGCATCTGACC
>NZ_JBAPRN010000328.1:0-2781 GCF_049281135.1 Mycobacterium sp. | reverse complement strand
GGCGTACGCGTGCCGAGTCGACCCGCCGGCGGGGCTCCGGCCGTCCGGCGGGAACGCCCCAGCCCCGTTGGCACCCGTCGGCTCCTGCTCCGTCATCGAACTCCTCGCATGAAAGGACGACACCTAGCTATCCCCACGACGGCTATTCCCCTAATAGCTTGGTCCATCCTGCCTCATGACCGGTCTCCACCCGCCCAGGGTCACCGGGCTGCATGTCTTCGCCTGTGATTGTCGCGCGGCGAGTCGGCGCGAATCGCAGAATCGCCCGAAAGACCGCCGGCAAACCCGCGGGCGACCAGCAACGCCGTACGCCATTGCGGTTGAGGCTGTTTCGGAGTGCTGGCAGCGTGGGCGGCATCACAGCCGCCGAGGGCAGGCGATCTACCAGCGCGGGAACGCCGTCACGGCATGTGGCGGATGTCTTTGGCGCACGCAGAGGTTTCAGCGCCCGGCCCCGCGGGAATGCGCCAAACTGCGGCGCGATGAAGCAGTAACGCGATTCTGACCGTGTCCGGTCGAGCAATTGGCCGGTGACCAGACGATAAATGACGTGAGCCACTAGGAGGACTTTATGTCGGACGACAACAAGAGCGGGCCTGCAGAGGGCATCAAGGGCGTTGTCGAGGGCGCCAAGGGCCTCGCGAAAGAGGCCGTCGGCAGCGTGGTCGGCAATAAGGACCTCGAGAAAGAGGGCGAGGCTCAGCAGGACAAGGCCTCAGCCCAGCGCGACGTCGCCAGGAAGGAAGCCGAGGCCGAGGCAGCTCGGGCCGGTGAAGAGGCGGCGGAGAAGCGCCAGCAGTCCCACCAGAAGTAAAACCAAGCAGCATTCGACTGGGCCCGGTCCATTACGGACCGGGCCCAGTTGCTGTCTTGTACGAATTGGTCTGCCGGTCAACCGAATAGCGGTAACGCACGCTTGCGGGCCAGCGCATCCATCCCGCTTTGAATGCTGTCCTGTACCTCGTGGTACTTGCGATCGATGTAGTCGTCGTCGTCGGCCCGATCCGGATCATTGTCGATCTCGACCGCGGGCATGAAGCGCGTGCGGATCTTGGCCGGCAGCGGCAGCTGCGGCAGCGCGGCCGGCGCGATTCCCCAAGGCAGCGAAACGGCCACCGGAAAGACCTTGAGCCGCAACAGCCGGTCCAGTCGCAGAGCGCGCGAAAGCCGATCGCCGCGGATCAGAACCGGCATGGCGTCAGCACCCCCAACCGTCGCGATCGGCACAATCGGGACGCCTGCGCGGATAGCCATCTTCACAAAGCCTTTGCGCCCCGCAAGGTTGGCTCGATCGCGCTCGCTCCACGGGCGTAGAGAGTCGACTTCACCGCCCGGCCATAGCGCCACATCGTGGCCTTCGGCCAGCGCAGTCGCGATGGCGTCCGGGGCCGCGGGCAACACTCCCATTGACCGGAAGTACCGGCCGAACCCCGGAATGGCCATCAGCGCATCGTGGGCGGTGCCGTGCAAGGGCCGCTCGGACCCGAACCGCCGCCACCATTGCAGGCCAACGGTCCAGGCGTCCCACACGAACGGAGCACCCGAGTGGATGCCGATCAGCAAGGCAGGCGGTTTACCGATGTTTTCCCAGCCATCGATTTCCATCCGGAACCAATAATCCACCAGCAGATTCCAGAAGAACTTCTGCTGTTGCATCGTCTTCTCGTCTTGACCGCTGAGATCCCATTCGCCCGCGCGTTCGGCCACCCACCCGCTCACTCCGCCGGCTTTGCCGTCACGTTGATCCTCCATCGCGGTGCGGGCCCGCTCAGCTTGCAACTGTGCCTGCTTGCGCACCTCGGCAGTCCTGTGATCGCTACCACTCATAGCCCTGAGTTACCCCGTCTGGCACGAGTCGAACCGGAGCCGATCGATGGCCGGAAATGACTGTTTGGCTCAGAAGCGATTTTCTGGGCCGACGACAGCCCAGACGGTGTTGCCGGCCGTGGTGGTGTAGTTGCCCCAGGCCCGACTGTTCCCGGCGACCAGGTCGAGGCCGGAAACATTGTCCCGAGCCGACTTTCGGCGCACCGGGTTGACGATGCCAACGTGTTGTATCGCCACCGACACCGTCGATCCGTCGGTCTCCAGCCGTAGCGCGAAATTTCTATCGGTGTCGACAAGGGCGGCTTCGACCAGTTCTGTCGCGACCGTGGACACCACGTAGATGAAGTCGGTTCTCGCCCACTCCGTCAACCACTGCGTCGTCAATTCACGGCATGTGCGAATGCTGCTCCGCTGTGACGGCAGCGAGGCGCGGGAGCGCCGCCGGTATCGGTGCAGCCCGTCGGCGGACAGCTCGGCAAGTGCCGATTCAAGCGTCGCGTACATAGGCACATATCGGGTAATGCCGTTGCGCTGAGCGCCATTTCGACCCTGACCATGCGCGCAGACCATAGCGAGCGGAACGTTCGGCCACTCCGCTATCTGCCAACGGGCACTGGTGAATACAGCCCACGCCGGATCGTCTCGAACGCTCAGCTCGGTGACATCGATGACGACGGAATCAGGCTCATCGAGTGCGGCTTTGACGATGGTGTCCCGAATGGGGGCGTATGTCGTGGCAGTCAACGCACCGACGAGAGTGAGCACACGAACCTTACCGACATCGGTGACACCAACCTGCAGCGCACTATGCCCGCTTGGCATGACCCGCTCTTCATCCGGAGTGTGACGTAACGTCGGGCGGCCCACTTCTTCACCTACTCGACCTCAGGATCGTATGCGATCGTGTTCGCCAGTGTGTGCGCCTTGGTCGGGCAGGGGACGGCTCTCATCGAC
>NZ_JBAPRN010000327.1:0-8689 GCF_049281135.1 Mycobacterium sp. | reverse complement strand
TTTGGCGGCCACCGCGGAGCGTGGCCTGTTGGATTTCCTCACCATCGACGACACGCTGACGCCCCAGCCCGGCCGGCGCGAATCGATCAGCCCGCGGCGGCTGGCCGGACGCGGCGACGCCTTGCTCGTCGCCGCTCGCATCGCCCCGGTCACCAAGCACATCGGCCTGATTCCGGTGGCCACCGTCACTCATACCGAGCCGTTTCACATTTCGAAAGCCATCGCCACCTTGGATCACGTCTCGCACGGGCGGGCCGGCTGGCAGCCACGGGTCAGCTCGACGGCGCACGAGGCCGCGCTGTTCGGGCGACGCGACGCGTCCGCCGGCGGCGGCGAATTGTTCGACGAGGCGGCCGATGCCGTCGAGGTGGTGCGCCGGTTGTGGGACAGCTGGGAGGACGACGCGATCATCCGCGACGCGCAGACCGCGCGCTACATCGACCGGGCCAAGCTGCACTACATCGACTTCCACGGGAAATACTTTTCGGTGAAAGGCCCGTCGATCACCCCACGTCCGCCGCAGGGGCAACCGGTGGTGGCGGCGCTGGCACATGGACCGAGGATCTACGAATTCGCGGCCACCAGCGCCGATCTCGTCTTCATCACGCCAACCGACGATGTATCGCTGGACTCGATCCTCGATGAGGTCAAGGCGGCGGGCGGACAGCATTTGAAGGTCTATGCCGACGTAGTGGTCACATTCGGCGGCGATACCGAATTCGGTTCTGACGCATTGATCTTCGATGGCAGCCCGGGCGATGTGGTCGACCTGCTGCTGGGCTGGCAACAGCGGGGCGTCGACGGTGTGCGGCTCCGGCCGGCCGTCAATGCCACCGACCTTCCGGTGATCGTCGACGAGGTGGTGCCACTGTTACAGCGGGCCAAGCGGTTTCGGACGTCCTACCGCGACGGCGAGACGCTGCGTCAACGACTCGGCCTGCCCGTCGCGCCCAACCGGTACGCGGACGTGCACTCGTGACCACCGTCCCGCTGTCGATCCTGGACCTGTCGCCGATCAGCGCCGGCAGTGACGCCGCGACGGCGTTGCACAACACGATCGATCTCGCCCAACGCGCGGAGCGATGGGGATATCGCCGGTTCTGGATCGCCGAACACCACTTCGTCGGCGTCGCCAGCTCAGCGCCGGCCGTACTGATCGGACAACTCGCGGCCGCTACCAACACAATCCACATCGGGTCGGCCGCGGTCCAGCTCGGCCACACCACCGCCGCCGCGGTGGTGGAGAGCTTCGGCATGCTGGATGCGTTCTACCCGGGCCGCATCGACCTCGGCCTCGGCCGCGGGCAGCGGCGCGACACCGGGTTCAAGCCAAAGAGCCCAGCGACGAAGAATCGGCCACCCCGGCAGTGGCGCGAAGTCGACGGCGTGGTGATCCCGCTGCCGTTCGACCTCCGCGGACTACTCGACACCGAGCGCGTCATGGCGACGATGGAAATCCTCCAGCAGCCGGAGGCCGTCGCGCCCGACTTCGCCGATCAACTCGGCGACATCCTCGCGATGCTCGACGGCAGCTACCAGGCCGGCGGATTCGACGTACACGCCGTGCCGGGTGAGCGATCGGGGTTGGTGCCCTGGATCTTTGGCAGTACACGGGGCCAGAGCGGGCGGCTGGCCGGCGCGCACGGACTGCCGTTCGTGGCGAGTTACCACATCACCCCGGCGACCGCGCTGGAAGCCATCGAGGCCTATCGGGACACGTTCGTCCCATCGGCGACGCTGCAAGAGCCCTATGTTGTGGTGTCCGCCGATGTCGTGGTGGCCGACGACAGCGCCACTGCGCGGCATCTGGCGGCCGGCTACGGGTCGTGGGTGTATTCGATCCGCACCGGGGTGGGCGCGGTGCCCTACCCGGCCCCCGGTGATTGCCGGCCGCTGACCGAAGAGCAACTACCCGTGGTCAAGGACCGGCTGGAGACTCAGTTCGTCGGCGACGCCGACGAGGTCGCCGAGCGGCTGTCTGCCCTGCAACGCCTGAGCGGTGCCGACGAACTTGTCGTCACATCGGTGACCCATGACCACCAGGCGCGTCTGCGCTCACATGAGCTGCTCGCACAACGCTGGGGGATCGGCAAATGAGTACACGAGAAGGCAAGCACCGCAAGCCCGTTCATCTAGCCGCTCATTTCCCGGGTGTCAACAGCACGACTGTGTGGACCGATCCGGAATCGGGCAGCCAGATCGAGTTCGACTCGTTCGCGCACATGGCCCGCACCGCCGAACGCGGTTTTTTCGACTTCTTCTTCCTCGCCGAGGGGCTGCGACTGCGTGAGCATCGCGGCCAGATCTACGACCTCGACGTGGTGGGCCGGCCGGACACGTTCACCGTGCTGGCGGCGCTGGCCGCCGTCACCCACCGGCTGGGGTTGACCGGGACGATCAACACCACGTTCAACGAGCCTTTCGAGGTGGCAAGGCAATTCGCGACCCTCGACCAGCTGTCTGACGGCCGCGCGGGCTGGAACATCGTCACTTCGTCGGACGCGTTCACCGGTGAGAACTTTCGGCGCGGTGGTTTCCTCGATCATGCCGACCGCTATCAGCGGGCCGAGGAGTTCCTCAGCGTGGCACGCGAGTTCTGGGACAGCTGGGCATCGGACACCGTGCTGGCCGATGTCGATTCGGGAACTTATCTCAATCCCGACCGGGTGGCAGTGGTCGACCATCACGGCCCGCAATTCGATGTGCGCGGAGTTGCCACGCTGCCCGCGGGGCCGCAGGGACATCCGATTCTGTTGCAGGCCGGGGACTCCGACGAAGGCCGCAACTTCGGCGCCCACTATGCCGACGCACTGTTCACCCTGCATGGGTCATTAGAGGATGGCCAACGATACTACGCAGACGTCAAAGGTCGCGCGGCATCATACGGGCGAAATCCCGACGACCTCAAGGTGTTTCCGGCAGCCACGTTCGTGCTCGGTGACACTGCTGAGGAGGCTGACGACAAAGCGCACTACATCCGGCGCCAGCAGGTCAGCGGCCCGACGGCGATCGCGATGCTCGAGCAAGTGTGGGGGCGTGACCTCTCGGACTACGACCCCGACGGACCACTGCCCAAGGATGATCCGAGCGGCGACACCAGCATCACTCAGGGCCGCGTCCGGCACGGGGACCCGATCGAGGTGGCCCGCCGTTACCGCGAACGCGCTGAGGCGCAGAACCTGTCGATTCGCGAACTGATCATCGCCGTCAGCAGCCGGGAGCAGTTCGTGGGCACCGCCGATCACGTCGCCGCGGAGATCGACCGCTACATTCAGTCCGACGCCTGCGACGGGTTCATTTTTGTGCCGCACCTGACGCCGCACGGCCTGGACGAGTTCGTCGACCACGTGGTGCCAGTGCTGCAGGAACGTTCAGGGTTCCGCACCGAATACAGTGGAACCACGCTGCGCGAGCATCTCTTCAGCTAGGCCGTTGGATGTGGTGTTGTGCCCGCCTCTGAGCGAAAATTCCGTAAATCGCCGGAGCCGGGCAGATCCACACAGCCCGATCAGCCCGTGACGCTTGACCGGCTAGAGCGCCAAGGCGGTCGCTTGCTTGGTGGCTTCGAGGATCGGGCCACGCCACACGTCGCCGTGGCCGGGCAGCAGAATCTCGGTGTCCAGCAGCGCCAGCGCCGCCAGGCTGCGGATGCAGCCGTCCTGATCGTGGCTGAACATTTCGGGCAGCAGTTGCGGTCCACTGTGCGATAGCAGCGGATGCCCGGTCACCAGTGCATCGCCGCTGACCAACACCCCGTCGACTACAAACGAGCAGTGGCCGCCGGTGTGGCCGGGTGTCGGGATGGGCATTGGCCCGCCAGGTAATGCAGCGGCCAGCTCGGCGGTCAGCGGCTGCGCGGTGGGGATGCCCTCGCGGCTGAGCCCGCCGTCGCGCACGAGGTGGGCGGTCCACAGCGCCCATCGGGGTCGCCAGACGTGCATGGCGACATCGATCGGCGATGCCTGCTCCAGATACTCGCGCTTGGCGTGGCCGACCTCGTCGGCGTGACAGTAGACCGGGGTGCCGTGGGTTTTGGCGAACCAGATCGCCGAGCCGAGATGGTCGATGTGGGCGTGCGTCAGCAGGATGGCCCGCACGTCTTCGGCCTGGTAGCCGAGTTGCCGCAGCGAGGCCAGCACGTCGTCGCGGTCACCGGGATATCCGGCGTCGATCAGCATGACCCCGCTGTCGTCGCCGACCAGCGTCCAGTTCACCGCGCCGCCCTGGACGAGGTGGACGGACTCGGTGACGGCGTTCAGCACCGGTGCCATGCCCGAGAGTCTAGGCACTGGAGTAGAAACGACAGCGTGGCTGAACTCAAACTTGGATATAAGGCGTCGGCGGAGCAGTTCGCGCCGCGGGAACTCGTCGAGCTGGCGGTCGCCGCCGAAGCGCACGGCATGGACAGCGCAACGGTCAGCGATCACTTCCAGCCGTGGCGGCACGAGGGCGGGCACGCGCCGTTCTCACTTGCTTGGATGACGGCGGTCGGCGAGCGGACCAAACGGCTGCAGCTTGGCACCTCGGTGCTGACGCCGACGTTCCGTTACAACCCGGCCGTCATCGCGCAGGCCTTCGCCACCATGGGCTGTCTCTACCCGGATCGCATCTTCCTCGGCGTCGGCACCGGAGAGTCGCTCAACGAGATCGCCACCGGATATGAGGGCGAATGGCCGGAGTTCAAGGAGCGCTACGCGCGGTTGCGTGAATCGGTGCGGCTGATGCGCGAGCTGTGGCTGGGCGACCGGGTCGACTTCGAGGGCGAGTACTACCACACCAAGGGCGCCTCGATTTACGACGTGCCCGAGGGCGGCATCCCGATCTACATCGCCGCCGGCGGTCCGCAGGTGGCCAAGTACGCGGGCCGCGCCGGTGACGGCTTCATCTGCACCTCCGGTAAGGGCGAGGAGCTGTACAAGGACAAGCTCATCCCTGCCATGAAGGAGGGCGCGGAGGCCGCCGGCAAGAACCCTGATGACATCGACCGGATGATCGAGATCAAGATCTCCTACGACACCGATCCCGATCTGGCGCTGGAGAACACGCGGTTCTGGGCGCCGCTGTCGCTGACCGCCGAACAGAAGACCAGCATTCACGACCCGATCGAGATGGAAGCGGCCGCCAACGCGCTGCCGATCGAGCAGGTCGCCAAACGCTGGATCGTGGCGTCGGACCCCGACGAAGCGGTCGCGAAGGTCAAGGACTACGTCGACTGGGGCCTCAATCATCTGGTGTTCCACGCGCCGGGTCACGATCAGCGCCGGTTCCTGGAGCTCTTCCAGAAGGACCTCGAGCCCCGGCTGCGACGGCTGGGCTGACCCGCAGCGTGGCCGCTTCCAGTTCAGCGTCGCCGGCCGGCATCTACATCGCGGCGCCGGAAGCAGACACCGGCAAGTCGGCGATCGCGCTGGGGATCTTGCATCGTCTGGCTGCCACGGTGGCCAAAGTCGGTGTGTTCCGGCCGATCACGCGAGCCGACGAGGACCGCGACTACATCCTGGATCTGCTGCTGGCCCACACCACCGCCGGCCTGCCCTACGAGCCCTGCATCGGCGTGACATATCAGCAACTGCATGCCGATCGTGACGCCGCGATCGACGACATCGTCGAGCGGTATCACGCGATGGCCGCCGATTGTGACGCGGTGGTCGTCGTCGGCAGTGACTACACCGATGTGGCCAGCCCGGTTGAGCTGAGCGTGAACGCGCGCATCGCGGTCAACCTCGGCGCGCCGGTGGTGTTGGCGGTAGGGGCCAAGGACCGCAGCGTCGAGCAGGTCGTTCACGCCGTCGAGGTGTGTCTGGCCGAGCTGAGCGCACAGCGCGCGCATACCGCTGCCGTGGTGGCCAACCGTTGCGAACCAACGCAATTGACAGCGATCACCGAGGCGCTGCGCCCGCTGGCGCCAAAAACCTACGCGGTCCCGGACGAGCCGCTGCTGGTGGCGCCGACGGTGGCGGATCTGCAGGCCGCGGTGAACGGCACCTTGGTCAGCGGCGACACCGAGCTGATGAACCGTGAAGTGATGGGCGTGGTTGTCGCAGGCATGACGGCCGACCACGTGTTGGAACGGCTGCGCGAGGCTACGGCGGTAGTGACCCCCGGCGACCGCTCCGACGTGGTGCTCGCCGTCGCCAGTGCCCATGCCGCCGAGGGGTTTCCGTCGTTGTCGTGCATCATTCTCAACGGCGGGTTCGAATTGCACCGGTCGATCGGAGCGCTGGTGGCCGGGCTGCGGCTGCGGCTGCCGATCATCGCCACCACGCTGGGCACCTTCGAGACAGCCGGCGCGGTGGGGTCGGCTCGGGGCCGCGTCACCACGACGTCGCAGCGCAAAATCGACACCGCGCTGCAGCTGATCGAGAGCCACGTCGACCTTTCGGACTTGCTGGCGCAGTTGGCGATTCCGATCCCCAAAGTGACCACGCCGCAGATGTTCACCTATCAGCTGCGCGAACGGGCCCGACAGGACCGGAAGCGCATTGTGCTGCCGGAGGGTGACGACGATCGGATCCTCAAGTCGGCGGGCCGGGTGCTGCAGCGGGGTATCGCCGACCTGACCATCCTCGGCGACGAGAGCCAGATCCGCGCCCGCGCAGCCGAACTCGGTGTCAGCCTGGACGATGTCGCGGTATTCGACCCCCGCACCAGCCAGTTGTGTGACCAGTTCGCCGAGCAGTACGCCCAGCTGCGCGCCAAGAAGGGTGTCACCGTCGAGCAAGCCCGCGAGATCATCCACGACGTGTCGTATTTCGGCACCATGCTGGTGCACAACGGCATGGTCGATGGCATGGTGTCCGGTGCGGTGCACACCACAGCTCACACCGTCCGCCCGGCTTTCGAGATCATCGGCACCGCGCCCGGCATCTCGACGGTGTCCAGTGTCTTCTTGATGTGCCTGCCGGATCAGGTTCTGGCGTACGGAGATTGCGCGATCGTCCGCGACCCGACCGTCGAGGAGCTTGCCGACATCGCGATCAGCGCCGCGCAGACCGCGGCGCAGTTCGGCATCGAGCCACGGGTGGCCATGCTGTCGTACTCCACCGGTGAGTCCGGCTCGGGAGCCGATGTCGACAAGGTCAGGGAAGCGACCGAATTGGTCCGCAGCCGGGCACCGCAGGTGCTGGTCGAGGGGCCGATCCAATACGACGCCGCAGTCGAGCCGTCCGTTGCCGCCACCAAGATGCGTGACTCGCCTGTCGCCGGCAAGGCGACCGTGCTGATATTTCCGGACCTGAACGCCGGCAACAACGCCTACAAGGCGGTGCAACGTAGTGCGGGTGCGATCGCGATCGGCCCGGTGCTGCAGGGTTTGAACAAGCCGGTGAACGACCTGTCTCGCGGCGCCCTGGTCGACGACATCGTCAACACCGTGGCGATCACCGCGATCCAGGCGCAGGGTGTCGATGAGTAGCCCGGTAGTGCTGGTGCTGAACTCCGGCTCGTCGTCGCTGAAATATCAACTGATCGAGCCTGATTCGGGTAAATCGCTAGCGGACGGCATCGTCGAGCAGATCGGTGAGCCGTCGTCCCCCGTCACCGACCACAGGGCGGCGCTGCGGGCGGCCTTCGAGAAGCTGTCCGACGACGGCATCGATGTGAAGACCTGCGCGCTGGCCGCGGTCGGTCACCGGGTGGTCCACGGCGGGTCGGTCTTCTACCGGCCAACGGTCATCGATGACACGGTCATCGCCGAACTCAAGGGCCTGTCGATGCTGGCCCCGCTGCACAATCCGCCCGCCGTGCAAGGCATCGAGGTCGCCCGCACGATGCTGCCGGCGGTGCCGCACGTCGCGGTGTTCGACACCGCGTTCTTCCACAACCTGCCCGCCGCCGCGGCGACCTATGCGATCGACCGAGAGCTCGCGGAGAAGTGGCACATCCGACGGTACGGATTTCACGGCACCTCGCACCGCTACGTCAGCCAACAGGCCGCCGCGTTCCTCGACCGGCCGTGGGAGAAGCTGAATCAGATTGTGCTGCATCTGGGTAACGGTGCCTCCGCCTCGGCGATCGCCGGTGGTCGCCCGGTCGACACCTCGATGGGACTGACTCCGTTGGAGGGCCTGGTGATGGGCACCCGCAGCGGTGATATCGACGCGGGCATCGTGAGCTATCTGCACCGGGAGGCCGACATGAGCGTCGACGAGATCGAGGCGATGCTCAATCAGCACTCCGGTTTGCTGGGCCTGGCCGGGGAGCGGGACTTCCGCCGTCTGCGCGAGATGATCGAATCTGGCAACAGCTCAGCGCAGTTGGCCTACGACGTATTCATTCACCGGCTGCGCAAATACATTGGCGCCTACCTGGCGATCCTGGGCCGCGCCGATGTCGTGAGCTTTACTGCGGGTGTCGGAGAAAACGCCGCCGCGGTGCGCTACGACGCGCTGGACGGACTTCAACGGCTGGGCATCGAAATCGACGAGCAGCGTAACTCGCAGCCTGCCAGGGGCGCTCGGCGCATTTCCACCGACCGCTCGCCGATCGCCGTTCTGGTGGTTCCGACGAACGAGGAACTGGCGATCGCCCGCGATTGTCTGCAAGCGATTCCCGTTCGGGGTAGCTGAGCAAGGGCTGAGAAATTATGGTTTCTGACTTGGTTTTTTCTCAGTAAAGATGCGAGAAGGCTCCGACGGGCGGGAGACCCGCCGGAGCCCCCTCCTCCCCCTGGACCTGCTGACCTGGAGTC
>NZ_JBAPRN010000326.1:0-3704 GCF_049281135.1 Mycobacterium sp. | reverse complement strand
CGTGGCGGCGGTCCGGAACATCGTAGATCCGATGACGCCCCCACCTGGTGTCAAGGTCTATGTCACCGGGCCATCAGCGCTCGTTACGGACATGCAGCGCAGTAGTGACAAATCCATTCTGAAGATGACCGTCGTAGGCGCGGTGATAATCTTCACGGTACTGCTTCTTGTCTACCGTTCGATCATCACTGTCATTGTATTGTTGCTCACGGTCGGGATAGAACTATTTGCGGCCCGGGGCATCGTCGCCTTTCTCGGCGATAAAGATATCGTCGTACTGTCGATGTTTGCCATTAATCTGCTGGTGGCCCTCGCAATGGCGGCTGGGACTGATTATGGGATATTCTTTTTCGGCCGATATCAAGAGGCCCGTCAAGCTGGCCAGGACCCGGAAACGGCCTATTACACCACTTACCGCGGGGTCACTCCCGTTGTCTTGGGATCCGGGTTGACGATCGCCGGCGCGATGTTGTGCCTGAGCTTTACCCGCATGCCCATGTTCCAGACCATAGGCGTGCCCTGCGCCGTCGGCATGCTCGTCGCGGTCGCGGTCGCGCTCACGCTGGTTCCCGCTGTCCTGACGATCGGCAGCCGTTTCGGGTTGTTCGACCCCAAGCGCAGCATCGCGGCCTATCGGTGGCGACGGGTCGGCACGGCGATTGTCCGCTGGCCCGCACCCATCCTCGTCGCGACATTGACAGTCGCGTTGATCGGTCTGGTCACGCTACCGGGCTACAAAACGAGCTACAACGACCGGCTCTACGTGCCCCAAGACATTCCAGCCAATTTGGGATATGCGGCCGCTGATCGGCACTTCTCCCAGGCGCGAATGATGCCAGAGATTCTGATGATCGAATCCGATCACGATATGCGCAATCCGGCAGACTTTCTCGTGCTGCACAAACTAGCCAAGGCAATTTTTCGGGTTAAAGGGATTTCTCGAGTGCAGGGTATAACCCGTCCCGAGGGAACGCCGATTGAGCACACTTCGATACCTTTCCTGATCAGCATGCAAAACGCGGGCCAAGTGCAGGACATGAAGTACATCAAAGGCAGCACAAACGAGTTGCTCAAGCAGGCCGATATGTTGGCCAAACAAATCGTGCTGATGAAGCGCATGTACGAATTTCAGAAGAAGATGACCGAAATTACTCACCAGACATTCACCGAGACAAAAGACTTGACTGTCGTTGTCAATGAATTAAGAGATAACGCATCGGATTTCGAGGATTTCTGGAGGCCAATTCGAAGTTATTTCTACTGGGAAAAGCACTGCTACGACATACCGATATGCTGGTCGATCAGGTCGATATTTGACTTATTCAACGGGATCGACGAGCTTGGCGATAAGTTGCTGGATCTCATGAAGGATCTAGACAAGATGGACGAGCTGTTACCGCAGCTACTTCAGCAGTTGCCACTGATGATCGCCAACATGGAATCCATAAGGAGCTTGCTGCTGACGATGCACAGCAGCATGGCCGGTTCCTTCGGCGAGATGGACAAATCGAACCAGGACGCCAACGCCATGGGGCAGGCGTTCGATGCCGCCAAGAACGACGATTCCTTCTACCTACCTCCGGAAATTTTCCAGAACCCGGACTTCCAGCACGCGATGAATTCCTTCCTGTCTCCTGACGGGAAAGCGGCTCGATTCATAATTTCGCACCGGGGCGACCCCGCGACGCCCGAGGGCATAGCGCGTATCAATCAGATAAAGACGGCGGCGGCGGAGGCACTCAAGACGACGCCCATGGCGGACGCCGGGATTTATATCTCGGGCACCGCGTCAACCTTCAAAGACTTCCGCGACGGCTCCAGATACGATTTGCGGATCGCACTCGTGGGTGCGCTTTGCCTTATTTTCATTATTATGCTCGTCATCACGCGGAGTTTCGTGGCCGCACTGGTAATCGTGGGTACGGTGGCACTTTCGTTGGGTGCATCGTTTGGGCTGGCGGTGCTGATCTGGCAGTATATTCTGGGCATGAAATTGCACTGGATGGTGCTTCCGATGTCCGTGATCGTCCTTTTAGCGGTGGGGTCTGACTACAATTTGCTTTTGGTTTCTCGGATGAAAGAGGAAATAGCCGCGGGCATAAACACGGGGATCATCCGCGCAATGGGCGGTACCGGTAAAGTCGTGACAAACGCGGGGCTGGTGTTCGCTTTTACCATGGCCTCGATGGCGGCTAGCGATTTGCGAATTATCGGTCAGGTTGGCACCACAATCGGCCTGGGCCTGTTGTTCGACACCTTGGTCGTGCGGTCGTTCATGACACCGTCTATCGCTGCGCTGCTCGGACGTTGGTTCTGGTGGCCGCTGATAGTTCGTCCGCGCCCGGCCAGTTACATGCTTCGGTCGGAGGGGCCGCGTCCGCTGGTTCGTGCCATGTTGTCGAGTCAGCAGGAAGTAGGTGGTGGATCTCCGGTGGAGGACCGGACAGCGCCGCGGGAAGGCGTCGCCCACGGCGATGACACGCAGCCGCTTCACCTCGCTGGAAACGGTCACCGCCATCAAGTCCGGGTGCCTAGTCGGTTCGCCGATGCTCACCGGCAGCTCGGCGACGACGAGTCGTAGCGCTTGGACGGCAAACCTGAGAAGTTAGCGAAAATCACGCCAACCCGTGTTGTATTCCACATGCGTCGAGTAGCTTGCGAGGCGGGGCTGAGGACGCCGTACCGGCGTGAAGTTCGAGTAAAAGGCTGGACAGTGGCAGGTCGGCACGCAAAGCGGAAAACGCGCTCACGAAACGCCAGGCTCCGCCGTCGTGCGGCAATCGGTCTGTCCGCGACCGGTCTGTCCACGACCGCCGGGGCTCTTCTGGCGGCCGCAATTGGCCCGGTAGCCACCGCGCCGCCGGCCAGGGCCGACTTCGGCATCGAAGACTTGATCATGAATTTGCTCGACCCTGGCGCGCTGGCCGCTGCCGCCGATCCCGCCGTGACCATAGATCTAAGTGCCCTACTGGCCGATCTTTTCAATGGCACTGGAGCAACCGACACCGCTGCTCTCGCGGTCCCTGATCTCCCCGACCCCAGCGCGGTCGCGGCTGCCGCCGACCCCGGCCAAGTCGTGGCTGCCGCCGAACCCGCCGCCACTTTAGATTTGAGCGGTCTGCTGGCCCATTTTGGCTTGGTTGGCAATGGGACAACCGACAACACCGCTCTCGCTGATGCCCTCCAGCAGGACTTCTATCAGCCGGTGCACACGTTCGTTCAAGACTGGATCAACAGTCCTGTTGGCCAGAATGTCGACACCGAAATCAATGGGGTGTTCGAAGACTGGATCAACAACCCGGCCAGTCAGCAGGTCGACGGCGAATTCAATCAACTTGTCGAATATTTGATCAATGGCCCAGTCGGACAGCCGACCGATACCCCGATCACTGGCCTGCTAGGAATGTCGCCAGGCGACTACTGTGGCCTGATTTGCGACGGCGCACCCGGAACGGAGGCAGACCCGACCGGGGGCAATGGCGGGCTTTTGGCCGGTGATGGCGGTGCAGGCTATGACGCCACTGCCGACCCCGGGATGACCGGTGGTGACGGCGGCAACGCCGGTTTGATCGGCGACGGCGGTGACGGCGGTGACGGCGGGCTTGGTGCCGACGGTGGCAACGGCGGCTCGGGCGGGGAGGCTTTGGGCAACGGCGGCGTCGGTGGCAACGGCGGCGTCGGTGGTCTCGGTGTGACTGCTGGCA
>NZ_JBAPRN010000325.1:0-1781 GCF_049281135.1 Mycobacterium sp. | reverse complement strand
TTGTAGCGCTGCAAGATTCGGATCACTTCTTGCGCAACCCGGTAGTGCTCGTCGCCGACGATCGCCGGGTCCAGGATGGTCGAGCTGGATGCCAACGGGTCCACCGCGGGGAAGATGCCCTTGGAGAACACGTTTCGCGACAGCTCGGTGGTGGCGTCCAAGTGCGCGAACGTCGTCGCCGGCGCGGGGTCGGTGTAGTCGTCGGCGGGCACGTACACCGCTTGCATCGAGGTGATGGACTTGCCTCGGGTCGAGGTGATCCGCTCCTGCAGCTCACCCATCTCATCGGCGAGCGTGGGCTGGTAGCCCACGGCCGAAGGCATCCGGCCAAGCAGTGTCGAGACCTCGGAACCGGCCTGGGTGAATCGGAAGATGTTGTCGATGAACAGCAGCACGTCCTGGCCCTGCTCGTCACGGAAGAACTCGGCCATCGTCAACGCCGACAAGGCGACTCGCATACGGGTGCCGGGCGGCTCGTCCATCTGACCGAAGACCAGCGCGGTGTCCTTGAGCACATCCGCATCCGCGAGCTCGACCCACAGGTCGTTGCCCTCACGGGTGCGCTCCCCGACGCCGGCGAATACCGAAGTACCACCGAAGTTTCGGGCGATACGGTTGATCATCTCCTGGATCAGAACGGTTTTACCCACACCCGCACCGCCGAACAGCGCGATCTTTCCACCACGCACGTAGGGAGTCAGCAGGTCGACGACCTTCAGGCCGGTCTCGAGCATCTCGGTGCGCGGTTCCAGCTCGTCGAACGGGGGCGGCTTACGGTGAATCGTCCAGTGGTCGAAGTCTTCTCCGTAGCCCGGCTCGTCCAGACAGACCCCCAGGGCGTTGAACACGTGGCCCTTGACGCCGTCGCCAACCGGAACGGAGATCCCTTTTCCTGTGTCGGTGACCTCAACGCCGCGGACCAGTCCGTCGGTCGGTTGCATCGAGATGGTGCGAACCAGGTTGTCCCCCAGGTGCTGCGCGACCTCCAGCGTCAGCGTCTTCGCCAGCTCCTTGTAGGTGATATCGGCGTGCAGGGCGTTGAACAACTCCGGCACGGAGCCGCGGGGGAATTCAACGTCGACGACGGGTCCGGTGATCCGCACCACGCGGCCGTTGGTGTCGCCGCCCTTCGAGTTCGTCGACTTCGCAGCCTGTTGAGTGGTAGCAGCCATATCCTCTTCGCTTCCTGATGGGGCCTATTTGGCGTCGGCGAGCGCGTTTGCGCCACCGACGATTTCGCTGATTTCCTGAGTGATCTGAGCCTGCCGCTCGCGGTTCGCCTCGAGCGTGAGCGATTTGATGAGGTCGTCGGCGTTGTCGCTGGCCGACTTCATCGCACGCTGGCGTGACGCCAGTTCTGACGCGGCAGACTCGAGCAACGCCGTGTAGATGCGGGTGGTCAGGTAACGCGGCAGCAGTGCATCGAACAGCGTCGTCGCATCCGGCTCGAATGAATACAGCGTGTGGGGCTCGTTGTCGTCCTCGATGTACTCCACGACCATCGGAGCCATGCGGTGCGCTCCGACCGACTGCGACATCATCGACTTGAATTCGGTATAGACGATGTGCAATTCGTCGACTCCGGGCTCGTCGCTGGACTCTTCGTCGTCGCCGGCGCCGGCCAAGAAGGTGCTCACCAGAGTTTCTGCGACCTTTGACGCGTCCTCATAGCTGGGCCGCTCCGAGAACCCAGTCCAGGATTCGCTGATGTCCCAGTTGCGAAACTTGAAATAGCCCTGTGCTTTACGCCCAACGGTGTAGAGCACCGGAGTCTTGCCGTC
>NZ_JBAPRN010000324.1:0-4032 GCF_049281135.1 Mycobacterium sp. | reverse complement strand
GCCGGCATAGGCGAGCAGGCCGTCGTTGCTACCGCGGGTGGAGCCGCCGCTGGGGCCGCCTCTGCGCAAGCGACGGCAAAAGCCCGCCTCCGGCGGCTCGTCGACTACGTCGCCAACCAAGAACCCCGGCTTCGATGGGCTGCCGGAGAACAGGCTGACGGCACCACCCTTCTGGTCACCGACCTTGCGAGCGGCTGGATTCCGCCGGGCATCGCGCTCCCATCCGTCGTGACCCTCCTCGACCCAGGCGACCGCCGCGGCGACATCGAAGCATTGCTAGGCCAAGTGAGCGCATCGGCCAGCTACTCGCCCGTGCATTACCTGCCGGAATCAGCAGCGGACGACACCGAACCCATCCCGACGTCACCGCGCCCCCGGCAGGTACCAGCTGTCGACGAGCTCGGCTGGGAACTCGGTCAAGCCACCAATTGGCGAGACGGGCTGCCGCAGATGGCGCATACCCTCGCCAAGGCGGCGTCAACCGGCACAGGCGTTATCGACAATGAAGTCGAGTTCCTTCACCAGCATCTCGCAACGCTTCGCGACCGGGTGCTAGATGCATACCCCGACGACGTGGACGGCGCCGCAATTGCAAACTGGCAACTGCTCGCCTCAATCGAGGCATTGGCGGCCTCGGACGGCATCGGCGCCAACTATCACTTCGCCTGGTTCCAGGCACTGAATCACGTGCCTTAGGAAGAGGATCGCGATGAACCCGCAGCAGCTGCAGATCGTCCTCAGCCAACTCGCGCATGCGTTCGGCATGCCGCCACCACCGCCGTTGACGCCCGATCAGATCGCCTCGGGAAGCTCGCTCATGAGTCAGCTGCTTGCCACCCTCGGTCTCGCCGGAAACGCGGGTGATCCGACTGACATGGCCGCTGCTGAGGCCGGGCATGCCAAGCGCGGCGAGAAGACCGGCGACGCGATGACGCAATTCCCTGCGGGCGATCAGGATTCGAGCAAGCAACTCGAGCAGCTGATGAGTTCCGCCACTCAGATGCCGCAGCAGTTCATGCAAGCCTTCGGCGGAATGTTCCAGGGGCTTTCGCAAGGTATGAATCAGGCTATGCAGCAGGGCATGCAGATGGGCACGCAAATGGCGAGCTCACTGGGCAAAGCGGGCCAAGGTGCTGGCCTGGCTGGTGAGCTTCCTGCCGACGCTCTCGGTGACGCGCTCGGCGCGGGTGGCGCGGCGCTGGGTGCCGGTGGTGGAGCCGGTGCGGATGTGGCTGGCGCCACGACGCCTGCCGGAAACCTTGGGCCGCCACCAGTTCCGTCAGCGGGCACTTATCCGATGTCGGCGCAACAGGTCCCGGTGCCACCCAGCGCCCCCGATCCGGGCGCGGGAGCACGGGGCCCGATGGGCGGCGGAATGCCCATGATGCCGCCTGGTGCTGCCGGCGGTGCCGGCGCGGGTGGCAGCGACAGTAAGGCCGAGACCAAGCGGATCGTGCCTCCAACGGTCAAAAACGGCGCGCCAGTCCAGGGACGGATCACCAGCCCACAGACCACACCAGAAGTCGTGAAACGCATCGCCGGCAAACCGGTAGCCAGCAGGCGCATGGTCGCCCCCGACGACAAACGCGACGACGACGAAATCGACCGCAACCGTTCGTAATACGGTTAGGTAAGTCCAAACGGGGAATCATGCCTCGCGGCTGATTTCGACACCCCCAGGGTGAATTGTGCAGGCTGCGCATCGCCGTTAGCTTGATCGGTATGGCTGAGCGCGAGACGTTGCGGGTTCAACCCGAAGCGATGCACGTTGCATCACAAGCACTCTCGGGTGCGGCGAAGGATCTGCACACAAAGCTCGTCGAACTCGACGGCCAGGTTCGTGAGCTGCTTACTGGATGGCATGGCGGATCTGGCGACGCGTACGGCCAGGCCTGGGATCTCTGGCATCGCGGAACTGGAGAAATCCAGCTGGGGCTGTCGATATTGGCGAAAGCGGTCGGCGTCGCTGGTGCAGATTTCCAGGCCCAAGAGCGCACCGCAGGCCAGACGGTGGACGGTGTTTACCGTGGCTAACGCATTCAGCGTGGACCCGCAAGCCTTGGCCGATGCCATGCAGCGCATGGGCGAATTCATGCGGCACACCGAGAGCCTCGTCGCTGAAATCGACTCGCTGGTAACGCACCTGCACCAGACCTGGTCCGGTGAGGCCGCTGCCGCGCATGCCGAGGCGCACCGCCACTGGGCACTCGGTGAGGCGACGATGCGAGAAGCATTGACGCAGCTGAAGACGGCCGGCAACACAGCGCATCACAACTACACGCACACGATGGCGGCGAACGTGGCTATGTGGTCCTGAGCTAATGGCACCGCTCGCGGTAGACCCAGAGGTCCTCGACGGAGCCGGCGCAGCCGTGATCTCGGCCGGTGAAGGGTTGGGATCGGTCATCACGACTTTGACCACGTCGCTGTCCGGATGCAGTGGGATGGCCGGTGACGATCCCGCTGGCGCGGCATTTGGCCGCACCTACGACTCGTCAGCTTCCAAGCTGCTGGAGGCGATGGCTACCACTCGTAATGGGTTGTCCCGCTTGGGTGATGGAGTGCGGGTCTCCGCGCACAACTATTCGGCGGCCGAAGCGCTGTCAAACGTATCGGGACACGGCCGGCCCCTCCCCGCCCCGCACCAGACCGGTTCAATATCGGCTGGCTCAACACCCTCGGCTGTCGGTGAGGGCGTTGCCGCGCCGGCAGGCTGGGGCTGGGTGTCGAAATACATCGGGATGATCTGGCCGAACGGTGATTCGGCGAAATTGCGATCGGCCGCAGCCGCTTGGACTGGCGCCGGAACGAATTTCGAAGTCGGCGAGATACTTGGAGCCGCCGGGCCGATGGGCAGCGTGGGCGCTCAGCAGATCCCCGAGGGCCCGGCGATTGCTGCGGCGTTCTCCGCCACGAACCGCAGCGCAGCCGCAATTCTGCAGCAGTGCGCGACGATCGCCACTCAGCTCACGTCATTGGCCGGAAAGATCGACACGGTCCACGCGGCGATCCTGGATCTGTTATCGCGCATCTGCAATCCGCTGACCGGGCTGAAAGAGGTCTGGGAGTTCCTGACCGATGACGACGAAGACGAGATCAGGAAGATCGCCACCGACATTCGCATCATCGTCAACCAATTCACGGCTGAAGTCGATGCGTTGTCTCAGGAGATCGCCAAGGCGCTTTCGGAAGCGGCCGTCATCATTTCCGCGATGGCCCGCTACGCCGAAAAGGAGTGGGATCACTTCCTGCACGACACCGATGTGGGCCGAGCGCTGGATCACGTCGGCCAGATGTGCAAAGGCGTGTTCACCGAGGCCGAGGGTTTCGTCGAAAGCTTTTGGACATTCAACCCGGCGCGAGCCTTCGTCGACCCGAAGGGCTTCTGGCACTCCGTCTCTGGCGCAATCGACAAAGTTGAGTCGCTGACTGGGTTAGAGGGCGAGCAGAGGCTCAAAGAGTCGTGGAAGGAGCTTGGCAAGAACACCGTTCATTGGGACGAATGGAGCACGAACCCCTTCCAGGCGGCGGGCGAATCCGCTTTCGATTTGGCGACGGTGCTTATTCCTGGTGGGGCTTTGGAGAAATTGCCCACTCTGAGCCGCGCCGCAGCAGACGTCGCTGAAAGGTCCGAGGAGTTCCATCCAACCGCGCTCATCCCCGAACCCGCTCCGCCCCGGAGCAATCCAGCACCGCGAAACGACGCGCCAAAGGGCGGAAGCCCGGCACCCGCGCCGTACGGTTCAACCGACCAGAAGCTGACCGCTGCTAAGAAACCAACAGCCACCGAGGACCCGAAGCCGCTAAGCGAGGCACCCGGTGAGCCGCGGGGTTCCGCGACTTCGGCAACGGCACCGGTGACCTACCCGACTCAGCCGACTGCCACAGCCGTACATGCGCCGTCATCCACACCCACGGTCTCGGCGCCCGGTCCCGGCAGCACAGCGATGGCACTTCCGAAGCTCCAGGGACCACACGGCGGCGCGCCGAGCGCATACCAACCAGAGTCACTGGCACACGACCACCACGGAC
>NZ_JBAPRN010000323.1:0-2164 GCF_049281135.1 Mycobacterium sp. | reverse complement strand
GCGCCGTAGATCGGGCGCCGCGTGGGTCGTCATGGAAGTACTCCCGAAGCCTCTGTAACGGTGTTACATTCCTTTGGCTGGTCACTGTAGCCCGGCGGCAGCGCAGACAAGGGAGTAATCGTGTTCGACCTCAAAATCACCGGCGGAACCGTCGTCGACGGAACCGGCGCGGACCGATTCGATGCCGACATCGCCGTCAAAGACGGCAAGATCGTCGAGATCCGGCGCCGTGGGGCGGGCAGTGCGCCGCTGGAAGGCGATGCCGCCGAGACGATCGACGCAACCGGAAAGATCGTCGCGCCCGGCTTTGTCGACATTCACACGCACTACGACGGTCAGGTGAGCTGGGATGCGCTGCTGGAGCCGTCGAGTGACCACGGCGTGACGACGGTTGTCACCGGTAACTGCGGGGTCGGGTTCGCGCCGGTACGGCCCGGGCAAGAGGATTGGCTGATCGGCCTGATGGAAGGCGTCGAGGACATCCCCGGCACGGCGCTCACCGAGGGCATCTCCTGGGGTTGGGAGAGCTACCCCGAATATCTCGACGTCATTGGCCGGGGAGAATTCGCCGTCGACGTCGGCAGCCAGGTGGCGCACGGCGCAATCCGCGCATATGCGATGGGTGAGCGTGGCGCCCGCAACGAGCCGGCCTCACCCGAAGACATCGCGGCGATGGCGCGCCTCGTGCAGGAGGCCATCGAAGCCGGTGCGCTGGGCTTCTCGACGTCGCGCACGCTGGGCCACCGTGCTATCGACGGTGAACCCGTACCGGGCACCTATGCCGCCGAAGACGAGCTGTTCGGGCTTGGCCGGGCCATGGCGGCCGGCGGCCAGGCGGTGTTCGAGTTGGCTCCGCAGGGCGTTGCGGGTGAGGACATCATCGCCCCCAAGAAAGAGCTGGAGTGGATGCAGCGGTTGGGCGCCGAGATCGACCGGCCGATTTCCTTCGGCATGATCCAGGTCGATGCCGCCCCGGACCTGTGGCGCGAACAGCTGGACATTTCAGCGGCCGCGCATGCCGCGGGCAGTCGGTTGTATCCCCAGATCGCCGCGCGTCCGTTCGGCATGCTGTTCGGCTTCGACGGGCATCACGCGTTCACTCACCGCCCGACCTTCCGGCGGCTGAAAGCCGAATGCAGCCGCGAGGAGCTCGCTCAGCGGCTGGCCGATCCCGCCGTCAAGGCCGCGATTCTTTCCGAGGAGGATCTGCCGCCGGATCCAACTCTGTTGTTCGACAACATGTTTGCGCTCGCGCAATATGCGCTGGGCCGCACCTACGCGATGGGCGATCCGCCTGACTATGAGCCGACCGACGAGCGCACCGTGGAGAAGATCGCCGCCGAACGCGGCGAAGACCCACTGTCGACGCTTTACGACCTGATGCTCGAGCACGACGCGACATCGATGCTCATGCTGCCGTTCTACAACTACGCCTACGGCAACCACGACGCGATCCGCGAGATGCTGACTCATCCGGCCGGCGTGGTGGGACTGTCTGATGGCGGCGCGCACTGCGGCATGATCTGCGACGCATCGTTCCCGACGTTCCTGCTGACGCACTGGGCGCGCGATCGGCACCGAGGTGAAACGCTGCCGCTTGAGTACGTCGTCCGCAAGCAGTCCTACGACACGGCGCAACTCTTCGGGCTGTCCGACCGCGGGGTCGTCGAAATCGGGAAGCGGGCCGACGTCAACGTGATCGACATGAATGCGATCACGTTGCACCGGCCTCAGATGGCGTACGACCTGCCGGCCGGTGGCAAGAGGCTGATTCAGGGCGCCTCGGGCTACGACGCCACGATCGTCAATGGCGTGGTAACCCGCCGCCACGGGCTCGACACCGGCGCGCGTCCCGGCCGGTTGGTCCGCGGGGCGCGCTGAGCAACCCTGGCAAAATCACATCAGTCACTCGGCTACCGAGGGCTTGGGGCGTTCGTTGTGCCCACCTCCGAGCGACAAATTTGCGGGCGTCTGAGATTGTCGCTCGAAGGCGGGCACATCATCCATCGGCTCCAAGCGGGGATTGGCGACAGCGGCTTTTTGTCGGGTCGAGGCTCAGCGGGCGAGGGCTTGGTCGATCAAGGCCTCGGCCGCGGCCTTGGCCCATGCCCACGGCGCTGGGTCGTCGAGCGAGGTTGCCAGTGCGGCCGCACCTTCGTACAGC
>NZ_JBAPRN010000322.1:0-2438 GCF_049281135.1 Mycobacterium sp. | reverse complement strand
GGTCAGGGCCGCCACTGCCGCGTTCTGGCTGGATTGAGCGTCGGCGACGGCTTTGTCGGCCTTCTGCTTGGCCAGCCGGGCGGACGAATCCTTGTTCAACTGCTCGGCGCGGGCCCGTTGCAGGTTGTCCATCACCTGCTGCGAGCTGGCGGCCAGCGTCTGGCCGGCGGCCGCGGTGGCGATCATGTCGTCGGGGCTGGCCGCCGTGAGGTAACTGTCCGACGGGCCGTTGACGTAACTGGCCACCGCGAAACGGTCGAATCGCTTCTGGGCGGCCGCGATTGCGGCGTCGGCGGTTTTGACCGATTGCTGGCCGGCCTCGACGTCGTGTTGGGCGGCCGTCGCGTTGTCACGCGCGGTCTCGACGTCAACCACCGCCTTGTTGACGCTTTCTTCCTCGGTCTGGATTTGCGCGTTGAGATCCTCCAGACGCTGATTGGCCTGTGCCACGTCGGCGATCAGTTTGGCCATCGCGTCCGGGTCGGCTTTGGCCAGACCGGGTGTGCCCAGCAACAGCGCCACGCTGATCATCGCGGGACCCACGCGATGGGTGAACGCGGTAGCCATTCGTAAAGACGAGCCGCGGCAGGTGCGTCTCATGCGACTCCGGTCTCCTTGGCTCAACGCGGGCGGACGGCGTCGGCCCCAGCAATCACTGGAAGCACGAATAAACCAAAAGCATCCCTTGCACCGTAAGTCACATCTGACCCAATAGAAACTTATGTCACAAACTACAAACCTGTTCTTCTGTCAACTGTGACCCTATGGTGACATCACTAATTTGCCCGCGACGCGATACCGGTGCCGGCGCTATGCGACACACGCGGAATACAGCGAGTTAGACGCTTCGCTCAGCATCGTTGTGAGCTGCTTCGGCGCTTTCTCGCGAAGTTGCTGACCGTCTCACCCGCAGCTGCATGAATCGCGTTCCGACCACCGCCGCCAATACGCCGATCAGCACAACGATGGTGAATCCGGTCCATGGAAACTGCGGCGTCTCGAGCTGATGCAGGAAATTCTGCGCAGACACCACCGTGTTACCGGTTTTGGCGTTGTCTTCGCCGATCTCCAAGGTGGCGCGTGGGAAGTGCGTGCTATAGGTGCCGACGAAGTTCGGGCTGAGCACCAGCACCGTTGCGTCGGGGTGTTGCGAGCCGACCACCGTCGCGATGTCTCTCAGCGGCGTGTCGTTGGGCGGATTGTGGTCCAGCACGACGATCTTGAGATCGATGCCGTGCTCGTGGGCCTGGTTGATCAGGTCGACCAACTCCGGTGTGACGGCCGGCGGCGCGCTGATGTTGCCCGCGCTGACCTGCTGCTGGACCACCGCCAGACAATCGTCGGGCTTGGTCGCGGGATCGACACCGACGGTGCCGCAGATCTCGCCCGGGATATAGAGCGGCGCGTGCGGGGTGGTCACGGTTGGAAACCGTACCGCCTGACGACGCGAGCGTTACAGCAGGTGGTCGCCCACAGGAAAGGGAAGTTTTCGGGGTCCGCCGGAATGCAGGACAAGCGTACTGTTAGACTTGGCAGCGCTTCGCCGACACAGCCCGTCGGCGAGCCGAACTAAATACGGGAGTGGATGTGACCAGCAAAGATTCGGTGAATTCATTCGGAGCGCGCGACACCTTGAAGGTCGGCGGCGACAGCTACAAAATCTATCGGTTAGACGCGGTTCCGGGCACGGAGAAGCTTCCCTACAGCCTGAAAGTGCTCGCCGAAAACCTGCTCCGCAACGAAGACGGCAGCAACATCACCAAGGACCACATCCAGGCGATCGCCGACTGGGATCCCAAAGCTGAGCCCAGCATCGAAATCCAGTACACGCCGGCCCGCGTGGTCATGCAGGACTTCACCGGCGTGCCGTGCATCGTTGACTTGGCCACCATGCGAGAGGCCATCGGCGACCTGGGCGGTGACGCCGAGAAGGTCAACCCGCTCGCGCCCGCCGACCTGGTGATCGACCACTCGGTGATCGCCGACCTGTTCGGCACCGCCGACGCCTTCGAGCGCAACGTTGAGATCGAGTACGAACGCAACGGCGAGCGCTACCAGTTTCTGCGCTGGGGGCAGGGCGCGTTCGATGACTTCAAGGTGGTGCCACCGGGCACCGGCATCGTGCACCAGGTCAACATCGAATATCTGGCCAGTGTGGTGATGACCCGCGACGGGGTCGCCTACCCCGACACCTGTGTGGGCACCGACTCGCACACCACGATGGTCAACGGCCTCGGCGTGCTGGGCTGGGGTGTCGGTGGCATCGAAGCCGAGGCCGCGATGCTCGGTCAGCCGGTATCGATGCTGATTCCGCGGGTCGTCGGCTTCAAGCTGAGCGGCGAGATCAAGCCGGGCGTCACCGCGACCGATGTGGTGCTGACCGTCACCCAGATGCTGCGCAAACACGGCGTTGTCGGCAAGTTCGTCGAGTTCTACGG
>NZ_JBAPRN010000321.1:0-11106 GCF_049281135.1 Mycobacterium sp. | reverse complement strand
CCAAGAAGTAACGGTTCCATCGTGTTTGGGTTCCTTTTGTCCGGGCGGGACGCTGCCCGCGGTTAGGCTGATGCGGCGATCACCATGTGTTCGGTCAAGCCGTCTCCGAGCAGCTCGTAGTCGTCGAGCCCAGACTGCACGGCCTGTTTCCAGTACTCGACGTTTCGGAACGGCGAGACGAACACCAGTCGGCCCCGGGCGTTGCGGAAAAACGTGTTGGTGCCCGGATGTGTCCACACCGTCGTCTGGCTGGTCGCGTCCACCAAGTCGCCGTAACGCTCGTAAACGTCCCGCCTGGTGTTCACCGCCGCGACGTTGGCGTCGATCATCGAGGCCAATATCCGACCGATGTAGCGCATCTGGACCTCCATGAAATACATGAAGCTGCCGCTGCCCGGAAATGAGTTCGGGCCCCCCAGCAAGAATAGATTCGGAAAATCCGGAACCGTCACACCGAGGTAGGCGCGCGCATCGTCGTCGTCCCACGCGTCGCGCAGAGTCTGGCCGTGCAGCCCGGTGATATCGAGACTCGACACAAACCGTGAGGCCTGAAATCCTGTGGCCCACACCAGGATATCGGCGTCGTAGGCCTCGCCCGAACTTGACCGGACGCCCTGGTCGAGGACCTCGCACACCGCCTCGGTGACGAGCGTGACATTGTCACGCACGAGCGCCGCATACCAACCGTTGTCCAGGAGGATCCGCTTGCCGTAGGGCGGATACGTCGGGACGACCTTGTCGATGAGATCGGTGCGGGAGCCGAGTTGCTCCTCGATGTACTGAGTAAAGAACTGCCGGTGCCCGTCGTTTTGTGCGTTGACTGAGCGTTCCGGATGCGGCCAGCTCGGATCCTTGCGCAGCGCATCGAGTACCTTGTCGCCGAACTGCCAGTACAGCTTGAGGAAATACCAAGACCGATACATCGGGAAATGATTGAGCAGGTAACGGGCGCCGTAGTCGATGGGCAGCTGGAATTTCTCGAATGGCGCGACCCACGGTGGGGTGCGCTGAAACACCGTCAACTTGCCGACTCGGTCGGCGATCGCCGGCACGATCTGCATCGCGCTGGCCCCGCTGCCGATGACCGCGACGCTCTTGCCGTCGATGTCGAGGTCTTCGGGCCAATGCGACGAGTGGAAGGAAGGCCCGGTGAAGCGTTCCCTCCCATCGGTATTGGGCAAGCTGGGCCGGTTGAGGACCCCGACGGCGCTGATGACGGCGTTGGCGGTGATCAGATCGCGGTTCCCCTGGCGGTCTTGGACCTCAACCCGCCACACCATCGCATCCGGGTCGAAGCGGGCCGACACCACCTTGGTGTTGAACCGGGTGTTGGCCGGTCCGCCGACACGCTCAAAAGTCGCCTCGAGGTACTCCTCGAGTTCCGGGCGCAACTCGAAGTGTTTGGTCCAGTCGTGCGGCGCGAAGGAGAACGAATACAGGTGACTGGGAGTATCCACCCCGGCGCCGGGATACGGATTGTCCCGCCAGTTGCCGCCCGCACCGTCGTGCTCGTCCACCACGGTGTAGGGGATGCCCATTTGGCCCAGCCGCTGAGCGGCGATGATGCCGGAGACCCCGGCGCCGATGACGAGAACGTGGAAACCCGGTGGCAGAGTCTCAGCGATGTTGACGTCTTCCTGTATCCCCATGCGGCGTTCGAACTCCTCGGAGAACATCACACCGTAGGACGGGTCGACTGATTCGCCGACGCACACACCCAACATCCGACTGGTCTGTTCAGCACTCGGCATCGGGATCGCGGGCTGCCTGCCGGATTGCAGATCGAACAGCGCGTGGGCTCCCGCCAAGCGGATCTCGTCCTGGATCTGCTCCGAGAATCCGCCCGTGTCGTGATCGCTGAGGCCGCGGCTGCGGGTGGGGCAGTAGGGCGGTTCCAGCCATCGCGAGTCCCCGGTGACCTGGTAGATCAACATCAGCAGGGTGGGCAGATTCGCCGAATCGGCGAGCTCGCGCAGCTCGGCGAAGCTGAGGTGCGTTGGCTTGCCGGTCATGGTTGTCCTCCGTCATGGCTTCTCGGGCCGGCGATCACATGTCGGTGTCGCCGAACGCGGGCGATAGCTCCGTCCCGCGCACAAAGAAGCGATGGCACACACCGGCATCACCAGCGCACGACGACATGCACAGATACTGTCTGTTCGCCGCAGCACCTTGAGCATACGAACGGCACGCTGAAAAGTCAACATCTGTGTTGACGATTTCAATCCACCCCAGTCGGCAGCTGCTTCTACGCTGCTGTTGAACATCGGCCGACGCGAGGAGTCTGAGAGGCCTGGTGCCCGGTTTGAGGTTTGGCGCCACAAGATCGAATCGCTCGACTGAATCGACAGGCATTGAGCGCCAGCTACTTTTCGCCGCTTTCAGGAATCGGCGAAGCGCGGGCGGTGCAGAGTTCTACCCGTCGTGGGCGACCCGGACCCAGACAGCCGGCGGTCGAACAGCGTCATGAGCAGTAGGACGACGCTCATGCCGATCAGGACAAGTGCCGCGTCGTGCAGTCCCGCGCTGTCAACGGTGCGGCTGTACACCACGCCGATGAGGACCGCCGAGGCGATTGACGAAACGTATTGGGATGTCCGCATCAGCCCTGAGGCGGTGCCGATCGCGTCCGCGGGTGTCTGGCGGTAGAGCGCCAGCTGATTGCCCACGATGCCGGCGCCGTTGACCGCACCGAAGATCGCGGTGACCGCGCCGATGGCAAAAACCGAGCTCGACTTCGACAGCGTCAAGATGAACACCGAGCCTCCGATGAACAGCACCGCAGCGACGATGAGCGTCATGCGCGGATTCTTGCGACCGCTGAACACCTGCGATGCCAGCGCGGACGCCGCGCCGACCGGCAGCATGATCAGACCGGCGGCGAGGGCTGTCTGCCCGTGCGCGACCTCGATCCACTGTGTCACTCCGTACAACACGACGTAGGTACCAAACACGGTGAGACCAGCGCGCAGATACGTCCGGGACAGCGCCCTGTTGCGGACCAGCAACCGCATATCGATGAACGGATTCGCTGCGCGCAATTCGCGCCAAACCAGCCCCGCCGAGAACACCACGGCACCGACAAGCGCCGGCCACTGCAGATGGGGCAGCCCCTCGAGCACTATCAATGCGCTCACCAACGCCGCGCTGAATGCCGCTATCCCGGCAAGGTCCAACCGGCTGACCATGACCCGCCACGCTCGGCCGGTCACCACATCGGGGTCGCGTGGAATCCCCCACAGCACCAACAGTCCGGCCACCACGGCGAAAGGCAGATTGACGGCGAACACCGATCGCCAGCCAAACCAACCGATTAGCAGCCCACCCAGCGACGGCCCGATCGCCATCGTCGCACCCCCGGCGATCGCTATACCGCCCAAGACGGTACTCGGCGGATGGTCTAGCCCGGCATCGGTGGCCCGGCGCCGGATCAGCATCATCCCCGTTGGGTATCCCGTTGATGTTCCAAATCCGATCAACACCCGCGCCCAGACCAACATCGCCAGGTTGTCCGCGACTGCCCCCAATACGCCGCCGGCGAGCACCAGAGCGATGCCGAGCAAGAAGACGCGTCTTGGCCCGAACTCCTCCGCTAGCCGGCCGGCGGTCGGCTGCGCGATGGCACAAGTCAAATACAAACTCGAAATGAGGATCGAGGTCTTTCCGACCGGCACGTCCATTGCCGTGGCGATCGCCACGAGTCCGGTCGCGATTACCGAACTGTTGATCGGATTGAGGGCGGCCCCGAAAAGTATCGCTGTGACGAACCCGGCGCCAAAGGGTTTCGACGTTGTCGCTACTTCGCGAGCCACGGGCCACCCGGTCGCATCGGCTTATCATCTGACACGGCCAGGCACACAGCAAGATCGTTCACAGCCACCACCTTCTTCTGCAACGCGCACTCACCCTGACGATGCGCGGGATACTTTGAAGGCGACTGCACAACCCGAAACACGCGCAGGGCCGACCGGATGCCGTCGACGGCATGCGCGGTGCCGGCGAACCACGACGAGCCACTCGCCTGTCCCATTATTTCAACATATGTGTTGATGTAACCATAGCTTGTCTCAGCAGCTTCATCAACGGCATTGTTGGCTTCATTGGCACGCAACCGGTGACGGCCGGCGGGGTGTCGAGACCAGTCCGGCCAACAGTTTTCCAACGCCATTAAGCGTCATGTCCTCCCTCTGGTTGACCAACACACGCGTTGGCATGAAGCTCGGATCACTCCATGTCGACTACGCCGGGTAAGTCGTTAGGCCCAGCTGGATAACGTGTCCCACGGCGGTGTAGCGAGAAAAGCCACAGATGATGTTTCAACGCTCGTGTTGACTATTTTCTGGACAGCTGCCATGCTCGGGTACACCCACCGATAACGAGTGCCAGCTCGATCGTTAAGCGGACTTGGACGCCGGGCGACCGGGAGAAGGCTCTTAGCTTGCGGACCGTACCTGCCCCGTCACGGGCGGTAGTAAGGGAATCGGGAACGCGACCATCTGCGCGGGGTGCGGCAGCGACGTAGGAGGAGCGACATGTCTGCGACCGATCTGTCCGACAAGGCCAACGGGGCCCCCAGCGAACGGCGTAAGCGCGCCAGTGGGCGGTCCGCCTCACCGGACGAGCGCAAGACCCAAACCGCGCGTCCGCCGACCGAAAGTACGAAGAGCACGCTTGGCGGGATCCAATTGCCCTGGGCACCAGTGCTTTCGAAGTCGCCACGACTCGCCTCTGCAGCTATCGGCGCAGCGCGCCACAGTGCGAACTACGCCAGCCAGCTGGCATCGATCGTCACCGGCGGCTCGGCGATCGGACCCAAGAAGGGCGACCGGCGCTTCACCGACCCCACCTTCACCGATCACCCTCTCTACCGGCGGATCATGCAGGCCTATCTCGCGCTGTGCAGCGAAGTGGACGCGTCCGTGGCCGAGACCAATCTGCAATGGAAAGACAAGGAGTTGCTGGAGTTTGTCGCCGAACTGGTGACGTCCTCGCTGGCGCCGACCAACCTACTGCTCGGCAATCCAGCCGCGCTCAAGAGGGCCTTCGAAACCTGCGGAGCCAGCCTTGTGCTCGGCCTGCGCAACTATCTGTATGACCTGCGGTTCAACGGGGGAATGCCGTCCCAGGTGAAGCGCGGTGCCCTGCGGGTCGGTGAAGATCTGGCAGTCACTCCCGGCGGCGTTGTCTACCGCGACGCTGTTTGCGAGGTGCTCCAGTACACGCCGACGACCTCTCATGTCCGTCAGCGGCCGGTCTTGCTGATACCCCCACAGATCGGCAAGTACTACTTCATGGACCTGGCTCCCAACCGTAGCTTCGTCGAATACGCCGTCTCGCGCGGCATCCCGATGTTCGTCATCAGCTGGCGCAACCCGGGCCCCGAGGACCGCGAGTACAACCTGGACGTGTACGCCGCGTCAGTGCTGCGGGTCATGGATGCCGTCCGTGAAATCACCGGCAGCGAGCAACTCAACACCCTCGGCATGTGCGCAGGAGGCATTCTCAGCTCGATCGTGCTGGCTCATCTCGCCGATATAGGCGATGACCGGGTACACGCGGCGAGCTTCGGGGTGACGTTATTGGACTTCGACGAACCCTCCCCGATCGGCATGTTCAACCTGCCAGTAGTTGTCAACCAGGCCAGGAAGCGATCCTCCCGAAGGGGTGTCCTCGACCAACAGTCCTTGGCCGCGGTTTTCAACTTGCTGCGACCTAACGACCTCGTCTGGAATTACTGGGTCAACAACTACCTGTTGGGACGCGACCCCGCCGTTTTCGACATCCTCGCATGGAACAACGACGGGACTGCGCTGCCCTCGGCGTTGCATCACCAGTTCCTGAAGATCTTCAACTTGAACCTGTTGGCGCGAGGGGAGCTTCATGTCCTGGGTACTCAGATCGATCTGAGTAAGGTCGATGTCGATGTGTACGCAACCGGTGCGCTCACCGATCATCTGACACCGTGGAAGGGCTGCTACCGCACCACTCAACTGATGTCCGGCGACAAGACCTTCGTCCTGAGCAACGCCGGCCACATCGCAAGTTTGGTCAACCCGCCCGGCAATCCGAAGGCGCACTACTTCGTTGGAGCCGATCCCGGTCCCGACCCCGAAGCCTGGCGAGAATCAGCCAAAGAGGTGCGCGGCACCTGGTGGGAACACTGGGCTGACTGGATCATTGCACGCGGCGGTCCGGAAGTGCCCGCACCGGCGACAGTAGGCAGCGATGCGTTTCCTTGCCTTGAGCCCGCGCCGGGCTCCTATGTCCTGGACCGGTCGGCCCCCCTGTGATCTTTGGTGATCGCCCCGATGTTCTGTGGCGGCCCGGCCCGCACGACATCGACAACGCCAACGTCACCCACTTCATGAGCTGGCTGAAAGATCAACGCGGAATCAGCCACGTCACGTGGAATGACCTGTGGGAGTGGTCAGTTCACGACCTCGATGAGTTCTGGTCGGCGGTGTGGGACTACTACGGTGTGACAGCTACCCGGCGGCCGGACCACATCATCAGCGGTGGCGAGATGCCCCACACACGCTGGTTCGATGGTGCACAACTCAACTACGCGGAGAACATTCTCGCCAGGGCACCCCGAACACGACCCGCGCTCATAGAAATAGCCGAGAACATTGGGCCACGCGAGTGGTCGACCGCCGAACTCGCAGGCAAAGTCGGGGCACTGTCGCGTTACCTCCTCGAAGTTGGCGTGATGCCAGGAGACCGCGTTGCGGCGTACCTGCCCAATGCCGCCGAAGCGGTAATCGGCCTGCTGGCTACGACCGCCATCGGCGCGGTGTGGGCGTCGTGCGGACCCGAGTTCGGCATTACAGCCGTCGCGGATCGCTTCGGCCAGATCAATCCCAAAGTGCTACTGGCAGTGGACGGTTACCGGTTCGGCGGGCGTGCCCATGACCGACGAGACATCGTGCACGAGCTGCGCCGGCGGTTGCCATCGCTCGCCGCCACCGTCGTCGTGCGCAAGTTACATCCCGACGCGCCGACCCCCAACCGCACACTGGCCTTCGACGAGATCGTTGCCACCCCAAGTACTCCGACGTTCACCCCCGTGCCCGCCGGACACCCGTTGTGGATACTGTTCTCCTCGGGATCGACCGGCTCGCCGAAAGGCATTGTGCAGGGCCACGGCGGCATCGTGCTCGAACACCTCAAATCGCTTGGCCTGTGTCTGGATATCAGATCGTCCGACACCATGTTCTTCGTCAGCTCCACCAGCTGGATGGCTTGGAACTACTCGGTAGGCGCTCTACTGCACGGTGCCACCGTGGTGTTGTCTGCGGCGAGCCCCACCCGGCCAGAGGACGACGGTGCCTTCGCCGTCGCCGCCCAGACCCACGCGACTATCCTGGGTGTCGGCTCGGCATACGTCACGGCACTTGCCAAACAACACCTCGAGCCCCAATCCCGTCACGACCTGACCAATCTTCGCCTGATAATGCCGACCGGGTCGCCGCTGCCGCCGAGCGCCTGGAACTGGCTTGCGCAGCGATTTCCCGCCCGGGTGGACTCGATCTGCGGTGGCACCGACGTGTGCAGCGTCTTCTTCTGCGGCAACCCGCTCACCCCCGTGCGGTTGGGACAGATTGCGGGACGATCGCTGGGTGTGAACGCACAATCCTGGGACGCCCATGGGCGACCTCAGCACGACACGGTGGGAGAGATGATGATCACCACGCCGATGCCGTCGATGCCGCTTGGGTTGTGGAACGACCCGACCGGAGAGCGGTACCGCGGCACCTACTTCGACAGGCATCCAACCGTATGGCGACAAGGTGACTGGATCACAATCACCGAAGACGGCGGTGTCGAGGTCAAAGGCAGGTCTGACGCTGTCCTCAATCGCGGCGGCGTTCGGCTCGGGTCAGCTGAGATCTACAGTGTTGTAGATCAATTCGATGAGATCTGTGACAGCCTGGTGATCGGTGCCGAACTGCAGGACGGCCGCTACCTCCTGGCGCTGTTCGTCGTCATGGCCGGCGGTTCTGTCCTCGATGAGTCGCTGCGCTGCCGGATCGACACGCGGCTGCGTACTGAGCTGTCGCCGCGGCACGTGCCCGACACCATCGCCGTCGCCCCTGTGATTCCGCGCACCCTCACTGGCAAGAAACTCGAAATCCCGGTCAAAGCCATCCTGCAGGGAACGGCACCGGACATCGTCACGGCACCTGGTGCCATCGATCATCCGGAGGCCCTGACGTGGTTTGCCCGGTGGGCCGCGGACAACAGGACATCCGCGTGAGCATCAATACCGATGATGAGTTCTACGTCACCGCAAGCGGTCAGCGGATCCGCCTGCAGCGCAGCAACATTGGCAGCCGCGACCCGTTGATCCTGATCAACGGGATCGGCGCCGCGATCGAGATGTGGCAACCTTTGGTCGACGAGCTTGATGAGCGAGAGCTGATAAGCCTGGACCTGCCCGGGTGTGGACTATCCCCTACGCCACTAATCCCTTTGCGGTTGTCACGAATCGCGGCGCTGGTCACCGAAGTGATGGATGCGCTCGACTTGGAGCGCGCGGACATCCTGGGCTACTCATTCGGCGGCGTGGTGGCCATGGAACTCGCGCACCGATTTCCCGACCGGGTCGATCGCTTGATACTGGCCAGTACGGTGCCGGGAACACCCGCGGCGATTCCGCACCCCGCCGTGTTCGCACTGATGCTCAGCCCGCTGCGTTATTACCACCGCCGCACAGCCGAACTAATCATCCCGCTCATCGCGGGCGGACAAACCGCTTACGACCGCCGTCGGATGCGTGCGGGTCTGCATGACCGACTCAAACGCCCCCCACCCGTTCGTGGTTACGCTTATCAGCTGTTGGCGATCTCCGCCTTCACCTCATGGCCCTGGTTGCACCGGATTCCGCATCGCACGTTGATCGTGCACGGGCGTGACGATCCGGTGTCGCCAGCGCTCAACGCACGGTTGCTGTCGGCCACGATGCCCAACGCACGATTGCTCATGTTTGCCGGTGGGGGCCACCTGCTGCTCCTCGACGAATCCGGCCGGGTAGCGCCGGCCATCGTTGAATTCCTCGAGTCGGCTCGCCCCCCGACTGAGCAAGAGAAGGTTTGCGGCCGACGTGCAAGGAGTTCGGAGTGATATCTCAAAACCCTTGGCGTCGGCTGCGATCCAATCCCGACGGGAAGTCCACCGTCGCGCCGACCGGCTGCCGACTGCGCGACAGCACAGGTCACATTACAAACTCGAGATGAGAATCGACGTTCCGATGATCATCGCTGTGATAGACCGGACGCCAAAGGGTTTCGAGGTCATTCCTACTTGACGATCACGGCGTCACGACGTGGCGGCTGCCACGTTGCTGGTGGTGGACGTGTCGGAGTCAGCCGAAGTGAACACCAACGGCGCGTCGTGCCAGCCGTTGCGCAAAATGTGACGCAGCCGTCGTGGCTCGGCCGCAAGCTCCCAGGAACTGAATCTGTCGAGGAGCATGTTATAGAGCATGGCCGCCTCCATCCGCACCAGCTGTGCGCCGATGCAGATGTGGGGCCCGAATCCGAAGCCGAGATGCGAGATGTCCTGGTCGCGCGTGATGTCGAAGGTCAGCGGATCGGGAAAGACGTCCGGGTCGATGTTGCCCGCCGCGTAGAACAGATAGACGCGCTGGCCGGCGCTGATCTTTTGCCCGCGAACCTCGGCGTCTGTCAACAGGGTCCGCACAAACCCACGCGCGGGCGTGGTCCAGCGCAAAGCTTCGTCGACTGCGGTCGGCATCAGCGAGCGGTCCGCACGCAACCGGGCCAGCTGATCGGGGTGTCGCGCCAGGGCAATCGCCATTCCGGTCAAAAGAGAGCGGGTGGTGTCGGTACCCACCGCAAGCACCAGCGTGCAATACATGATCAGCTTGGCCTCAGGCAACTTTTCCCCGTCGAGCGTCGCGTCGAGCAACGTGGTCATCAGATCTGAACCAGGGTGTTGACGCTTACGGTCGAACTCGGAGAGGAAGAATCCGCTCATGTCTTTGAATTCCTGCGCCACTTCTCGCAGTTCATCGGCGGTCAGGGTCCCAGACCCGATGTTCTCCAGCAGATCGCTCCATCGACGTATGCGCGTTACATCCGACGACGTGGTCCCCAGCAGACGCGAAGCGAACAGAATCGGCAGGCGCGAGGCCACCGCTTCGACGAAGTCGATAGGCCGATTGGCGTCGACGGTGTCCACCAGCGCCCGGCAACTCTCCTCCAGCTCTGCGGTCATCGTCGCCAGCGCGCGCGGCGTGAACGCCGGCGTAAGCAGTCGTCGAAGCTGACGATGCCGCGGTGAATCCGTGTAAGGGAACAACTCTCCGGCCGGATCGAAGAACTCTTCGCGCAGCAGCGTGTCCTCGTTGTGCATGATCTCGGTGAGCAACAGCCCGCCCGTCGGCGAGAAGATGTCCTTACGCTGCGCAGCGAACCGGATGTCTTCGTGCTTGGTCAGGACGTACATGTCCAATGGCGCGTAGTAGAAAATGGGCGCCTCCTGCTGCAAGCGCTGATAGATCGGGACGGGATTCTCATAGAACGAGGGCTCCACGAGCTTCACCAGATCGACCAGTTCATCGACCGCCATTGCGACCTCCCACACCATTGGGTTTCACCTGTTGTTCCAGCCGCTGATTGGGCACTGCGATCTGTCTGGTCCTGCGTCAGACATTGGCGACCGCGCACCGGCCCTACTGGTCATCGTCGATCAACGTAATAGCACGTGTTGGGCAATTGATTGACGCCCGGCGCACCAGCGGTTCCAGATCAGCGTCCGGAACGTCCTGCAGCACTTCGACGTAGCCATCATCGGACACATCAAATACTGTCGGCGCGGTGCCGGCACACAAGCCGTTGCCGGTGCACTTCGAGTGATCAGTCTGGATCCGCATTACGACGAAACCTGCTCTCTCGCAAGCTTTCCATCTGTAACCATGTCTACGAGTTGTCGTCGCATCTCGGGTATCTACCTACTGTTGATACGTCTTGCACCCACGTGTGGTAGCCGGTCACGCGAGTCGGGGGCCTCCGCCGGCCGCTTGCACGAACAGCATAGATCTTGTGGATCGCTGTAGTCAACAGTAGTGTTGATACATTTCTAACC
>NZ_JBAPRN010000320.1:0-2871 GCF_049281135.1 Mycobacterium sp. | reverse complement strand
GGGAAATACCGTGCTGAGCTAGTGGTATGTCTCCAAAATAGATCAGTACTTCTGGGATAGTATCCGGGGGTGATGACGCCAGCGGCTGCTTTGGTCATGTCGGACGGGCAACGAGACGCGCTCGGGGTGCTCGCGCGGTCGCAGATCGCGCCGCATCGGCAGGTGCAGCGCGCCGAGGCGCTGCTGCTCGCCGCTGATGGCGTGGCGAACACGCGGATCGCCGAGCAGGTCGGGGTGAATCCGTCGACCGTGCGGGCGTGGCGGACCCGGTTCGCCGACGACGGCCTCGCGAAGTTGGGCAAGGTCCGTGCGGGGCGGGGCCGCAAGTCCACGATCTCGCAGGACACGATCGAGGAGATCGTCGAGTTGACCCGGAACTCCAAGCCGGCGGGGCAGACGCACTGGTCGTGTCGCACGATGGCCGCCCGGGTCGGGGTGTCGCCGGCGACGGTGCAGCGGGTGTGGGCCGCGCGTGGGCTCAAGCCGCATCTGGTTAAGACGTTCAAGTTGTCGAATGATCCGCGTTTCGAGGAGAAGTTGATCGATGTCGTCGGGTTGTACTTGGCGCCGCCGGACAACGCGCTCGTGCTGTGCCTGGACGAGAAATCCTCTGTGCAGGCGCTGGACCGCACCCAGCCCTCGCTACCGATGACCAAAGGCCGGGCGGCGACGATGACCCACGACTACAAGAGAAACGGCACCACGACGCTGTTCGCCGCCCTGGACGTGCTCACCGGCACCGTCATCGGCCAGTGCCTGCCCCGGCACCGGCACGAGGAGTTCCTGAAGTTCCTGCGCAAGATCGACCGCGAGGTGCCCAAGGGCCTGCAGGTGCATCTGATCTGCGACAACTACGCGACCCACAAACACCCTGACGTGAAGGCGTGGCTGGCCAAGCATCCACGGTTCCACATGCACTTCACCCCGACCTCGTCGAGCTGGTTGAACCTGGTCGAGCGGTGGTTCCGGGAACTGACCGACAAGGCCCTACGGCGCGGCGTGTTCCACTCCGTGCCCGACCTGATCACCAAGATCGAGGAATACCTGGCCGCCCACAACCACGATCCGAAGCCCTTCATCTGGACCGCCACCGCCGACGACATCCTCGCCAAAGTCGCCCGCGGACGCGTCGCACTCCAAGCGGTCAACCAATGACGAGACACACCACTAGTTGCCGACCGTCAGGGCTGAACGCCACACCTCGCACGGCCTGACCGACGTGGTGCGCGATTTTGGCGAGCCTTCGCCCGGATGTGGCGTCCAGCAGTCGCGCGCTCACCGACCCGCCGGTGGCAACGTAGTGGCCGGTCGGGCTGAACGCGACGGCATGAAGCGAGGGCCGAACCTTCAGTTGCAGTTCTCGGTAGCGCCACCGCACCGTTCCCGTCGCAGTGTCGAACACGACAGCCACGCCCGTGCAGAGCCCCGACGAGGCAATGGCGACGGATCGTCCGTCGGGACCGAAGCAGAAGCTGCTGACACCGTTACCGACCCGGATCCCTCGACGCGCCATCAACCGCGGCCCCAACGTCGACACGACCGCGGTTCGCACCGGTCCGCTTGCCGTCGCAGCCCCGATCCGAGCGTGGCCGCGGCGACCGGGCGGCCTGCTGTCGGCAGGTCGCTGCGGGGCGCGCGACGCACTCACCACCACCGCCACAAGCGCGAGGACACCGAGGGCGCACCCGGCTTCGGCGATCTGCTCGCCGATCGGGGCGTCGTCGCCGGGCATCAAGCCCATCACTAACACAACCGAAACGACACCGAAGGTGATCACGAACGTGCAGGCCTGTCGGCCCCAGCGGATCAGGTTTTCCAGCCACAAACCTCGACCATGCCGATCATCCCAAGAGGCATACCTGGGCCGCCGCCCTCCCTGCGTCGCAGGCCGAACCGGTGCATTCACTGGCTGTCCCATCCCGGTCCCTCCATGTGGGCTAATGCACTGCAGGAGCCGTGATGGCGGCCACGATGACGTTGGCTAGGCGTTGCAGGTCGTCGGGTCCGACTGTTGGCGCGTTGGGGTCGGCTTCGTTGACGTAGGAGGACACGACGATAAGCAGTTGCCGGGAGGGGACGATCTCGATCAGTTGGCCGCCGTAGCCGAGGGCGAAGTAGGCGGTGGTGTGGTCCACGGTGGTCAGCCACCAGAGGTAGCCGTAGTTCATTGGTTGGAATTCGTTGGCCCGGGGAAGGCTGTCGGCGTCGGCGACGTGGGCGGTGGTGGCTTGCTGCACCCAGGCAGCGGGCACGACCTGTCGGCCTTTCCATTGTCCGGACTGCAGGAACAGTTGCCCGAAGGTGGCCAGGTCGCGGGGCCGGAGCTTGATCCAGGCCGCGGTCGTGTTGAAGCCTTGCGGGTCGACCGGCCAGGCGAATCCGGCACTCAGGTACGCCGCCGGGAATTGCAGGGTGCCGGTGATGGTCGGTTCGACGCTGGGTGTGGTCACGATCCCGAGCGGGTCGAACAGTTTGGCCCGGGCGTAGGCCAGCACCGATTCGCCGGTGGCCTGGACCAGGATCGGGGACAGCAGGTGCGCCCCGTAGTCGGAGTAGTGGAACGCCTGTCCGGCCGGGTTGTCCTGGTGTTGCAGGATGTAGCGGATCCAGTCGGGTGAGCTTTGCAGTGCTTGTTCCCCGGTTTCGTCGAAGGTGTCCAGGAATCCGCCGGTCATGGTCAGCAGCTGCTGCAGCGTCACGAGGGCCTCGCTCGGGCTCATGAGTGGGGCGTAGCGCGGCAGCATCTGGGCCAGTGTTTCGTCCAGCCGCAGCCGGCCTTCGCTGATGGCGATGCCGACCAGGGTCGAGGTGATGCTTTTCGTGATCGAGTAGCTCGAGCGCGACTGGCTCGCCGAGGAGGAGTAGTAGCGC
>NZ_JBAPRN010000319.1:0-10361 GCF_049281135.1 Mycobacterium sp. | reverse complement strand
CCGTCACGCTGCTGGAGGACGCCGGGCTGGCCGGCTGCCACCTCGAGGACCAGGTCAACCCGAAGCGATGCGGACACCTGGACGGCAAAGCCGTTGTTTCGACCGCTGACATGGTCAAGCGACTTCGGGCCGCGGTGGCCGCGCGCCGCGACTCGAACTTCGTGATCTGCGCCCGCACCGACGCCGCGGGGATCGAGGGCATCGACGCGGCCATCGAGCGGGCGCGCGCTTACGCGGACGCAGGCGCCGACCTGATCTTTACCGAGGCGCTGACCGGTCCAGCCGACTTTGAGAAATTCCGTGCCGCCGTGGATGTTCCACTGCTGGCCAACATGACCGAGTTCGGCAAGTCGGAGTTGCTGACCACCTCGCAGCTCACCGACATCGGCTACAACGTGGTGATCTACCCGGTCACCACGCTGCGGCTGGCGATGCTCGCCGTCGAGGACGGCTTGCGCGAAATCAAAGCCAAGGGAACGCAATCCGGCCTGCTGGACCGCATGCAGCACCGCGAGCGGCTCTACGAGTTGCTCCGCTACGCCGACTACAACCAATTCGATGATGAGATCTTCAACTTTGATGTGAAGGGACCCCACCAATGACCGCACCCGTGGCCGACAAGAAGATCTACAAAGGGCTGGCCGGTGTGGTCGTCGACACCACCGCGATCTCCAAGGTTGTACCCGAGACGAACTCGCTGACCTACCGCGGTTACCCGGTCCAGGATCTGGCCGCGCGCTGCAGCTTCGAGCAGGTCGCCTGCCTGCTGTGGCACGGCGAGCTGCCGAGCGACGGTGAGTTGGCGTTGTTCAACCAACGTGAGCGGGCCAGCCGACGGATCGACCGGTCGTTGCAGTCACTGCTGGCCAAGCTGCCCGACACCTGCCATCCGATGGATGTGGTGCGCACCGCAATCAGCTACCTGGGCGCCGAAGACCCGGAAGAGGACGACAGCGCCGAATCCGCCAATTACGCCAAGTCCCTTCGCATGTTCGCGGTTCTGCCCACCATCGTGGCGATCGACATGCGTCGCCGTCGTGGCTTGGCGCCGGTCGCACCGCACAGTCACCTCAGCTACGCGGAGAACTTCCTGAACATGTGCTTCGGCGAGGTTCCGGACCCGGTGATCGTCAGCGCGTTTGAGCAGTCGATGATCCTGTACGCCGAGCACAGCTTCAACGCGTCCACCTTCGCCGCGCGGGTGGTGACCTCGACGCAGTCCGACATCTACAGCGCGGTGACGGCCGCAATCGGCGCGTTGAAGGGCCCGCTGCACGGCGGAGCCAACGAGGCGGTGATGCACGACATGATCGAGATCGGCGATCCGTCGAAGGCCGCAGAGTGGTTGCACGGCAAGCTGTCTCGCAAAGACAAGGTGATGGGCTTCGGCCATCGCGTCTACAACAACGGTGACTCTCGGGTGCCGACCATGAAAGAGGCGCTGATCCGGGTTGCGGAGGCCCGCGACGGCCGGCGCTGGCTGGACATCTACACCATCCTGGAAAAGGAGATGTTCGCCGCCACGGGCATCAAGCCGAACCTGGACTTTCCGACCGGGCCGGCCTACTACCTGATGGGATTCGACATCCCCAGCTTCACACCGCTTTTCGTGATGAGCCGGATCACCGGCTGGACCGCCCACATCATCGAGCAGGCCGGCTCCAACGCGCTGATCCGGCCGCTGTCCGAATACTCCGGTCAGCCCCAACGCAGCTTCACCGCGGCTACAGCAGATCGGTGATGGTCTTCAGGCCGGCGTCGTAGAGCACGCCGGGCAACATGCCGCCGTCGCACTCGATCGTCGTGCCGTTGACGAAGTCCGCGGCGCCTCCGGCCAGAAAGACACACACCCGGCCGACCTCGTCGGGCTCGCCCGCGCGCTGCAATGGGACCGCCGCGAAGTACTTTTCACCGGTCGGGTCGTCCTTCGGCAGCACGAACGACCGGAAGTTCTCGGTCATCGTCGGGCCCAACGCGACGCAGTTGACCCGAACCTTCGGTCCCCACTCCTGGGCGAGCGACCGAGTCAACTGGTTGAGCCCGCTCTTGGCCGCTCCATAGGACACCAGAGTCGGTGAGCCCGCCGGATGCCCGGCACCGCTGGAGATGTTGATGATGCAGCCGACGCCAACCTGGGTGGCCATCTGCCGGTACACCCGGATGGCGAACCACAGCGGGCTGATCAGATTCATCTGCACCGCGAAGGCGTGAAACAGTGCGGTGCGTTCGAAGTCGTCGTCGCTGCGCGGTGCGCCCTGAATACGTTGCACGAGTTCGGGAATGCTCTCCGCGTGCGGCGCCGGAACCGTCCCGCCGGCGTTGTTGACCAGAATGTCGACGCGGCCGTGGGTGGCCGCCACGCCGGCGACGAACGAGTCGATCGAGCGATAGTCGCCCTGGTCGCAAACCTGCTGAGAAGCGCGGACCGCCCATTCGCTGTCGATGCCGGGGATGGTGTCCAGCGGCGAACGTGAGCAGCCGACCACAGTGGCGCCGGCCCGCAGGAGCTCGTGGGCGATGCCGACTCCCACGCCCCTGCTGGTTCCGGTGACGATTGCGATCTTGCCCTCGAGGACGCCCATTCGCCGACCCTTCATCGTCGTTGACAGTGACTGCCACTCAGTCATACTGTGCCACGCATGAGTAAACCCGCCAAATTGCGTGTCGTTCAATGGGCCACCGGAGGTGTCGGCAAGGCCGCCATCGAATGCGTGCTGAATCATCCGCAGCTCGAGCTGGCCGGCTGCTGGGTGCACAGCGCGGACAAGAACGGGCGCGACGTCGGGGAGATCCTGGGCAGCGAATCGCTGGGCGTCGCCGCCACATCCAACAAGGATGACGTGCTCGCCCTCGACGCCGACTGCGTGGTGTACAGCCCGCTGATCCCCGACGACGACGAGGTCGCGGCCATTCTGCGATCCGGCAAGAACGTGGTGACCCCGGTCGGCTGGGTGTACCCGGACCTGACCAGCCCCGCGGTCGCGGCGATCGCCGACGCGGCCGTCGCGGGTGGGGTGACGTTGCACGGGTCGGGCATCCATCCCGGAGGCATCACCGAGCGGTTCCCGCTGATGATCTCCTCGCTGTCCTCGGCGGTCACCCACGTGCGCGCCGAAGAGTTCTCCGACATCCGTACCTACAACGCCGGCGACGTGGTGCGCCACATCATGGGTTTCGGTGGCACCCCCGAGGAGGCCTTCCAAGGGCCGATGGCCAGCCTGCTGGAAAACGGGTTCAAGATGTCGGTGCGAATGATCGCCGACCACATGGGTTTTCGTATCGAACCGAACATCAGAACGATCCAGGACATCGCGGTCGCGACCGCCGACATCGACTACGACCCGTTCCCGATCCGCGCGGGAACCGTGGCCGCGCGCCGGTTCCGCTGGCAGGCGCTGGTCGACGGCGAGCCGGTGATCACCGCGGCGGTCAACTGGCTGATGGGCGAGGAAAACCTCGAGCCCGCCTGGAATTTCGGCGACCGCGGCGAACGCTTCGAGGTCGAGATCACCGGCGACCCCACCGTGAGTCTCACGTTCAAAGGCCTGCAACCGGAGTCGATCGCCGAAGGGCTGGTGAAGAATCCGGGCGTCGTGGTCACAGCCAATCACTGCGTCAACGCCATCCCTGATGTCTGCGCTGCCGAACCCGGTATCAAGACGTACCTGGACCTGCCGATGTTCGCCGGCCGCCCGGCCGCTCGTCTTGCATCGGGCACGTGATGGCCGCTGCGACCGACATCTCGTTCTGTCATCTCGTCGTCGGGGTGACCGACATGGACCGCGCGCTGGCGTTCTATCGCGATGCGCTGGGCATGGACGTCGTCTTCGAAACCCTCATCTCCGGTGAGCCCTTCGACGCTGTGCTGCACGCGAAGCACAAACAGGAGGGTCGCGTCGTCGGCGGACTGCTGGGCGGGCTGATGGTCGAGTTGCTGTCGCTGGGCGCTGAACCCGCCACCGACAAACCGGCCCGCCGAGGCATCGCCGGCATCCAGAACGTATCCCTGTCCGTCGTCGATCTCGACGACTCTCACCGCCGCATTCGTGAGGCCGGCTATCCGCCGGAACAGGATCCGTTCGAGATCGGCGGAGTGCGAATGTTTTTCGTCAAAGACCCGGATGGAACCCCGGTCGAATTCATCGAGCTGCCCGGCGGCGTGCGCAGCACCTACGAGATGCACCGTGGTGTGCCGCTGCGGATGGGACCGGCCGAATGAGCTACACCCACCCCGACTCGATGCGCGGCCATGTCGCGATCATCACCGGCGGCGCCCAGGGCGTCGGGAAAGGCATCGCCGCAGCGCTGCTCGAACGTGGGGCAGCGGTTCTGCTGGTTGACATTCTCGAGGAGAAGCTGGCCGCGACCACCGATGAACTCCGAGCGGCCGGCCGCGTCGAACAATTGGTCGCCAATCTGCGCGATCCGCAATCCGCTCAGCAGATCGTCGCGGCCGCGGTCGGCGCCTTCGGCGCGGTGCACGGGTTGGTCAACAACGCCATCGCCACCAACGAGCCGAAGGCGTTCGTCGACATCACGACGGAGGACTTCGCCCTCGGCCACGACGTCGGGCCGCGCGCCAGCTTCTTGCTGATGCAGGCGGTGCATCCCTTGATGGTTCAGGCCGGCGGCGGTTCGATCGTCAACCTCGGCTCGGGCACGGGCACTGGCGGCGAGCCGAAGTGGGGCGGATACGCCGCCGCCAAGGAAGCCATCCGCGGGCTGTCGAAAGTCGCTGCGCTGGAATGGGGCCGGGACAACATTCGCGTCAACGTGGTCTGCCCGTTCGCCGAATCCGACGGCGTCAAACTATGGAAGCAGTTCGCGCCCGACGACTACACCAAGGCGGTGCGACGAGTTCCGATGAAGCGCATCGGCGATGTACGCGACGACGTGGGGGCACTGGTCGCGTTCCTGCTCAGCAGCGATGCGACCTTCGTCACCGGGCAGACCATCCACGTCGACGGTGGGATCGGCTGCTTCCGATGACCGAGTCGCTGCGCGATCGGCAGCGGGCGCAGATCCGGGCCGACATTCGTCGGGCGGCGTTTCGGCTGTTCATCGAACGCGGCTACGACGCGGTGACGACTGAGGAAATCGCCGCGGCCGCAGGCGTTTCGCCGCGCACCTTTTTTCGGCATGTGCCGACCAAGGAGGAATTGCTGCTGGCGCCGGTGCGATATGGCGGTACCGCCATTGTCAGCCTGCTCGAGGAGCGGCCCACCGCCGAGGCGCCCGACCTCGCGCTGATCAACGCCATCATCACCCGGACTCGTTCGTTCGGGGTGGCCGACACCGAAGAGTGGCGGGAAGCCCTGCTGGTCGCCCCCGATCTGCTCGGCAAGCTGACGGTGCACCGTCCCGCCGACAAGGAGCGGGCGACCAAGTTGGTCGCCGCGCGTATGGGCGCCAACCCCGATACCGACATCCGGCCCGGCCTGTTGGTTCAACTTGCCTTTGCGGCAGCCGATTTCGCGTTTCAGCGTTGGGTCTGCCAGTCGACGAAAAAGCCGAAGGCGCTCGACCGCTATGTCACCGAAGCACTCGAGGCGGTCAAAAGTCCGCACTGGGAGAAAGGACGATGAGCAAGGCAAAGTCGCTGACACTGGTCGGTATCGCGTATGTCGTTGCCATCGCGGTGGGCGCGGCCTGGCTGGTGTGGGGTGTGCACACCGGCCGGCTGTGGCTGGATACGTTGGTCGCCGACATACTGGCGACCTTGGTGATTTTCGCGTTCAGCCGGGCGTACGGCAACTCCAGTTTCTACGACGCGTACTGGAGCGTGATTCCCCCTGTGCTGCTGTTCTATTGGTGGAGTCAGTCCGGGATACAGCAATTGCGTTGCTGGCTGATCGCGGTGGTGGTGGTGTTGTGGGCGATACGCCTGACCGCCAACTGGTTGTACGCGTTTCCCGGTCTGCACCACGAGGATTGGCGTTACCCGATGTTCCGCGAGCGGGCCGGGAGATGGGAATTCGTGGTCGACCTGGTGACGATCCACCTCATCCCCACACTTTTGGTGTTCGCCGGCATGCTGCCGGTGTACATCGTGGTGACCCGACCCGGCGGCGACATCGGTTGGCTGACCGATATCGCTTTCGTCGTCGGGCTGGCGGCCGTGATTCTTGAGTTGGTCGCCGACGTGCAAATGCACCGGTTCATCCGGGATCGGCGGGACGGTGAGGCGATGGACCGCGGATTGTGGTCGTGGTCGCGGCATCCGAATTACTTCGGGGAGTTCAGTTTCTGGGTTTCGCTGGCGCTGTTCGGGGTGGCCGTCGCCCCGTCGGACGCCTGGTGGGTATGCCTGGGGGCGCTGGGGATGCTGGGCATGTTTCTCGGCGGCAGCATCCCGATGATGGAGACCCGCAGCCTGGAGCGGCGGCCCGACTATCAGCATGTGGTCGACCGGGTTTCCCGCTTCGTGCCCCGCCCGCCGCGACGGGCCTAGCAGGCGGTCGGGTGTGATTCGCAGTACGGCGTGGTCCCGGGGAACCGGTAACGGTGCGCGACCACCCACCGGTAGACGACGTCCTCGATGAAGCGGATGCCGGGAATTCGGTAGAACACCAACGGGATTCGGCTGCCGATCGCCGTCGAGAGCGCCGCGTTTGCGGCCTCCGCGCCGGAGTAGACCGCGCCCGAAGAATCCAGCCATCGCACCGCGTCAAGCAGGTTCGTCGGCGCGACACCGAGCCGTTCTGCGACTCCGGGGCTTTGCAATGGCTCGGTCCGAATATTTCCGGTTCGGTCGAACTTCAGCAGTAAATCCCTGGAGCGCGTGCACATTCCACACGCTCCGTCGAAGAACAATGTGCCCGCTGCGGCGTTCATCTCCGATACCCCTTGCTGTGGGCGTAGTTGCACGACCGAGTCTACGCCGGCGACGCGGCGGGCCCGGAAGCCCGCGATCGCGAACACGATGCCGGTACCGATCTCCGCGACGGCACTGAACCAGGAGAACCATGTCACGTTGATCCGTGGTCCGGAGACGAAGCTGTCCTGATAAGCCGGAAGGAAGCTCGGCAACAGATGCGCGTAGGTGAAGAGGACGGCGCTGCCGATGCCGACCGCGATCGCCGTTCCGGGTGCCCGGCGGCGACCGGTGACTGCCATCGCGATCGCGATCACGACAAACGCCCCCTGGATCATGCCGCCGACCATGATGGCATGGGGCGACGCCGACATGCCGCGTCGCAGGCGATCGAACACGTGAACGCTCCAGCCGATGGCGAAAGCTATTGCCGCCCAACGGAGAATCGATCGGCAGAAGCGGGTGGCTGCGAAAGATGACTGGTCATCGCGGATCACCGTCCTGAGTGCCCGACAACACTTCTACTACTACTACGCAAAGTAGTAGTCAAGCGTTCCGTCGAACCGTGACCATTGAGCTAGAACACGTTCTAATCTTGCCGCCATGGGATTTCTCAAACAGGAAACTCCGCAGATCGATTTCGAGGAGTGGAGCAAGGGCACCCGCGCTGAGAAGATCGTCCCGATGGCCCGGCATTGGGCCGAGGTCGGCTTCGGTACCCCGGTGCTGCTGCATCTGTTCTACGTCGTCAAGATCGCGCTGTACATCGTGGCGGCCTGGCTGCTGGCGCTGACCACGACCGGCATCAACGGCTTCACCAATGTCGCGCACTGGTACGCCGAGCCGATCGTGTTCGAGAAGGTCGTGCTTTACACGATGCTGTTCGAAGTGGTCGGTCTCGGTTGCGGCTTCGGGCCACTGAACAACCGGTTCTTCCCGCCGCTGGGCTCCATCCTGTACTGGTTGCGACCCGGCACCATTCGGCTGCCACCGTGGCCTGGCCGGATTCCATTCACGAAGGGGGACAGCCGCACACCGTTCGACGCGCTGCTCTATGGCGCGTTGCTGGTGCTGCTCGTCGTCGCGATTTTTTCCGACGGCACCGGTCCGATGCCCGCGCTGGGTACGACGGTCGGGGTGCTGCCGGCGTGGCAGATCTGGGCGGTGCTCGGTGTGCTGGCGGTGTTGGGCCTGCGCGACAAGGTCATCTTCCTGGCTGCCCGCGGCGAGGTGTACGCGTCATTTACGGTCGCGTTTCTGTTCGCCGGTTATGGCGTCGACCTGATCTTGGGCGCGAAACTGGTGTGCCTGGTCATCTGGCTGGGTGCGGCCACATCCAAACTCAACAAGCACTTCCCGTTCGTCATCTCGACGATGATGAGCAACAACCCGATGTTCCGGCCGAAGTTCATCAAACGTCAGTTTTTCGAACACTTTCCGGATGACCTTCGTCCGGGCTGGCGCTCGCGCTGGCTCGCGCATTTCAGTACGGCAATCGAGGGACTGGTGCCGCTGGTGCTGTTCTTCAGCCACGGCGGCTGGCCCACCGCGATCGCCGCATTCGTCATGCTGTGCTTCCACTTCGGCATCCTGTCGTCGATCCCGATGGGCGTGCCACTGGAGTGGAACGTCTTCATGATGTTCAGCGTGCTCACGCTGTTCGTCGGGCATGCCTCGACCGGACTACATGACCTGACCACACCATTGCCACTACTGCTGTTCGCGGTTGTGGCGGGCACCGTCGTGGCCGGAAACCTGTTCCCTCGCAAGGTTTCCTTCCTGCCCGGCATGCGCTACTACGCGGGCAACTGGGACACCACGCTGTGGTGTATCAAGCCGTCGGCAGAGGCGAAGATCACCGACAATGTCCTCGCCATCGCGAGCATGCCGGCCGCGCAGTTGGAGAAGTTCTACGGCAGTAAGGAAGCCGCGCAGATTCCGATGTACATGGGATATGCGTTCCGCGCCTTCAACACTCACGGTCGAGCGCTGTTCACCTTGGCGCACCGGGTGATGACCGGCCAGAACGAGGACGACTACGTCCTGACCGACGGTGAACGCGTCACCAGCAGCGCCATCGGATGGAATTTCGGCGACGGGCACTTCAGCAACGAGCAGTTGGTCGCGGCTCTGCACAAGCGCTGCCACTTCGAACCGGGCGAGGTGCGTGTCGTGATGCTCGACGCCCAGCCCATTCATCGACAGACCCAGCAGTACCGGTTAGTCGATGCTGCCACAGGCGAATTCGAACGCGGCTACGTCCGAGTGGCCGACATGGTGACGCGACAACCCTGGGCCGACGATGTGCCGGTACACGTGGAGTCCGAGACCAGCGATGTGTGAGGCGCGCGGGCGACGCTCCGATTCCGCTGGGCAATAGCGACACCGGGTGGCAACTGCCTGAACTCGTGCTTGCTGGACGGTCCGGATCTTTCGCCGGTCGGGGAGATTCCGCTGTGCGACACACGCGCGCCGCGTTCCCGACAGCAATCACCGCATCGGCGTGATTTCCCTCGTTAGCGGCGTGCGGACCCTGCCTGCGGCAACCACGCAGCTAATTAGTAACCCAAGCAAAGGCCCCAGCCGTCACTGAGTTAACAGTTGCTTGCTCAGCTGCATAAATCCGGCCAGGTGCTCGCCAACCAGATCGAGTTCGGCGACACGATCAGCACCAACCTGCAGTCGCTGGATAGCGGGTTGAGCACCCTGATCACCGACGAGTTGCCGGGGCAGTTGCAGACCCTGTTCAGCGGCATCGAGGCCGGCGACATCAGCACGTCGGTGAACAACTTCACCACCGGCCTGTTGGTCGACCTGCTTCCGGGTGCCTCGTCGCTGGTGAACATCTTCGACATTCCCGGCGATATCGGGCAGAACCTGGCCAACCTGCTGACGGACAATGTGCCGAACATCGGCTTGGAAACCCTATTGGCGCCCATAGGAATACTTTTCGGCACTTCGCAGGCACTGGCCGACGGCTCGCAAGCGATCGTCGACGCCGTCGATGCTGGGCAGACCGACCAGGCGTTCGCCGATCTGCTGAGTTTGCCGGCGTTCGTCACCAACGCTCTGCTGAACGGCTACGACGTGAGCGACACCTTCGGCTTCAGCTACGCCGGCCTGCTCTCCTCGCTGGAGAGTGCTTCAGGCCCTGGACTTCTCGATGAATTCCTGGTGCAGATTCCGCAGGGGATCGCCGAGACGCTGGCCAACGGTGCGACGCCTGCCACGCTGGCGGCTGACTGGAGCGCGCTGCTGGCCGAGCTCGCGCCCAACCTGGCGACGGACGCGTTGTCGGGCCTGTAGACCGCGAAGGCCGGGCGCCACGAACACATGACGCCCGGCCTTCGTTACCACGGTTAGGCGTTGGCGCGGACTTTCTTCGTCGCCTCGACCAGGTTGGTGAGCGACGCCGAAACCTCGTCCGGGTTACGGGTTTTCAGACCGCAGTCCGGATTTACCCAAAGCCGGTCAGCCGGAACGGCTTTCAGCGCTTCGCGCAACGACGTGGTGATCTCGTCAGTGCTCGGCACCCGCGGCGAGTGGA
>NZ_JBAPRN010000318.1:0-27468 GCF_049281135.1 Mycobacterium sp. | reverse complement strand
TCTGTACGCCGCGGCAGCCGAGGACGCCGGCGCTGAACTCGCGCGTACCGACCACCCAGGCGAGGCGATCCGCCATCTCAACTCCGCGTTCGACACCTATCTGCAGCACGAGGCGATAACCGACGCGCGCCGGGTAGGCCGCGAGTTGCGCCTGTTGGGTGTGCAACGGCGCATTGTCCGCCGGCCGCGGCCGAAAACGGGCTGGGACAGCCTCACCAACTCAGAGCTCAAGGTTGTCAGTCTCATCGCACAGGGCGATTCCAACCGCTCGGTTGCCACGCAGCTGCATCTTTCCCTCTATACGGTGAAAAACCATGTGCACAATGTGTTCTCCAAGTTGGGCATCAACTCCCGCGCCCAATTAGCCCAACTCATGCGCGGGCCCGGTTGACCGGCCCGTCCAATGCTGGGTCTGCTTAGTACTAGATCCATACGACACTAAAAATGAACCCTCGGGCGATGGTGCGGAGCCCGCCGCGCGGCGACTGTAGTAGTTGTCAAGTCATCACGTAGTCGCTCAAGCGACGCTCGAGGCAAAATTCCCCACGCTCCGCCTGTGAGCAGATCAGAGACAGGGGGTCGACGATGCTGAGCACAACGGGGCACCGCGACGAGCAGGAATGGCAAGTGCTGGACGATGTCTCGCGGCACTCGTCGTTGATCGACGCAGTGCTGGAAGGCCGCGTCCACGACGACTCCAGCTTGGACCTGGTCGCCGGCCGCCTGAGGCTGCGAAAGCATGGTCCCTTTGTGGTCATCGCGGCTGCCGTTGGCTCCGATGACGTTGAGCCGCTGACGAGGATCGAATCGAAGTTGCGCAGCCTCGATGTGTATTCGGCATGGCAGGTTGTGCCCGACTGGCAGGTCGGGATTGTCTGCGTCAAGTCGGAGCAACAATTCGACAAGGTTGTCGCCTTGGTGTCTCGGATGGCCGTCGACCGGGTTGGAGTCAGCGCGCGATTCGACGATCTGCGCGACGCGCCGCGGGCTCTGCACTTCGCCAAGATGACGTTGCAGGGGCAACCCCACTCCGATTCGCCTGTGGCGGTGTTCGACGGCACTATCTTAGCCACTGCCGTACTCGCCGCACCCGAGGTGATGGTCAAATCGGTCGACACAATTTTGGCCCGATTTGGCGACCTTCCCGACGACGAGCGCGACGTCCTCTTCGAGACGTTTCGGGTGTGGCAGGAAACCGACGCCTCGATGGCCATTTGCGCCGAACGACTTTGTTGTCACCCCAACACCGTGCGCTACCGACTGCAACGAATAGAGAGACGGACCGGACTATCCCTTTCTCGCCCAAGGGATATCGCAGAACTTTGTTTGGTGTTCGAAGTCTTCCGACGACTAATCTGATTGATCAGATTCCTTGGCACCTGCGGCCCGCAGATCGGCAATGCCGGGGTAGCCGTCAACAGCCAGCGGTCAGACCCAGCTTGGCTGCCAGGAGCCAAACGGAGTCAACGGATACTTGTATTCACCGGGTGTCTTCGACATCTCGATCATTTCGGTGACGCCTTTGTAATGGCCCATCGGTGTATCGGCGGTGAAGGTATCCGGATCCGGGTAGAGGTGCTCATCAGTTGAGCCGGCCGTCTTTGTCACGTAGTCACGATCGAAGATGCCCAACTCAGCAAGCCAAAGAGCCGTGCGTACCAGCGAAACCCGGACGCGGTAGCTTCCGCCCTCCTTGGCGCGACGGAGGAGCGCCGATAGTATTCCGCAGGTTGCCAGCCACCCCGCTGCGTAGTCACACGCCACGAAGATCGACGGATGTACGGGGTTCTCGTCACTGCCCTCGATGTTGTCCAGGCCCAACGCGAAGGTGGCCGTGATGTCGAAGCCGACGCGACTCGACCACTGCCCGGATTCACCGGCCCAGGTGATCTGGGTATCGATCAGGCCCGGGCGTTCGTTGAGCACGTCATCCGGCGCGATATTGAAGCGCTGCCGCCACCCCGTACGGCGGTTTGTGACCAAGACGTCGGCCTGGGAGAGAAGTTCACCGAACTTCGCCCCGCCTTCTTTGCTCTTCAGTTCGAGCACGGTCGAGCGCACTCCGACATGGGAGGTGTAGTGCCAGAGCGAGTGTTCGACATCGGTTGGTCGCCACACGTTGAGTGAGTCGGCGCCGTGCAGGGCCATGGCGCGACCGATCGAAGGGGCTGCAATGACGTGGCTTGACGAGAGCAGACGGATTCCGTCGAGCGGGGTCTTCGGGTTGGGGGTAAAGGGGATTGGATCGCTTTCGCCCACTTTCTCGACGCTGACCAGAGGCATCAGCCCAAGGTTCTTTGTGAAGGCGTCCATCTTGAGCACGTCTTTGATGTTGCGGGCCAGCGGCATGGGGACCCCCGCTTTCTCAGCGGCTTCTTCCAGTTCCTCACCGTTCCACTCTTTCACCGCGTCGGCCAGCGCCTGGTACGTGCCGCCCCTGGGTTTGAGCAGTTCGATTGTGTGCTGGCGCAAGGCGGGGTAAGGCTCGGCAAACATGACCCACTTGCCATCTTTGGTGGGGACGATATCTGGGCCGCCGGCAAAGGGGCTGAATGGATCCGTGCGTCCGGGGAATCCATTGAGCAGTTCCCACTTGCCGTCCAGAAACGGTGTGAGGCGGCGCAACGCCTTTCGCACGTCGATGTGAATATCCTGACCCTCGCCGGTACGCTCCTTCCATATCTTTGCGATCAGGATCGCCTTGGCGGCCAGCGAGATTGCACTGATAGATCCATATGGCAATCGGTCGGGCGTGATGGGATCAGCCCCGTAATAGGTGACCTTACCTCCGGAATCGGAAGCTGTTGCCCCCAAACTCTGTAGTAAAGATTCGACATGTGCAGGCACGTCAATCGAGCTGCTCTGTAACGGGTTGTCGTAGTTGGCAATGATGGTTTTTGCCAGATTTTCTGTCGCGCTCACGATGCGCCTTTCCATTGATCCGATCGGAGTTTGAATCTTTGAATTGACGAGGCTCAACCCGGAAGCAGCTGCCGAGAGTTGATGACCTCCTCGACGCCGGCTTCTTTCAGGGTCGCGATGTCCTTGAAACCGCAGACCGCCAAGCACAAATCGAGTTCGGCCAGGAAGGACCGCAGATAATGGGTCAGGCTTTCCGCACCGCCGTACGACAGTGCGTAGGCATACGGCCGCCCAAGCCCGACGGCCGTCGCTCCGAGGGCTAGCGCGATGATCGCATCCGTCGCGTTACGGACGCCGGAGTCGAACATCACCGGTGTGGAGCCGGCCGCTTTGACGACGCCGGGCAGCAGCTGCAGTGTGGATACTGCCGAATTCGCTTGACGACCACCATGATTGGTGCAGTAAAGAACGTCCGCGCCATTGTCGATCGCCAGGCGCGCATCGTCGGGGTGTTGAATCCCCTTAATGGCGATCGGAAGCTTCGTCTGGGCCCGAATCCACCGCAGGTCCTCCCATGACAGCGGATTGGCGAAGATCTTCGTGTAGTGCGCCAAGGCGGCTGGCTGGTCTTCTTCCGGCGGTTTGGCCAGGTGTTTGGTGAAGTTCACATCGGTGTAGTAGTTCTGCATGCAGTAGCCGCGGAACTGCGGAAAGTTCCCTCGCTCAAGATCCATCGGCCGGAAGCCGAGGGTCCAGGAATCCACGGTAACCATCAGCGCGGAGTAGCCGCTGGTCTCGGCCCGGCTGATCAGACTTGCGGCCAGTTCCCTGTCGTCGGGTAGGTAGAGCTGGTAAAAAATCGGTGTGTCGCCTGCATGTGGAACCACGTCCTCCATGCGCGTCTGGGTGAACGTCGACAACGTGTATGGCACGCCGGTCGCCGCTGACGCCTGGGCTGCAGCCACATCACCGTGGAAGTCGGGCGCACACAAGCCAACCAAGCCGATCGGGGCCAAAAACATCGGCGACACAAAATGTTTGCCGAATAAGCTGATCGACAGATCGCGTTCGGGCGGGCTGACCATCATTCGGGGCACGATGCCGTAGCACGAGAACGCAGCGATGTTCGCGCGCTGGGTACGTCCGTCGCCTGCGGCCGCCGACACGTACCGATACACCCAATCAGGAAGTGCCTCAGATGCTTTGCGCTCAATCGAGGCGAAGTCGAAGGGGTATCGGGTCGTTACCCCCTTTACCGCTTCGGCGTAGACCTCGTTTTGAAAGTCGCCGAAATTCCTGCCCATGGTCAATGGGTCCTTTCCCAGTAGAGGCTCGTCATGCTCCGGCGATCCAGGCCTGCTCTTGCCCGGGCTCTGGCAGGACACGGCCGCCTTCGACCGCGCCGCTCGCGGGGCTGTTCTGGATCACCATCAGAACCCGGTCAGGGTCGACGTTGGCGATTCGGGACACGGCGGACGCGATTGCCGTTGCGAGACGGGTTGTTTCGTCTAATGGGTGACCGGATCGCACCCAACTGTTGACCAGCACCGGATTCGCGGGCACGCCGTCCGTGTAAATCTCACCGGCGGGCAGCTCGTGAAAAACGACGTTGACGTAGGTGCTGGGCACATGGTTGATCTCGGCGTGGATACGGCTGATCTCTTGAGCCAACGCGCTCTTGACTTCGGCGGTCAGCGTCCCCGTTGTCGTTGTGCAGGTATAGACCGGCATGGTCACTCCTTGAATAGACGATCAGCTGGTGGCGTCAGCCCAGATGAGCGGCTTGCGGTTTGGTAGGCACCACGATGACGGTGGGCCCGTCGGCGCTCAGCGCGGCGGTGAATTCGTGGGCGAGCTTTTCGCAGTTGTCGACGTTGACGGTGCGGCACCCAAAACCCGTTGCGAGGGAGGCGATGTCGAGGCCCGGCAAGTCCATTCCCGGCACGCCGGTGCACTTCTCCAGCTTCGCAAACGACTTGAGGATCGAGTATTCCCCGTTGCGCATCACCACGAACACGATCGGCAGGCGATGTTGGGCGGCCGTATAGATCGCTTGCACCGAGTATTGGAACGATCCGTCGCCGATGGTGGCGAGGACGTGGCGCTTGACGCCCCGGGCGCGGTCTCCCAGGGCGACGCCGACCGCGGCGGGCAACCCCCAGCCGATCCCGCCGCTGGCAGTGGCGAAGAACGAAGCCGGGCGGGTGGTGGGCAGAAATCGCAGCTGTTGGGCCATAGTCGACGTCGATTCGGTGACCACCGGTGAATCGGCGGGCTTCACGGTGCGCAACGTCTCCCACACCGCGTCCGGTTCCAGCGGTGCCGACCCGGTCACGTCAACCGCGGAGGTGGGCACTTGTCTCGTCGGGACCCTCCGGTCGCTGTGGTCATCGACCATGCCAACCAGCTGCTCCAACGCCAGTAGCGTGTCCCCCAGCACGCTGTCACCGACCGGCGCCGCACCAGCCAGCCCCGGATCGGCGGTGAGCTGCAGCAGTTCGGTGCCCTCGGGCAGGTACTCGCCGGCCACATAGGGGTAGTAGCGGAAGACCTGCGCCCCGACCACGACGACGAGGTCGTGCCCGCGCATGAGCTCGGTGACACCGGCAATGGTCATCGGTATCTGTCCCTGATACAGACGGTGATCCTCCGGGAACGACGCCCGGTCGGGCAGCGGACTGCCGTACACCGGTGCGCCGACCTTCTCCGCGAAGGCCACCCCGGCGTCCCAGGCGCCGGCACGATCGACCTCAGGCCCGAACACCAGCAATGGCCGCTGCGCACCGTTAATGCGCTCGGCGAATCCGCGCAGCCGCTCGGCATCCGGGCTGACCCGGTGGCTCACCGTGCGTACCACCGCCGGGCCCAACGCCGGTTTCTCCCAGTCGTCAAGCGGGATAGACAAAAACACCGGGCCGGCCGGTGGCTGCAGCGCGATTGTGTAGGCGCGCATAAACGCGGCTGGCACGTCCTCGGCGCGCTTAGGTTCATACGCCCACTTCACCCATGGCTGCGGAAACACGGTCTCGTCCTTGTTAGTCAGATACGGTTCGCACAACACCATTTCGCGGGTCTGCTGACCGGCTGTGACGATCAGCGGGGTGTTGCCCTTAGCCGCCGCCACGATGTTGCCCATCGCGTTACCCATCCCCGCAGCGGTGTGCACATTGACCAGGGCGGGCTTGCCGGTGGACTGGGCGAATCCGTCGGCCATGGCCACCACCGACGCCTCCTGCAGCCCAAGGACATAGGTGAAGTCGTCGGGGAATTCGCTCAAGAACGTCTGCTCTGTGGACCCTGGATTGCCGAATACGGTGGTCAGACCAAGGGTGCGCAACAGGTCATAGGTCACCTCGTGAACGGTTTTCTCGTCAGTCATCGCCTCTATCCGACCTTCCGCTAGATGAGTCGCGTCAGCGCGTTTCTGATCGCGCGTTGCTACCAAATAGCTCACCCGAACCGCCGATGGCTGTCTATGTGCCCGGCAACAATGTCCAAACCCGGCCGATGTCGCAGGCAACAATCGCCTGCCGGGATCTGCGGGCCGGGAGCCCGGAGGGGGCTAGCTCGATGATCAGATGTTCTTGCGGGCAACGAGGAAGAAGTAGCCGTCCTCATCGACCCGGCCGATGTCGCCCGTCGAAAACCATTCGTCGACAACGGCATCCGTGGCGGATTCTGCCGAGTTCCAGTAACCCCTCATCACATTGTGGCCCCGCACTTGAATCTCGCCGGGTGTACCGGTCGGCACCTGGGTGCCGCGATCGTCGACCACCCGCATCCGCACGCCGTCGACGGGTGTGCCGATCGAACCGGGTTTGCGTAACGCGTGCGGATGATTCGAACACGCCACCCCGGACGTTTCTGGCAGCCCGTAGCTCTCGAGGACCATGCAGTCGAACTTGTCCTCGAACCGACGCAACACCTCCGCCGGCATCGCGCCTCCTACGGAGATGCACAGCCGCAGTGAACCGAAGTCTAAATCGTGACCGGCGACGACGCCCAGTAATGCCGCGTACATCGCGGGCGCAGCCTCGAAGATCGTGACACGTTCGGCAGCAAAAATTTCCAGCGCCCGGCCCGAATCGAAACGGGGGAGCAGCGCGAGCGTCGCGCCGGACGAGATGACCGCTCCGAGGCCGTACGTCATCCCGAACGCGTGTACTGCTGGCAGGCAACCTAGCACGACGTCGTCGGGTCCAATGTTCAACAGGCTGCGGGCAATAACGGCCTGGCTATACAACAGGTTGCTGTGCGTGAGTGGGACCGCCTTGGGCCCCGCCGCTGTGCGTGATGTGTGCAGGATGACCGCGTTGTCGTTGTTCGCCCGGGTCACCGGCCAGGCGTGCCCGAGAAAGTCATCGGTCAGCTGCCGCAGGGTGTGCTGGCCGATGCCGACCGGGGGAACACCGACGGCCAGAGCCCCCGCGATAGCCGCAGGCCAACATGACAGCGCGGAAACCAGCAGTCGGGCACCGGTATTGGACAAGACGAACGCGACTTCGCGGGCGTTGCACAGCGGATTCACCGGCACCACAACGGCTCCGGCGTGCAGCACGCCGTAGAAGACGACTGCGAACTCGGGACCGCTCGCCAGCATGACCCCCACCCGATCGCCAGGGCGAAGACCTCGATAGTCAAGGTAGGCAGCGAAGCGTGCGGCGTTGTCGGCGAGCTCCGAATACGTCGTGGTGGTCCCGTCACAGCGCAGCGCGGGGCCGTCGGGATACATGTCCGCCGACTCGACGAGATGCAGGCTTATATTGGTCACGATCAAAACACTTCGGGCGCACTGCCTCGCATGTTTTGACGATGGTGCTACCTTGGCCGCCTGTCGATGGAAACTGCGACAACGCGCGACGCTCAGCGGTGTTGCATCCAACAACGTCTACGATGGCGCCGATCAGGCGTCGAACATCACTATGGCCGCGTCTTCGTCGGATTGGCTGCGGTACCAACCGAAATCCAGGAATCTGGCGCCGTGCTCACGGGCGGAACCAAGCGCGCGTCTACTGGACGAGGTCTGGGTCGCTGCCCAGGATCTGATCGAACAGCGGTTGGGCCTGGAACCATCCGGCCGCCGGAGTCCCGATGAGCTCGCGAGTCTGCAGGGCGACGTCGTGAGGTATCAATTTCGGCGTTCCGGCAGCCATGGCGACCAGCTGTACCTGACATGAGCGTTCCATCGTGATGAACCACCACACGGCTTCGGCAACGGTCTGGCCGACGGTGAGAAGGCCGTGGTTTTGCAGTACGGCGGCTTTGTTCGGTCCGAGTGCCTTGGCCAGACGGACTCCCTCATCCATATCGTTCACGAGCCCGTGATAGTCGTCGTACACGGCGTGGTCTTCATAGAACGCACACGCGTCTTGAGTAATCGGATCGAGTTTGATACCCAGGCTGGAGAACGCCCGTCCATACGTCGAATGAGAATGCGCCGCTGCCAAGGCATCAGGACGGGCCTCGTGTACCCGGGAATGGATCACAAACGCTGCGCGATTGACCGCACGAGAACCTTCGATCACATCGCCTTTGTGATCGACCAGGATCAGGTCGGATGCTTTGATTTTGTTGAACGACATGCCGAATGGATTGACCCAGAAATACTCGGGATGTTCGGGGTCTCGCACCGTGATGTGACCGGCTACGCCCTCGGAGAAGCCGAACTTGCCGAACAGTCGGAACCCGGCGGCGAGCTGTTCTTTGCGGTACTTGCGTTCGGCGTGTACCGAGTCGAACACGGGCGGTTGCGGGAGTCCGCCTCCAGCGGGCGTGGGGCCAACCACGGCGGCTAGATTGGGATCAAGGATGCTCGTCATCAGTTCCTCCTGCAGTGATCGCCGCACCGCGTGGGTCCCCGGTGGGCCGTGATGACGTGTCGGTGCGACTCGAGTTACGCATCAGACCTCACATAGGTAAGTTCACCTCCGGCACGGCTGGGTGTCTATATAACGAATAACAACGAGCGCGGGTACCGCAGTGTGACCGAGGACAATGACATGCACAGCGAAACAGGACCTGGATTCCGTTTTTCATGGAGTCGCCGCTTGCCGTCGTGCTCATCGCGATCTACGAATCCGTCATGGGTCGGCGTGGGGGCACCGGCTTGATGGGTCGGCGTACGCGTACCAGGTCGTTCTTTAAATAGCCGGGCGAAGCTCGCGCGGGAACTATTCGAATTCCCGTTGCTTCAAGGGAACATGCAGTGGCCGCCATCGAGCATGATGTTCATGCCCGTGAGGTAGTCGGATTTGACCATGCGAGAAAGACGGCGACCGGGCCGGCGTCTTTCAGCTATCGCCCACGTCGACCGTGAGGCCACCATCACCTTCGCCCCTTCCGCCGCGAAGGCCCGCGGCCGATGCCGCGACCCGCACCGGTCACGATCGCGACCTTTCCGCCGAGCCTGCTCGTGATCGATTCACTAGCTGTCTGCATGTATCACGACATCCTGTCCCAGTCGGAGGGCCGCGATATTACATCTCGTCGTGATTTACCGGAGAGTTAGTGTACTTATGCCGAGCGTAAATCGCGTGGACGGTCGGTTTCGACCGTCCACGACGCGCGTGGCCGGGGCGGCAACGCAGGTAATCTGCGGACCATCTAGGTCAATCGGGGCTGACTCCTGCATTGGTCGCAGCGGTGATCGAGGCGAAGATGTCCGCTTTGTTGACCACCAGGGGACCTTCGAATATATTTACTATCCAGACGTTCAATGAATGCATTGATGCCGGTCTCATCGCTGCTGCGATGCGAATGTTCGGTGTCGGGCCGGGCGCTAGCGACGAATCGTTCACCCGGGTGCGCTGCACGACTGTCTGGAGGAGACCCGATGTTGCGAGCGAGGCGCACTGTGCGTATCGCTATCGCAGGTGCGGGGCTGGGGGGAGTCGCCACGGCGGTCAAGCTGAAACGCGCTGGCATCACGTCGTTTACCGTGTTCGAACGGAAGGGGGGCGCGGGTGGGGTCTGGCGCCAGAACACCTATCCGGGATGCGAGGTCGACGTCCCGTCCCACGCCTACTCATTTTCGTTCATGTCGTACGACTGGTCCGGCACTCACGCCAAGGCGCCGGAATTAGAGCGCTACGTGCAGGATGTCATTGACGAGTACCAGATCCGTGAGCATTTCGTATTCGGCTGCGGAATCGACACGGCGATTTGGGCGGAAAACCGCGGAGCCTACATCGTGGTCACCGACGACGGCCAACAGCTGGAATTCGACATGGTGGTGTCGTGTGTCGGGATGCTCAGCGACGCCAACTGGCCGCAGTTGCCGGGTTTGGACTCGTTCGCCGGGCCGGTATTCCACACCTCTGCTTATGAACATCAGCATGACCTGACCACCGCGCGGGTCGGGGTCATCGGTACGGGATCGACGGCATGCCAACTGGTTCCCGCGCTTGCACCGCAAGTTAAACACCTGCGGCTGTTTCAACGAGAACCCGGCTACGTTCTTCCCAAGCCATCGCGTCCCTATACCGCCGACGAGCGAGCGGAATGGGTCAAACATCCGTGGCGCCAGAAGTGGGATCGGTTTCGACTGTTTCGGGGTGCACGCCGGGTGCGCGACGCCTTCAAGGCGGATAGCGACTACCAGATCAGGCGGCGCAAGTCCTGCCAGAACTTCATCGCCAAGACGATCGATGACCCCGAGCTGAGGAAAACCCTCACCCCCGATTACCCGTTCGGGTGCAAGCGCCCGGTCTTCGCGTCCGATTTCTATCCGTCACTCAACAGCGACAACGTGTCGGTGACCCCACACGCTGTCGTCGAAGTCATGCCCGATGGTGTGATTGACGCCGACGGCACCTTCCACCAACTCGATGTACTCATCCTCGCGACAGGGTTCAAAGCGACCGAGTACTTGCGGACCCTCAACGTGCGGGGCCGCAGCGGACGGTCACTGAAATCGGTGTGGTCCGGCGAACCATCAGCATTCCTGGGCATGACAGTCCCGGGGTTCCCGAACTTCTTCATTGTCTACGGGCCCAACACCAATGGAGGTTGGTCGGTGATGACGCAGCTGGAACGCCAGGCCGAGGTGGTTGCCAGAGTCGCGGGCAAAATCGCGCGGGGCCGAGCCGACATCATCGACACCCGATCGCGGGCGGCCGCCTGGTTCGACTCGTGGGTACAGCGTCAGATCGCTGACAAACTCAGCTCGACCACCGCCGGCGCCTGCCACAACTACTATCACTCCGCGTCGGGCAAAAACGTTACCCAGTGGCCGTTGTCGCACACCGCCTACTGGGCGGCGCTGCGGGTGCTCCCATTGTGGGGATTCGTCACGACCCGCTACGACCGGCGTCGGGTGGCCGAGCCAATACGAGCCTCTGCGGACGCAGCGCAATGACGGTCACCTTCGACTTCGCCGGCCGGACCGCGGTAGTGAGTGGCGCCGCACAGGGCATCGGGCTCGCGTTGGCCCAGATGTTCTCCAAGGCCGGCGCGCGGGTGGCGGTCGCCGACTGGGACGGTGAACAGTTGGCGGCGCAGTGGGGCTTGGCAACCGACACTGTGTTGCCGATACGCGTGAATGTCGCCGACGCATCGGCCGTCAAGCGCGCAGTAGATCAGGTCGTCGGCTGGTCCGAGGGTATCGACATCGTCGTGAACAACGCGGGCATCGCCCGCGACGCGGTGGTCTGGAAGATGACCGACGAGCAGTGGAGGGATGTCCTGGACGTTCATCTCGACGGGACATTTCACCTGACCCGCGCCAGCGTCCCGCTGATGCGCGCCCACGGCTACGGCCGGATCATCAATGTGACCTCCTACACCGGTCTGCACGGCAACATCGGACAGTCAAACTATGCCGCGGCGAAGGCAGCCATTGTCGGCTTCACCAAGGCAGTCGCCAAAGAGACCGCCCGGATGGGGATCACCGTTAACGCCATCTCGCCCAGCGCGGCCACCTCGATGGTCGCCGCCATGCCGCCCGACAAGCTCGAACAGGTCGAGGCCTCCATCCCGATGGGCCGCATCGCCAATGCCGATGAAATCTGCAGCAGCGTAGGGTTTTTAGCCTCGGAAGAGGCCGGCTACATCACCGGCGTGGTTCTGCCCGTGGACGGAGGGCTGGCAATCTGATGGGACCGTCGGTGTCGTCGCCGAAGAGGCAAGAAGGCGGCGTGGTGTCCAGCGAAATGCTGCTGGCGCACGACATTTGGCGGGATTTCGCAACGTCTGCTGCAGAGCTTGCGCTTGGCGAAACGCGCAGGGCGCTAGACCAGCTGATGCTTTCGTTCGGCGCGCCGCAGGACGTCGTGGTGAGTTCGACCGAGCTTGGCGGAGTGCCAGTCGTCGACGCCATGGTGGCCCGCAAGAACCCGCATCGCGTGATCCTATGGTTGCACGGCGGGGCGTATTGCATGGGCAGCGCCACGGGATACCGTCACTTCGGCGCCCACCTCGCTTGGGTCGCAAACGCGCGTGTGATTTTGCCGGAATATCGCCTTGCTCCCGAGCATCCCTATCCTGATGCCGTTGATGACGCCTGCGCGGCGTATCTCGCGTTGCGCGCCGCGGCTGATGGTCGTGAAACGGTCATCCTCGCAGGCGATTCGGCGGGCGGGGGCCTGGCCATGGCGACGCTCCTTCGCCTTCGCGAACAGGGTCATGTGTTGCCCGCCGCTTGTGTGCTTCTCTCGCCCTGGCTGGACTTGACGCTTTCAGGTTCAACTCTGGTCTCCCACGCCGACCGCGACCCCTTGCTCAGCAGGGCGATGCTGACGGGCGCGTGTCGGACATATCTCAACGGCGCCGACAGCAGCTCGGCGCTGCTGTCACCCTTGGTTGCGGACCTGTCAGGGCTTCCACCGATGTTGATCCAGGTCGGCGAGCGCGAAGTTCTTCTGGACGACTCGAGACGACTCGCCGAACGCGGCGCCGCACAGGGGGTTCAGGTCACGTTGCAGGTGGAACCCGCCGCCCCGCACGTCTTTCAATTGTTCGCGTCATTTCTCCCCGAGGCGCGTTCAGCCCTGCGACGCATCGGGGGGTTCATCGGCGCTGCGAAGGCCGGGCCAACCTAACGCGCGACAGAAGGGAACAGTCGGTGAGCCACGCACACCCTCCCGCCGCCGAGGCGGGCGACGCGGAGCAGTTCCGTGCTCATGCCAAAGCGGTGCTCGGTGATGTCGCACGCAAGGTCGGCTGGAGGACACGAGCCGCAGCCGGCACCGGAGATAACTACGATCGCGAGCGACGCCGCGACTTCGACCGGCTTCTGGCGGAGGCGGGATGGGCCGGGATTGCCATTCCGACGGAATTCGGCGGCGCGGGACGCGGTTTGGCCGAGTTGGCTGTCGTTTCTGAAGAGCTTGCAGCACTGGGTATTTCGACGCCATTCAACCGGGTGGCGTTGGGCATTGTGGCTCCGGCACTGATGCTGTTCGGCACCGACGGTCAGAAGAAGCGCTACATCAACCCCATGCTGTCCTGCCACGAAATATGGTGTCAGGGGTTCTCAGAGCCTGACGCCGGTTCCGACCTTGCCGCCCTGCGAACTTCGGCTGAACGCACCGACCGGGGCTGGTCGATCAGCGGAACCAAAGTGTGGACCACGTTGGCCCAGGACGCCGACTATTGCTTGCTGCTGGCGCGGACCAGCGTCGAGGCGACCAAGCACAAGGGCATCACGGCCTTTCTGGTTCCGATGAGCCAACCGGGCGTGTCCGTCGCGCCGATCACGCAACTCAACGGCGAGCAAGATTTCGCCCAGGTACTTTTCGACGGCGCCACCACCGCCACCGACGCGGTCCTCGGACGGATCGGTGAAGGGTGGAAGGTCGCGATGGCCGCCCTGTCCTACGAACGCTCCCTGCACCTGCTTCAGAGACAGCTCAGGCTGAGCCGAATGCTGGCCGAGCTAGGCGCATCGGTGAATTGGTCGCAGGCTGAGGGAGGCGCCAAGGACCGGATGTTGGACGCGATCATCGCCATCCGCAGCCTGGAATGTTCCGTGCAGACTCAGCTCGGTGTCCTCAACGCCGGCGGTCAGGTGGGGGTCGAGGCCAATGCATCAAAAGTGTTGTGGAGTGAGACATATCAGGCCGTGGCCCGACTCGGCCTGGACCTTGCGCTCGCCGGACTTGGTCCCAGCGTGGCGGCATGGTCTGACGAGTACTACGCCAGCCTCGCCACCAGCATCTACGCCGGGACGAACCAGGTTCAACGCACGATTGTCGCCGAGCGTGCGCTGGGGTTGCCCCGATGAGTGCCGCGCTGTCGTTTGACGACGAGGTTGACGATCAGGTCGCAGCCGCGGTGGCCGATGTTGCGCGTGCAGTGTTCGCCGGACACGCCGCAACGCCCCGCGCCGACCTCCTGCGAGCGCTCGGGAAGTCCGGTTTGCTCGGACTCGGCGTACCGCAGGATCAGGGTGGCGGTGGCGGCAGCGCGTTGCTTGCCGCTCTGGTCGCTGAGCAGGCCGGCGTGGCGCTCACCGCTCCAGACGTCCTGCACCAATGGGTGGGCGTGGTGGCGCTGGCCGCAGCGGGCGCGGATGTCGAGGACATCGCCGGGGCCTCGGCGGGGACTCTGCCGATCATGGTCGGATTCACCGCAGCCACGGCCAGCGAAGTATCGGTCCCGTTCGTCGTCGATGCCGATCTTTTGTTGCTGTGCACCGACAGCGGGCTCGTGACGTCGCCGGCAGTCGCGCTCGATCCAACGCGGCGCGGCGCGGATTGCTGGAACGCTCCAGACTGGTGGGAGACATCCCTCGCCGTCTCCCCGACGGCATCGTCGGTGCCGTGGCCGGCAAGGTCGCATCAGGATGTCCGCAACTTTGCGGGTGCGCTCGCCGCGATGTACATGATCGGCGCCGCCGCCGATCTGCTCAGGCAGACGGCCGCCTACGCCGGTATGCGCACCCAGTTCGGTGCCCCGATCGGCAGCTTTCAAGCCGTCAAACACTCCCTGGCCGACGCGTGGATCGGCCTTCACCATGCCCGCGAACTGGCGGTTGGGGCCTTGAAGGGTCAAGCGGGAGGCCTCGATGGTTTGTCCCTGGCGGCGCTGGCCGCCGGGTCGGCGGCCCAGGGATCCGCCGAGCGTTGCCTGCAGGCGATGGGCGGCATCGGTTTCACGTGGGAGTCCGACGTCCACCGTTACCTGAAAGCCATTGTCCGGCTGCGGCATTGGCCGCTACCCGAGCAATTGCGGCGCGGGGAACTGCAGGCCGCGCTGCTGCCATCGCGTTGACGTATTCACAGAACACCTGGTATTAACTAACTGACCGTTAAACAAATATAAGGAAGCTCGTGGCGCAGGCAAAGCCGAACTATCCCGCGGGTCACGACCTCCTTGCGGGCCGCACCGTGGTGATCACCGCGGCCGCAGGCACCGGCGTCGGCTTTGCGACCGCCAAGCGGTGTGTCGAAGAAGGTGCGCGGGTGGTGATCAGCGATCGCCACGAGCGGCGACTAGGGCAAGCTGCCGAGCAACTGTCCCAGATCGCCGCTGTGCCGGTCGTCGGGGTCCCGTGTGATGTCACCACCCAAGACGATGTGGATCGACTCTTCCAGACCGCGATCGCCGAAATCGGCCACATCGATGTCCTGGTGAACAACGCGGCGCTGGGAATCATGAGTTCCATCGTGGACATGAGCGACGAGACCTGGTTCAAAGTCCTCGACGTCACACTCAACGGAACTTTCCGCTGCACGCGAGCGGCGTTGCGGCACATGATCCCCCGGTCGTCAGGAGCCATTGTCAATCTCGCGTCTGTCGTCGGCTGGCGGGGTGATGCCAACGCCGCGCCCTATGCCGCCGCCAAGGCCGGGGTGATGGCTTTGACCCGCAGCGCCGCCCGGGAAGCGGGCCCGTCGGGTGTCCGCGTCAACGCCGTAGCCCCCAGCATCGCGATGCACGAGTCATTGTCGAAGGCGTGGGACGCCGCCACTCTCGAAGAGCTGCTCAAACAAGAAATATTCGGTCGAGGCGCCGAGCTGTGGGAAGTCGCCAACACCATCGTCTGGTTGGCGAGCGACTATTCGTCGTACCTGTCCGGTGAATCCATTTCTGTCAGCAGCCAACACCCGTAGCCGCCCGAACGATCCATCAATGCCAACAGGAGGCAACATGTCCGACCCGTACGAGCAGTATTCAAGCTTGGGTTTCGAGCGGCCTGCAGACGGCGTCCTCAAGATCATCCTCAGCGGTCCGGGCCTGAACTCGGTGTCGCGAGACGTTCACCGCGAGCTCGCAGAGGTATGGCTAACCGTGGATCGCGACCCCCAGACCCGCGTCGCACTCATTGTCGGGGAAGGGCGGGCCTTCTCAGCGGGCGGTAGTTTCGACCTGATTGACTCGGTCAGTTCCGATTATCAGGCGCGGACCGCCGTCATGCGCGAGGCCCGCGACCTAGTGATGAACATCATCAACTGTACGAAGCCGGTGGTGTCGGCCATTCACGGTGCCGCGGTGGGCGCCGGTCTTGTCGCCGGGTTACTGGCGGATGTGTCGGTAGTCGGACGCACCGCGAAGATCATCGACGGACATACTCGCCTAGGTGTCGCGGCGGGGGACCACGCGGCGATCTGCTGGCCGATTCTGTGCGGGATGGCAAAGGCGAAGTACTACCTGATGACCTGCGATGTGCTCACCGGCGAGGAGGCCGAGCGCATTGGTCTGGTCTCCCTGTGTGTCGATGATGACCAGGTTCATCAGCGCGGATTGGACATCGCCGTTCAGCTTGCCGCCGGAGCGCAAAACGCCCTGCAATTCACGAAGTACGCGTTGAACAACTACTACCGATCGTTCGGCCCGATTTTCGACGCTTCCCTTGTCTATGAGTTCTACGGCTTCGGGGGCCCCGACGTTCTCGAAGGCGTGGCGTCGCACCGAGAACGCCGTAACCCGAATTTCACTTCGTCAGCGACCTGATCCAATGTCCGCTCTGCGCAACGCAGACGCCACGGTAGCCACTGTGGCCAGCGTTGACTGCCCTCGCCTGTTGGGCCCGGCTTCAGGCTTGGGATCCGGCCTTGAGGCCGCGATCGCGCGGCCCGCCAGGGTCGTTGAGCTTCTCGATGCCGCCGATGTCCGCGGTCGTGGGGGGGCGAATTTTCCCACGGCGACCAAGTGGCGTCTGGCGATGAGCCGGCCGGGGCCGCGGGTCGTGGTCGGCAACGGCGGTGAACACGAACCGGGCAGCGTCAAGGATGCCTACCTGCTTTCCGAGCACCCTGACCTGGTGCTGGAGGGCCTCCGCATCGCTGCTGTGGTCCTTGGCGCCGGCAAAGCCGCGCTGGTTCTCGCTGGTCGACTCGCCGGGCTCGCCGACCGCCTCGAAGACGCAGTAGAAGAGCTGGTCAAACTCGTTCCGGACGGCCCACCCGTTGATGTCGTCGTCGGGCCTGACGACTACCTGGTCGGTGAGGAGACCGCTCTCATCGAAGTTCTCGAAGGTAAGCCCGCCAGGCCGAGGTTCCGGCCGCCGCTTGTCGGAGTGCGCGGCTACTGGAGTTATCCCACCGTCGTGCAGAACGTGGAGACGTTGGCCAACGTTGCCTGGGTGATGCGGGCTTGCGCACGCCACGAGCCGGCGCCCGCAGTCGACACGTTCCTGTGGACGGTGTGGGGCAGTGGCCGTGAACCCGTCATCGGCGAGTCTCGCTTCGGCACGTCGGTCGGTGCGCTTCTCACGGCGGCGGGAGTCCAGCAGTGGCAAGCCGTGACCCTGGGCGGCTACTCGGGCGGCGTGCTGCGGGCCGCCGAAGCCTCGACCCCGCTGATACCCGCCCAGTTGGCAGGCGACGGTCTTTCACTGGGCTCGGCGTCTTTCCGCGTGATCGGCGACAACGAATGCCTTGGCGCGCTCGCCGAGGAAGTTCTGACCTTCTTCGCCCAGGAGTCATGCGGCCAGTGCGTCCCGTGCAGCAGCGGACTGCACGATTCGGCTGCTGTCCTGGGCGGTGGTGGGTCGGTGCAGATACCCAGCCTTGACGCCGTCGACGAATATATGAGCGAGCTGCCGGGGCGCGGCGCGTGTCGACTACCAGACGCGGCGAGCGCAACGTATCGGGCGTTGTGGGCTCGCTTCAGTCCCCAGATTGTCGCCCATCGCGACAAACAGTGCAGCTGCCACCGGTGACATCATCAAGTCACTTGCTGAAAGCGCCGTAGTCGATCATCTTGAGGAACTCCTCGCCGATCGTCTCGACGTCATAGTGTTCGTGGCTGTACCAGCGGTAGACCCAGTTGCACATTCCCAGGACCGCCAGCGACGCCAGTCGAGGGTCAAGATCGGCACGGAACGTGCCCTCCTTGATCCCATCCTCGAAGATGTCCTGGACGGCGATTTCGAACTTGCGCTGCCTGCTGACGATCCTGCGCGCGCGCGCTTCCTTGCGCAGCGAGGTCTCCTGGAAAAGCACTGCAAAGACGGCCATGTTCTCGGCGATCGAGGCGACGCCGCCGCGGACGAAGCGTTCCAAACGTTCCTTGGCCTCCATCGACGAATCGGTGACAATGGTGGTCTCGTAAGCGAATTCCAGTGCCTGATCACAGATATCGAAGAGGATCTCCTCTTTACGTTTGTAGTAGTAGTAGATGGCTGCTTTGGTCACGCCCAACGCAGTGGCCAGGTCTTCCATCGACGTTTGGGAATATCCACGGTCCCGGAAGATTCGAGCTGATTCGGCCAGGATGCGGGTACGTTGTGCTTCGTACCGCTCTTCGTTGCGCATTCGTGCCATACGTGAACTCCCAAGTTCCGGACACACCCCTTGACGGGGCCGCCCCGGTCAGTATGTTACTAGCTGCCCGGTGAATTATAGGGAAGGGCGGCGTTGGGTTACGACACTCTCGGGGTGACGACGGACGGCGGCGTGGCAACCATCAGACTTGACCGGCCCGATCGCGCCAATAGCGTCAACGTCCGAATGGTCACTGAACTACACGACGCGGTAGCCGGACTGGCAGCGGCCAGCGCGGTCCGTGTCGTCATTCTCACCGGGTCTGGGCGGTGGTTCAGCCCTGGCGGGGATGTCAAGGCATTTGAGAACGGCGAGTTCGCCGCGGAGGTCGAACAGGGCTACGACCCGGAAAGTTGGCGCATTCCCGAACTGCTTCACGGGATGCCGCAAATTACCATCGCCGCGGTGAACGGGCCCTGCGCCGGCGCGGCTTTCGGCTGGGCCTGCGCCTGCGATATCCGGGTAGCCGCGCGCAGTGCGACGTTCTCGACCGCCTTCCTCGGTCTGGGCCTATCGGGTGACATGGCCGTCCCGTGGACGCTTTCGCGCATCATCGGCAGCGGTCCAGCGAGGTGGCTGTCGTTCATTCCTGATCGCTTCGGCGCCGATCGTGCCTACGAACTCGGACTGGTCAGCCACCTGTTCGACGACGAGGCGCTCTCCGCCGAAGTCGCGACGCTGGCCCGGCGGCTGACTCGCTACGACGGCCAAGCGCTTCAGCGCCTCAAACAGCATTACCTGATCGCGGAGACCTCGACGCTGCCGGAGTTGAGCGACGCCGAGATCAAGAGCATGAATCTGCGGCAGATGGCGGCAGCCTTTGCCGCAAAGCCCGCGTCCGGCCACGGGTGACACCAACGCGCCTGCTTGCCATATAACTGGCCCACCGGTAAACTAATCGAGGGCTCAGCAGCGCTTGCGGAGCGCCATCGATTGAGGGAGGCCGATCAAGTGCCACGCGTCGAGCCAATCGGCACGTTGTGTGTGGGGCACGGAATGTGCGTTGAGCTTGCGCCGGAAGTGTTTCAGCTGTCCTACGGCTGCGTCGACATTCCGAAGCCGAACATCGACGCCAGCGACACGCAGCTGGTAGCGAGGGTGCGCCAAGCGGTTTATCGCTGCCCCGCAAAGGCCTTGCTCATCAGTTCCGAGTGAGCCGCACGACCCGTCGCCACAGCACACTCGTCAAAGCCAGAGAGGGTTCCCATGGCCACCACGGAAATGCCGATGCGCATCTACGCGCCAGGACAGTTCGAGGCCGACACCCTACCGGGCGGGGAGTACCGAGAACTCGTGATCAGAATGTGCAAGGAAACCGGGGAGATGGCCTCAAACCCGGAGTTTTTGAAGAACGTCAAGATCCTGGCTGACAAGGTCGACCTCGCCCCAACCGCAGCCGATCGAGTCAGGATGGCAAGCTTTTACGCCGATGAGATGCGCCACGGCTACATTTTCGAGTCGCTTCTCGTTGAATTGGGTTACGACACAACGGATCCTGCCAACTACACTAGTATCGAAGCGCTTAATCTGATCGACCAGATCACCACCTGGTGCGACTTGGCCGTTTTCAACTCGATCATGGATCGCGCCGGCGGGGTCATGCTTCGTGACTACACCGAATCCAGCTACGGCCCGCTTGGCCGGGCGGGCGCCTGGGTCGCACGCGACGAACGAGGTCACGCCAACATGGGTGTCACCCACCTGCGCTGGTGCCTGGAGAACCTCGACGACGGGTTCGACCAAGCCAATGAAAGCCTCAAGCGCTGGTATCCCATGGCCCTTGACTTCTTCGGTCGCAGCAACAGCACACGCCAATGGCGCTACATCGAACTGGGCTTTCGCACCAAAACCAACGAGCAGCTGCGTCAGGAATACACCGAGGAGGTCAACTCGGTTCTCGAGGGTCTCGGTCTGGCCATTCCTGATCCCATGGCCAACCGCCACTTCGTGTGATGGATACCCGAATCATCCGGCCAGGCCTGCGGATCCGAGTCAATCTTGCCCAATGCACCGGTGCCGGCGACTGCGTGAAGGTCTGTCCCGAGGTATTCGTGATGGATCGCTACGGCTATCCCATCGTGCAGCATTCCGTTGACATGCAGGACCGCCAGCTACGGTCCAGGATCATCGAGGCGCGCACCCGCTGCCCTGAACAAGCCATCGTGGTCGAAACGCATCAGGATTAAGCCCGTGTCCAAGATCCGGTCGGATATCGCCTGGAGCACCCCGGACCAAATCACGATCCGAGGCAAGGATCTGCCCGGGGAGATCCTCGGCAAAATGAATCTGGCCGAATTCTCCTTCTTTCAGCTGACGGGCAGCGAACCCACCACCGGTCAGTCACATGTCTACAACGCGATTCTGATCGCGTTGGTGGAGCACGGACTGACGCCCAGCGCCCTGGCTGCCCGGCTGACTTACGCCGGCGCTCCAGAGTCGCTACAGGCGGCCGTCGCTGCAGGCCTCTGCGGACTGGGCAGCGTGTTCGTCGGAACCACCGAGGGCGCGGCGGTGATGCTCAACCAGGCACTCGCCGAGGATGACGGCACCTTGGACCTCTCGGATACTGCAGCCAGGATCGTCGCCGACTTCCGCGCCCGTGCCGCGATCATTCCAGGCTTGGGCCACCCCTTTCACAAACCAATCGACCCCCGCACGCCGCGCTTGTTCGAGATTGCCGCCGAGAATGGCCTGGCCGGCCGCTACGTCGAGCTCATCCAGCGGGTCGGGCATGAGGCCGAGAAATCAATGGGCAAGCCACTGCCGGTAAACGTCACCGGCGCCATTGCAGCGCTGACCGCCGAACTGGGAATTCCGCCACGCATCGTCCGCGGCCTAGGCGTGATGGCCAGAGCAATCGGGCTTGTCGGACACCTTCTGGAAGAAAGCACACAACCGCTCGCCCTGGAACTTTGGCACCGCACCGACAACGAGGCGAGCGCGCATCTGCGGCCGCACCCGCCACACGCGGCGCCGACGACCCCCCGCCGCAGCGGCGGTCCCGGACCGGTCAACCAGCCGACATGACGGTTCGCGCGCTCGTGGCCGTGTGCGACGTGCGGCGCGGGTGAACCTATCCGCAATTTCATGCCGCCAAAACCCTCCCGCACCGCGGGCGGATACGTTATCTTACTATCCATCCGGTCAATTTTTGGTGCGGCCGGCACAGCGCCCAACGGCGGCATCGCGACTCGGACGCGCAAACCCGCAGCCGCCCCACCACGACGAGAGGGCTGCCCATGGTAGGTACCCAAGCCGGTGCGGCGCCGCAGCTGGACGGTTACGACCCCACCAATCCAATGGAGTTCGTCAATCCCTTCCCCTCGTGGGCGAGGGCGCGGGGGGAAGCACCTGTCTTCTTCAACGAGACGCTCGGCTACTGGCAAGTCACCCGGTATGAGGACATCGCGACGGCGGCGCGCGACACCAAAGCTTTTAGCTCCGAGGGCTTTTTCTCAACCGTGCACATCTTCGAGGAGAACCGCGACCTCATCCCCAAGGGGCTGGCGATCTGGACCCCCGCGCTAGTCAACGCCGACCCGCCCGCCCACACCGGAGTCCGTAAGGCGAGCGATCCGGCGTTCCGTAAGTCGCGGATCTCGGCCCTCGAAGACTCGATCCGTGCGCAGGCCAACGAGCTGATCGACAAGTTCGTCGATGACGGTCAGACCGAACTGGTCGAGAACTTCAGCGTTCCGCTGCCGTTGATCACCATTGCGCACATCCTCGGGCTGCCCGCAGACCGGTACAACATGACCGAAATGCGCCGCTACTCAGACGAACTGGTGGCATCGGTCGACCCGCACATGACCCAGGATGAACAGCGCGAGCTGTTCCAGCACTACGGCGGGTTCTACCAGTACTGCGAAGATGCGATCACCCATGCCCGCAACAATCCGGGCGGCACGGTGCTGTCAGACCTGGTGACCGCGGCCGCCACCGTCCACAGCGGGGAGCTCAGCGACCAGGTGCTCGTCGGCGTCGTGGCCACATTGATCTTTGGTGGCAACGAGACCACCCGCAACATGATCACCACCGCGATCATGTGTTTGCTCCACAATCCCGACGCGCTCGACCGCGTGCGCGAGGATCCGCAACTGGCGGCAGCGGCCGCTGAAGAAGCCTTGCGGTACAAGTCCTCGATCGCCGGCTTGTTCCGGCTGACCACAGAAGACGTCGAGCTCGGTGGTGCGAGGATCCCGGCCGGGTCGCTGGTGCAACTGTGCTGGGCTGCCGGCAACCGGGACCCGGAGGTATTCGACAACCCCGATCAATTCCGGCTGAATCGGCCAAACGCCGTCAAGCATCTCGCATTTGGCCGCGGTGCGCATTCCTGTCTCGGAGCAGCCCTGGCGCGCTTGGAGCTGACAGTCGCGATTCAGGAGCTGCTGTCGCGCCTCCCGAATCTTCGGTTGGTTCGTGAGCCCGAGTTCCCGGCCGATTTCGTCATCAATCCGACCGTCCTCGGTATGAAACACCTCGAGATTGCGTGGGACCCGAGTTGACCGGCCACAGCGCGAGCAGGCGCTAAGCGCGGGGTTGCAGATCGCGAAGGAACCCGTCGACCGCCACGCAGAATATGTCGTTGTCATCACCGGCGACCATGTGTCCGGCCTCGGCGACGTCGACCATCCGCGAGCCTGGGATGACGCTCAGTAATTCACGGGCACCCTCGGCTGTGACGACATCAGATTCGGCGCCGCGAATCAGCAAGGTGGGCACCCGAATTGAGCGTGCAGCGTTCGCGGCGCGCTCCATCACCCCGCGATCGGGCTCACGGCTATTGTGCGCGATGAATGCTGGATCCCAGTGCCAGTGCCACCGCCCGTCATCGCCCAATCGGACATTTTTGCGAAGGCCATCCAGATTGGTTGGCCGCGTGCGGTGCGGGTTGTAGGCCGCAATCGCATCGGCGACATCTTGCAGAGAATCAAAGCCATCCATCCCCGAGCACATGAAGGCGGTAATTTTCTCGATGCCGGCCAGCTCAATCGACGGGGCCACGTCAACAAGGACCAGACCGCGCAGCAGGCCGCCGCTCTCGCCCTCGCCGACCAGTGCGGTCATGCCGCCCATCGACGCGCCGATGACGACAGGCTTCTCGCCGACCGCCGCCACAACGGACACCAAGTCCGCAACAAGGCTGTCCATCTCGTAGTCGTCTGGCCCGGCGCCCCAGTCGCTGTCGCCGTGTCCGCGGGTGTCCATCGCTATCGCGTCCCAGCCGGTTTGCGCCAATCGCTGGCTGGTACGCGACCACGAATGCCGGGTCTGACCACCCCCGTGCAGCAGCAACACGGTGCCCACCGGATTCGGGGCAGCCCAGCGGTCGCCGACCAGGCGTACGCCCCCGGATCCGATGGCTGTGAACGATTCAGGTTGTGACACTGGCGAATTAACCGGTTCAGATGTCATCTGTGCGCTAGTCGCGGGACAGGATGGTGGCCAGTGCCGCAGCGCCATCGGTTCCCAGCCATCCGCCGCCGTTCTGTGCGATCCCGACTCGAGCATGTTTGACCTGCCGCGAACCGGCGCGCCTGCGCAGCTGATCGGCGAGCTCGACGATCTGGGCGATGCCGGTTGCGGCGATGGGGTGCCCGCGCGATAGCAAACCACCGCTGGGATTGACCGGAATTCGGCCCCGAAGACTGGTCGCGCCGGAGCGCAGTAGGTCGGGACCGCCGCCTGCCGGGCAGAGCCCCATAAGTTCGTAATCGATCAGCTCAGCGGGCGCGGCAGCGTCGTGCAGCTCGACGACGTCGAGGTCTTCGGGTCCCAAACCGGCTTGGGCATAGGCCATCCGGGTCGCGATCTCGACTGCTTCGGGCTCGTCGGGAGCCCGGTCTGTTCCCGATACGAGGATCGATGCCCGGATCCGAACGGCTCTGAAGACCCCGCGGCAAGCCAGCTCGGGGGAGCAGACGATGACCGCGGCGCCGCCGTCGCTGACCGGGGAGCACATCGGCAGGGTCAGCGGGTCGGCGATTGTCCGTGCCGAGAGCACGTCCTCGACGGTGGTGGGGTCGGTGAAATGTGCGTAGGGATTATTTGACCCGTTGAAGCGACTCTTCTCCACCACTTTGGCAAAATCCTCGCGGGTCGCGCCGCTACGTTCCATGTAGTTTCGGGTGTTGCGCGCGTAAAGCTCCATGAACGAGAACGGTGGGGCGCCCTCGTGCACCTCGACACCCGTGCTGATCGCTTGCTGGGCACGCTGTTTGTCTTGGTGCGACATCTTTTCGACCCCCACCGCGATCGCGGCTTCGACCTGACCGGAGGCCACCGCCAGCCAGGCAACATGGAACGCGGTCGATCCTGTGCCGCAGGCATTCTCGACGTTGATCACCGGCACGCCCAACAGCCCGGTATTGCGCAACGCCAGCTGTCCGCGAATCATCTCTTGGCCTGTCATGATTCCGGCGACGGCGTTTCCGAACACGGCCATGCCGACTTCTTTGACATCGAGCCGGGAGTCCTCCAGGGCGCAGTGCACGACGTATTCGGTCATGTCCCGCACCGTGCGTTCAGGATATCGACCGAACTGGTTGATGCCCGTGCCGCTGATAAACACGTCACGCATGGTTGCTCCAATCCAGTTGGCGGGCGTGCCTTTACTGCGACGTGAAGGCCTCAGTTGAAGAAGACACCGCCGTCGACGTTGACGATTTGTCCTGTCATGAAGTCGGAGTCGCTCGACGCAAGGAACAAGGCGGCGCCGACAAGGTCGGTGGCCTCTTCGGGACGTTTCAGCGTCTGCATGGACACCACCATTTCACCGAGACCCTCTAATTCGGATGCGGCGAGCATGTCCTTGCTGGCTTGGGTCATCGTGAAGCCCGGCGTGATTGTGTTCACGCAGATGTTGAAGTCACCCAGTTCACGAGCAAGGCCTCGTGTCATCGCGATCACTGCGCCCTTGGAGGCGATGTAGTGCAGGACACCGGCGACGCCGACGAGCGCGGTACCCGACGAGATGTTGATGATCTTGCCGTACTTCTGCTCCTGCATGGCAGGGGCGACCGCGCGGCATGTCAAGAACATTCCCTTGACGTTGACCGCCATCACCCTGTCCCACTCGTCGAGGTCGAGGTCCTCCCAGTAGGTGAATACCAGCCCGCTGTAGATGGCGGCGTTATTCATCAGCACGTCGACGCGACCGAAGGCCTCCAACGTTTTAGCGGCCATTTCGTTGGCGGAGTCGGGGTTGCTGACGTCGGTATGTAAGCCAATTGCCTCGCCGCCCGCGGCCCTGATCTGCTCCACCGTCTCTGATGAGTCGGCGATCTCGGCCACCGCCACTTTGGCGCCCTCGCGCGCGAACGCGGTGGCGTAGGCCTGACCGATTCCCTTCCCGCCGCCGGTGACGATGGCGACCCGGCCGTCCAGGCGGCCCATCAGACCGTCACCTCGCCGGCATCGATGGCTTCCTCGTAGGAGCGCGTCATGATCTCCACCGGAAGCGCGGTCAAGGCAACCACGGACCCCTTCACCTTGAGCTTGCGACGCATGAGCGCCTGAGTCGCCGACAACTTGCCCGCGAACAGCTTGACCCAGTCATCGCTCAGCGCGGTCGCAGTCACGACCGGTGCCGAGTCCGGTTCGCCTTCAACGAATTTCGCCCGCCCGCTGACATCTATGTGCCACGCGATGTCCGGATAGTCGATGGTGCCGAACGCCATGGTCTTGTTGGTGCCGTCCAGTCCCCGCATCTGGGGCTTGTCCACCGATCGCGCGAACACCGCGGCGATCGTTGCGTGGTATTTTTCCTTTTCCATGCCAGAACTCCTCCGTCAGCTGGGTGGACTCTTGCCGCAACCGTGTTCGCCGGTCACTGCATGCGGTTTGTGAGGTAGCGAAATTCCGTGTATGCCTCCACGCCCGCCAAACCGAATTCACGCCCGATTCCGCTTTGTTTGAAACCGCCGAAGGCGCAACTGATGTCGAGACCGGACATGTTGTGGGCGTTGATCCAGGTGGCTCCGGCCTGCAGCCCGCGACTGAGTGTGAACGCCCGGTCGACGTCGGCCGACCAGACAGATGAGCCCAAGCCGTAGTCGGTCGAGTTGGCCAGGCGCACCGCCTCTTCCTCGGTGGTGTAGGCGATGATCGGCAGGGCGGGGCCGAACTGCTCTTCGAGGACCAGCCGGGTCGAGTGCGGCACGTTGGTAACCAAGGACGGCAGTAGGAAGTAGCCGTCGTCTGCGTTGATTCCCGTCTGCATCCGGCCCAACGGCGTAATCTGCGCACCCGCTGCACGAGCCTCCGCGACGAGCCCGCGGATGCGGTCATACTGCATTTTGTTGTGTACCGGCCCCATCGTGACGTCCTCATCGAGGCCATCGCCGACCACCGTTGCGGCCAGCGCGTCTGACAGCGCGGCGACGAATTCGTCGTGGCGCGACTGCGGGACATAGACGCGTTTGATCGCCATGCAGATTTGCCCGGAGGACATGAAGGTTGCGCCGATCAGTTGCTCGATGAGGTCCTCGTCGATCACGACGTCATCGAGCAGGATCGCGGCATCGTTGCCGCCCAGCTCGAGCAGGACATCCTTCAGGCCCTGCGATGCTTCCCGCATGACGTTCTTGCCGTTCGCGACGCTTCCGGTGAACGACACCTTGCGGATGCTGTCGTGATGGATGAGGGCCTGGGCGACGTCCGCACCCCCGTGAACGACCGACACGGCGCCCGGCGGGAATAGCTGGGCAATCGACTCCACGACATGGGTAATGGCCAGCGGCGTCGTGGGCGCTGGTTTGAGAACGATGGGATTGCCGCAGATCAGAGCGGGGAAGAGCTTGAGCGCCGACAGTCCGACGGGAGCGTTCCACGGCGTGATGGCGGCCACCGGGCCGACCGGCACACGGGTGGAGATGCGGCGCCCGGCCCCGTCGTCGAG
>NZ_JBAPRN010000317.1:0-4918 GCF_049281135.1 Mycobacterium sp. | reverse complement strand
CATCCCGGTGCTGAATACGCCGGGGCGCAACGCAGATGCGGTCGCCGAGATGACGCTGGCCCTGCTCTTCGCCGCCACCCGCCAGGTGTTGGCCGCCGACGCCGACGTGCGGGCCGGAGAGGTGTTCCGCGACGGCAGCATCCCGTATCAGCGTTTCCGCGCATGGGAGGTGGCCGGGCGAACGGCCGGGCTGATCGGCCTCGGCGCGGTGGGGCGGGCGGTCCAGTGGCGGCTGTCCGGTCTCGGCATGCGGGTTATCGCCTACGACCCCTACAACGACGAGGCCAGCCACAGCCTGGACGAGCTGCTGGCCGAAGCCGACGTCGTCTCGCTGCATGCACCGGTGACCGCGGACACCACCGGGCTGATCGGCACCGAGCAATTCGCGGCCATGCGCGACGGCGTGGTCTTCCTCAACAGCGCCCGCGCTCAGCTGCACGACACCGATGCCCTCGTCGAGGCGCTGCGCAGCGGCAAGGTGGCTGCCGCGGGTCTGGACCACTTCGTCGGCGAATGGCTGCCGACCGATCACCCGTTGGTCGGAATGCACAATGTTGTGCTCACGCCCCACATCGGCGGGGCCACGTGGAACACTGAGGCGCGGCAAGCCCAGATGGTGGCCGACGACCTGGAAGCGCTGCTGTCCGGTAGTAAGCCCGCCCATATCGTCAACCCGGAGGTGCTCACCTCATGAGATTCGTTGACAATCCCGAGACCGCGGTGCTGGCTGCGGCCAAAGACATGCTGCGCCGCGGGCTGGTCGAGGGAACCGCGGGCAACATCTCGGCCCGACGCGAAGACGGCAACCTGGTCATCACCCCGTCGTCGGTCGACTATGCCGACATGACCCTCGACGACCTGGTGCTGGTCGATCCGGATGGCGGCGTGCTGCATGCCGCCGAGGGGCGGTCTCCGTCGAGCGAGATGAAGCTGCACCTGGCTTGTTACCAGGCGTTCGACGACATCGGCAGCGTCATCCACAGCCACCCGGTGTGGGCCACCATGTTCGCGATCGCGCATCAGCCGATTCCGGCGTGCATCGACGAATTCGCCGTCTACTGCGGCGGCGACATCCGCTGCAGCGACTACGCGGCATCGGCCACACCCGAGGTCGGCTCCAACGCGGTCAAGGCCCTGGAAGGCCGGGCCGCGGCGCTGATCGCCAACCACGGCCTGGTGGCGGTCGGTCCCCGCCCGGACAAAGTCATGCATGTCACCGCGCTGGTAGAGCGTACCGCCCAAATCGTCTGGGGGGCAAGGGCTCTCGGCGGCCCGGTCCCGATCCCGGACGACATCAACGCCAACTTCGCCGGGGTCTACACGTATCTGCGCGCCAACCCGATGTAGGCGTCAGCGGCATCGCTAGCGCTGGTCGAAGGCGACCTTGACCGCACCGCTGTCAGCCTGGTCGGCGATGGCCAGGAAGGCATCGCGCCAGTGCTCCAGCGGGAAGGTGTGCGTCAACATGGGACGCAGGTCGATTCGGCCGTCGGCCACCAGGTCGAGGTAGTGCGCGATCGCGTGCTGGCGATGCCCGTCGACTTCCTCAACGCCGAATGCATTGCTGCCGACCCAGTTGATTTCCTTGAAGTACAACGGGCTCCACTCCCACCGGCCGGGGGCGTGCACGCCAGCCTTCACCAGCGTGCCCCGCGCGGCCAGGACCCGGACGCCGACCTCGAACGTCTCCGGCTTCCCGACGGTGTCATAGACAACGTCGATCGCGCCCGGGTACGCCATCGGCAACCCTTGCAGCGGCTGCCACAACCGGCCGCCGCCCCAGGCCACCAGCTCGTCGATGACGGCCAGCCTCGGCTCGTGCGCCAGCACGATCGAGGCGCCGAATCGGCGGGCCAGCTCGGCCTGGGCTTCGAAGCGGGCCACCACCGCGACGGCCACGTCCGAATAGAGCGCCCGCAGGATCGCCAACGCGCACAACCCCAATGAGCCGGCGCCGTAGACCAGGACCCGGCCTGAGCGCGGCGGCGGATGGCGGGTGATGGCGTGCAGCGACACCGAAAACGGGTCGGCGAACACCGCCAACTCGTCGGGCACCGAATCGGGCACCGCGAACAACATGCTGTCGTGAGCCGGCATCAACTCGGCGTAGCCGCCGGTCACATCGGCTGAGACGCCGGTGTGGATCCCCGGTTTGATGTCGCCGTCGCAGAAGCTCCAGCACAGGCTGTAGTCCCCGTTTTGGCAGGCCGGGCAGGGCGGTTCGATGCCGCGCGGCCCGCAGGACAGCCACGGGTTGAGCACCACCCGTTGGCCCACCTCGAGACCGCGGGCCTTCGGCCCCAACTGCACGACGTCGGCGACCACCTCGTGGCCCATGACTTGAGGGAACGAGCAGAAGGCGGCCATCGCGTTGTCGGCGTCGCCTTCGCCGAAGTCCAGCAGGATCTGCTTGGAGTCCGAGCCGCAGATACCGGTCAGGCGAGGTCGAGTGATGGCCCAATCATCGTGCAGCAGCGCGGGATCCGGTACCTGGCGCAGTGCGACGGGGCTGTGCGTCAGTGCGTCGTCGGGTCCGTCCGATGGCTCCGACCGGACACCGAAGACAAGAGCCTTCATCGAGGTGCCATAGCGGCCGCGCCGGCTATGTAGGCGTCGATGTCGGCGTTCTTGGCGTCGACGACCGGTTTCATGTCCGGCAGGTAGTGCTCGAAACGGTCGCCGCCCAGCGCTGCGATGATGCCGTCGGCCACGTCCTCGGCCGGCACCTTGGGTCCTTGGTAGAGCGGTTCCTCGCTGCCGGGCTGATCCCAGATCTCGGTATCGACGGGCCCGGGTTCGATCAACTTCACTGAAACGCCGGTGTCGTGCAGGTCGACGGCCATTGATTCACTCCACCCGCAGAGCGCGAATTTGCTCGCACAGTATGCGGTTTCGTGAACGATACCCAGCCGACCACCAACGCTGGACACGTTGACGACGACGCCGTGCCCGCGCCGGAGCATCCGGGGCAGAATCGCCAACGTCAGCCGCATCGGGGCGAAGAAGTTGACCCGCATCACCGCCTCGACGTCGGCCGGATCCAGCGCCTCGACCACGCGGCGCTTCGGCGTGGCGGCGTTGTTGACCAGAACGTCGATGCCACCCAGGTCGTCCCAGACGCGCAACCCGAACCGGTCGACCACGGCGGTGTCGCCCAGATCGGCCACCCACATCGTCGACTCCGGCGAGGTTCGGCGGCAGTCGGCCAGCACCTCCGCCAGACGCTCCGAGCGTCGGGCGACCAACCCCACCACCGCGCCGAGGCCGGCCAGCCGCCGGGCCAACGCGGCCCCGATACCCGACGACGCCCCGGTGATCAGCACCCGCTTGCCCGCCGCCTCGAACGCCATGGTTACAGCGTTGCGGGAATGATTCGGCTTGACATGGGTTTCAGCAATATGCCTGCACAAGCACCTAATTGGATGCATGGTACGCTCGTTATATTGGCTAAGTAATCACTCAGTTGCTCTAGGGGGTAGCGATGGCACGCACCGACGACGACACCTGGGACCTCGCGTCGAGCGTCGGCGCAACCGCCACGATGGTCGCCGCATCCCGCGCCATGGCCAGCAAGGCCGCACAGCCTCTGATCAACGACCCCTATGCGGAGCCGTTGGTTCGCGCGGTGGGATTGGACCTCTTCACCCGGCTGGCCACCGGTGAGCTGAACCCCGCCGACCTCGAGGACGACGGCGACGGCGCCCCGGGCGTGCAGCGGATGACCGACAACATGGCGGTCCGCACCAAGTTCTTCGACGAGTTCTTCCTCGACGCGACCAACGCGGGCATCAGGCAGGCGGTGATCCTGGCGTCGGGGCTGGATGCACGCGCGTACCGGCTGCCCTGGCCTGACGGCACCACGGTGTACGAGATCGACCAACAGCAGGTCATCGAATTCAAATCCCGCACGCTGGCCGAGCTGGGCGCCCAGCCCACCGCCCGGCGGCGCGCGGTCGCCATCGACCTGCGCGACGACTGGCCGGCCGCGTTGAAGGCGGCGGGTTTCGACCCGCAGCAGCCCAGCGCGTGGAGCGCCGAGGGCCTGCTGGGCTATCTGCCGCCCGACGCGCAGGATCGCCTGCTGGACACCGTCACCGAGCTCAGCGCACCGGGCAGCCGCATCGCCACCGAGAGCGGGCCCACCCGTAAGCCGGGGCACGAGGAGCGGATCAAAGAGCGCATGCGGAAGGTCTCGGAGCGCTGGCGTAAGCACGGGCTCGACCTCGACATGACCGAGCTGGTCTACTTCGGCGACCGCAACGAGGCGGCGGTCTACCTGTCCGAGCACGGATGGCAGATGGGCGGCAGCACCATCCGGGAAATGTTCGCGGCCAACGGACTTCCGCCGATCGAAGAGGACGACCTGCCGTTCGCCGACCGTCTCTACGTCAGCGGAACGCTGACCGACAAGAAATAGGAGCGATCCACATGACACACGCCCGATCCGGAAGATTCGATGGCGACAGCTGGGACCCGGCCTCCAGCGTGGGCGCGACCGCGACGATGGTTGCCGCCTCGCGGGCTATCGCCTCACAAGGGCCCGACGCGCTGCTCGATGATCCACTGGCCGACCCGCTGGTTCGTGCGGTCGGCTTGCCGCCGTTTATCCGCCTGCTCGACGGGGAGGTCAGCCTCGATAACGATGACGACCCGTCGCACTCCCGCAGCACGCGGATAGAGCAAATGACTGTGCGCACAAGATTTTTCGATGATTTCTTCATCAGCGCCACCGAGGCCGGCATTCGGCAGGCGGTCATCCTGGCATCTGGCCTGGACACCAGGGCCTATCGCTTGCCCTGGCCGGCCGGGACGGTGGTCTACGAGATCGACCAGCCACAGGTGATCGACTTTAAAACCAGCACCTTGGCTGACCTCGGCGCCAACCCGACCGCCGAGCGCCGCACGGTCAGCATCGACC
>NZ_JBAPRN010000316.1:0-23059 GCF_049281135.1 Mycobacterium sp. | reverse complement strand
CGTCAGGGGCGACATTCCCGAAGATGGTCGGCTTTACAAAGGCGCCGTGTTCAAGTCCTTCCACGGATCCTTCACCGCCAAACGCGAGTGTGGCATTCCCGGCGACGCCCATCGCGATGTAGCGCTTCACCCTCTCCTGTTGGGCCGCCGATGCCAATGGGCCGATGCGCGTATTCATATCAGTGGGATCACCCACCACGAAGTCCGTTGCGGCAGAAACCAATTGGTCAAGGATTTCGTCGTGCCGAGTTGCGGGCACCAGCATCCGGGTCCACGCTGTGCACGTCTGGCCTGCGTTCGTCCAGGCGTTGGCGAGTCCGACCTCGACAGCCGTCGGTATGTCGGCGTCCTCCAGAATGATGTTGGCTGACTTGCCACCTAGTTCTAGCGAGACGCGTTTGACTGTGCGAGCTGCCACCGCAGACACGAGCTTGCCCGCCCTAGTGGATCCAGTGAAAGAAATCATGTCGATGCCTGGGTGGGCTGCGATGGCTTCGCCGACGACGGGCCCTCTGCCGTACACGATGTTCAGAACTCCGGCTGGAAGCCCTGAATCTCGGGCGACGTCCGCGAGGATCCCCGCATTGGACGGCGCGACCTCACTGGGCTTTAGAACGACTGTGTTACCGGCGAGCAGCGCTGGCACGACTTTCGCAACGATTTGGTGCAGCGGGTAGTTCCAGGGGGTTATCGCGCCGACAACGCCGAAGGGCTCACGGATCACCAGGGAGTTGCCTATTTGCTGTGTCCAGCTGAAGGTTTCAGCTGCACCAGCAGCCGAGCCCGACGAGCGGATCGGTAGGCCGACCTGGACGGTCTGGGAAAACGAGATTGGCGAACCCATTTCGGCAGTGATGCTTTCGGCGATCTCGCAGGAGCGGGCTTCTAGCTCATTGGAGATCCGTTTAACAATAGCGACGCGCTCTGCAACAGGCGTGTCGGACCATCCCGGCAGCGCCGACCGCGCGGCTCTGACGGCATCGTCCACGTCGTGATTGGTGCCCTCGGGGATCCGGCCGACAATCGCGCCGTTCGCGGGATTGACAACTTCAATTGATTCCGCGTCACCGGCGATAGCCACGCCATCAATCCAATGCACTAGCAAGTTAACCGAATCCACTGACATGGATGAATGATGGCAGCAGACAATGGATTACGCAAGTAAATAGTGAATAGTCCAGTACGCCTGCGGCGTTCACGACCTGATATCGGCTAAGGCGGGGTGAAGATGCGGCCGAGAACTGATGACCCATCGTGGTCGGCAGTCCAAAGTTGTTCGGACGAAACGACTTACGCTGATGCTGCCGACATGGGGAATGCCGCTCTCCCTCCGGGAGGTGCCGCGGGAGTGCAGAGGGTGATGGTGTGTGACGCAGAAACGCTTCGCCGCTCCTCGAAGTGCAGGGCATCTCGACCGTGGGTATTGACCAACTGTAGCCCTGTGGCTACGATCGGTCAATGGACGCCACGACAGCGCGCGGGCAGTACTCGGTCCGCACGTCATGCGAATCCCGGGGTGTCTGTGTTGAGTTGTCCACTATCGATAGGCAGGACGAGAATGACCGCACAACTTCTCAGCGCCCGCGCTGTGCCACTCGATGAGCAGGAGCCGATAACCGCGGACTGGCGACGCATCGTTGAGCCGACGCGAAATTGGTACTACCCCGGCTCCGATACCGAACTCAATCTCGGTGCCGCGCAGGTAGTGATGCATGACGATGCACTGCAGCCTCGCCATTTCCACGCGATGGACCAGATCCGGTTCGTGACTGCAGGATCGATGTCCTACGGGCGCCGCCAACAAGCCGAAGCCGGCGACCTTGTGTATTTCCCAGAAAGTGTTCCCTACGGGCCCGTGCAGTACCGCGATGGCCATATGTTCGTTCTTCAATGGCCCGGCCCGAGCGTGAACGGCAAATTCATCGCCATCCACGAAATGCAGGCGGCGGCGAAGGAAATCGTCAAGGGCGGCGGTCAATTCGACAAGTCCAAGGGCGGGGTATTCGTGCACCCAGACGGCCGCGTGCAGGAGGGATACGAGGCGATCGCCGAGTTCATGAATGGTGGGCCGCTTACCTATAGCCCCCAACGTTTCGACAATCAGGTGCACGTCAAAAGCTCCGTGATCGACGCAGCTGAGGTCGACGGCGCTCCGGGAGTGACGATCAAGCACCTAGGGTTTTTCACCGAACGCGGTCCCAACGTAAAGCTGCTGCAATTCGCGGCTGGAGCAAGGCTGCCGGAGGCAGTGTCGCAGAGCCAGCAAGTGTGGGATGTCGTCAACGGCGCGATTACGTACGAAGGAAAAACGTACGGCAGTCGATCACTGCTTTATGTCTCGCCGGGCGCACACCGAGCTAGCGTCCTTGCCGAGGAAGACACCCAGTTGCTGGTCATTCACCTGTGCGCAAAGGGGGCGAGCGGAATGCCCTTCAGTGAATTCTGACCAACCTGCGTTCTGGATTCGACAGTGCAGCCTCGCGACCGGCGGCGGTGGATGTCACGCGTTCTTGGTTGTCGCGCCCACCGCCGCGCGATCACCAATTCAGTTGACTGACAATGTGTTCCAATAAAGGTCGCTGCGGAGGGCTGGACGTGCGAAGCCAATCGATTTCTGACTCGGGAAACGGGCTGTCATGACCTATGTCGTCACCGAAGCATGCATGGACGTGCTTGACAGGTCCTGCATAGAGGATTGCCCGGCGGACTGTATCTACCGAGGCGACCGCAAGATGTATATCAACCCTGTCGAATGCATCGACTGTGGAGCGTGCGAACAGGCCTGCCCGGTGGAGGCGGCAATGCCCGCCCGCATACTGCTTGGCACATCGGGAGAGTGGAATGTCGCCGACAATGCCGAGTTTTTCACGCACCCTTTGCCGGGGCGCAGCGCGGCACTGGGGACGCCGCGAGGTGCATCTCCGCTCGGTCCCATAGGCGTTGATACACAAGCCATCACCGTCTTGGCCGCGTGCGGCGAGCGGCAACCCGGTACGACGTATCCTTCGGGCGGAGGGGCTCAGCAGTGTTGAGCACGGCCACGACGGTCGTTGCGCGCACGGCGCGTCGAAGCGACAGGCCCAGCGATGACCTGACATGTGAGCACGGTGGTTGGACTAGGCGACGCCCGCACAGGACACGATAGTGACCGCTCCCGTAGTCCCGGCCGGCGCGAGCGGGCTGGCTCTGCTTCTGCTGGACTTTCAGTACGGGGTTCTTGACACCATCGCGAATTCGGCCGATGTCTTGTCGCGGGCGGAAGCGGCGCTGTGGTGGGCACGCCAGCAGCGAGTCCAAGTGGCCCACGTGCGGGTGGCCTTCACAGCAGAAGATTTCGAGAGGGTGCCGACTCACAACAAGGCTCTTCGGCAGGTTGTCGAGAGTCGAACATTTGCAGAAGGCAGCCCCGAGGCGGCGATCCATTCCCGCGTTGCTCCCCAAGGGGGCGAACTCGTGGTACGTAAGACGCGGTTTGGTGCATTCAGCACCACTGAGCTGCATCGCCTGCTGCAAGAGCTGGGCATAGATACGCTCATCCTGGCTGGCGTCTCAACGAGCGGTGTCGTGTTGTCAACGGTGCGGGATGCCCTCGATCGCGACTACGAAATCTACCTGTTGGCCGATACGATCGCCGACCACGACCCAAAGCTGCATGACGTTCTTGTCGAACGCCTTCTTCCGCAGTCGGTCAACGTGATCGATACTCGCGACTTGCCGAGCTTGGCCGGGGCTTGGAGCAATGCAACACCGAGCGACCGCGGCATCGGAACGGTGAGCCTCACGGATTTCCAAGATGATGAATAGTGCGAGTACGCCTGCGAAAGGTCGACTGTCAGAAGATGTCTGCGCTCAATTGGCACGAGACCTTTACCGAGCCAGCTGCGATCGGGTTTATGTGCCGCCAATCACCGAGACGCATCCTGATTGTGACCTCCCTAGCGCGTACGCGATCGCCAGTGCCGTCAACGATCTCAAGATCGCGTCAGGACAAGTCATCAAAGGACACAAGATCGGCCTGACCTCGCAAGTGACGCGTGATCTCGCCGGGGGCGAAGGGCCCGACTTTGGGACGCTGTTCGACGATATGTTCATCCCGGAGGAATCTTCGGTCTCGTGCGCGCGGTTCAACGCTGGCGTGGCCGTGGAGATCGAGATCGCTTTCGTACTCGGCAAGTCGCTGCGTGGACCGCGGGTCACCCCCGTCGATGTCATGCGGGCAACCGATTTCGTTCTGCCCGCGATCGAAATCGTCGACAGACGCTACTCTCGACGAGGCCCTGGCCCGCTAATCGTCGACAGCGTCGCCGATGGCGCGTGGTGTGGCGGTGTCGTTCTCGGGTCGATGCCCCGTAAGCTCAACCAGATTGATGTGCGCGGCGTCGGCGGCACGCTGACGATTGACGGCCGGCCAAGTGCCCACGGAGTCTCCTCAGCGGTAATGGGTAACCCGGTGCTGGCTGTCGTGTGGCTTGCGAACAAACTGGCGGAGTTTGGCGTAGCCATGGAGGAGGGCCACATTGTGATGTCAGGCTCGTTTACTACCTTGGTGCGTGTCTCGGCGGAAAATTCGATCGTGGCATCGTTCGACGGTCTCGGCGACGTCAAGTTTCATTTGACACACTGATTTGTGCTGTCGCAGCAAGACTGACCGGCGCGGCGGGCAGTTTCAGGTGATGGTGACGCCGCCGTCCACGACGATCGTTTGACCGGTCACGTATTAGGCGCCATTGAGGTTGATATCGATGACGTTGCGGAAATCCGGGTTGGCTGGTTCATCCCCCACCCACCAAACGAAGCGCAAAATCGACGTACTGCCATGTGATTTCGTTTTCGCTGAGTTCACCATCTTCGCGGAACCACACCGCCAGGCCCATACCGAGATCCAGGATCGCGTAGGAGGCAAGTCGTGGCGATGCCACGTGAAATTTCCCGACGGCCGCACCGTCGGTGATCAGCTTGCGGAATCTGGCCTCGTATTTGGCGCGCTGCGCGAGGATGGCATCTCGTTGTGGCTCTTCGAGACTGCGGATTTCGCGGTTGCCGACGAACGCCTCGAGTCGGTGACGGGCGTGATACCGCACATGCGCCTCGACGGCTCGGCGCAGCCGTTCGGTGGGGTCATCGGTACCGGCAATAGCGCGGTCATGCTCGCTGAGTAGCGCTGTCATGGTGCCCGCCATGATCTGAACGAGCAACTCCTGTTTGCAGGTGACGTGCTTGTACAAGCTGGGGCCGCGGATGCCCACCCAATTACCGATGTCAGTCATGGTGGTGGCCTCGTAGCCCTGTCGCGTGAACAGCTCGAGTGCTGCGCGGCGAATCTCCTCGGAGCGCACACTGCTCTTGCCGCTCATGACCTTCCTCCGTCAGCTAACACTAATTAGCTTTGGTGACCATACGCACAGTATTCCTGGGTTGACTACGCTGTATCAGTTGCGATCTCATATAGCTAATATACGTTAGCTTATAGGAAAGCGATGACGATCGGATTTTGGTCTCAAAATGACCGGCCGGCACTGCGTGCCGGACGCGTCGAATTGGGCGTTGGCATGTCGGACGGCTCATCAGGCACCGGCGGTAGCTGAGATGTCAGCTGCCGGGCTGGACCCGAGAACACCTGTGCTGATCGGTGTCGGGCAGGTCGCCGAGCGGCTCGAGGACCCCGGCTATGCCGGCTTGTCGCCAATCGCGTTGGCGGTCCAGGCGGCTCGCGCCGCGGTCGCCGACTCGCAAACGAATGCTGACGCGGTGATAGCCGCCGTCGACACCATCGCCGCCACCCGCCAGTTCGAGAACTCCTCGGCCCGCGCGGTTGCCCCGCTGGGTAAGTCGACGAAGTTCCCACTGTCGGTGGCACATCGGCTCGGTGCGGCACCGCAACGAGCAGTCCTGGATGTCGTTGGCGGACAGTCCCCCCAGCGCCTGGTCAGCGAGTTCAGTCGCGCGATCGCGGCGGGCTTGGCAGACGTGGTGCTGCTGGTGGGCGCCGAGGCAATCTCCACGATTCGCCATTACGCCGGTGCCGTGCACAAACCAGACTTCTCCGAGGATCCTGTCGGGTCTATCGAGGACCGTGGGTTCGGGTTGGCCGGTTTGGTCACACCGGCGCTGGTAGCCCACGGTGTCGGCGCACCGGCAACCCAATATGCGCTGCTGGAGAACGCACGCCGAGCCGCGCAGGGCCGTAGCCGGGCCGAGTATGCCGCGGCGATGGGCGAGTTGTTGGCCCCGTTCACCGAAGTAGCTGCCCGCAACCCATTTTCGGCTGCCCCGATCCGGCGCAGCGCGGACGAGCTGGTTACCGTTACCGAGCGCAACCGGATGATCGCCGACCCCTACCCACGTTTTGTGGTCGCGCGCGACCAAGTCAACCAAGGCGCGGCGGTCCTGTTGGCCTCGGCGGGTGCCGCCCAGCGCCTCGGGGTGGCGCACGATAAGTGGGTATTTCTGCATGGGCAAGCCGATCTGGTCGAGCGCACCCTGCTGCAGCGTGGGGAGCTCGGCCAGGCCCCCTCGGCGGGCGCCGCGGTGCGCCACGCACTGGCGGTCGCCCGATTGGGTCTTGACGACATCGACTTCTTTGACCTCTACAGCTGTTTTCCGATCGCTGTTTCCAACATCATCGACGCCTTGGGCCTGTCCGCGTCTGATCCGCGCGGCCTGACTCTGACCGGCGGGTTACCGTTCTTCGGCGGAGCCGGCAACAACTATTCGATGCACGCCATCGCCGAGGCCGTAGCCCGGGTACGAAGCCGTGCCGGCAGTTTCGCGTTGGTTTCGGCGAACGGCGGCATGCTGTCGAAAACATCTGTCGGCGTCTACAGCACCACTCCCACACCGTGGCGGCCTGATCGCAGTGCGCTGTTGCAGCGCGAGATCGACGACGCTGATGCGCCGACCGTGACCGAGCGTGCGAGCGGCTGGGCCACCATCGAGAGCTATACCGTCGCCTACGGCCGCAAGGGGACCACCGGGATAGTGATCGGGCGGCTGAAATCTGACGACAGCCGATTCGTCGCCAAAGTGGTAGAAGATGATGATGAGTTGTTGGGGATGCTGCAGAGCGCAGATGAGCCTGTGGGGCAGCCGATTTACGTGAGCGCACTCGACGCGGGAAACCGTGTCGGCATGTCAAGGCGCCCGGTCACCCACGACGCCTCCCACGGGGCGGTCGTCGTCGGGCCGTTACAGTGACCGCAGGCGCGTCGCGAGCTTGGGGGTGACAGAGCCGATGTCAGACGGGAGACTTCCGCTCGACGGCGTGCGGGTGGTCGACCTCACCGATGGTGTCGCCGCGGTGACCGGACGTTTTCTGGCCGATCTGGGTGCTGATGTGGTGCTCGTCGAACCGCCCGAGGGTGTGACCTCACGACGTGCTCATCCCCGGCACGACGGGCACGGCCTGCGGTTTGCGACCGGACACTTCAACAAACGCGGCATCGTGCTGGACCTCAGTAGCGCTGAGCAGCGCACCGCGTTGCTGCATCTGACCGATACCGCCGATGTGGTGCTGGAATCCCGACCCGTCGGTGAGTTAGACGCTTTGGGTGTGGGACCAAATGTCATGCGCCAACGCAACTCGGCACTTGTTGTGGTGTCCGTCACCGGTTTCGGCCAGACCGGCCCGTACCGCCGATGGCGCTCCAGTGAGGCGGTGCTGGTGGCGATGTCCTCCGCGTTGACCCGCTCGGGAGCGGCCCACCGCGAGCCGCTGGTCCCCCCGGGCGAGTTGGGCGGCCAAACAGCGGCCATCCACTGTGCCTTCGCGGCGCTGCTGGCTTATTACCACGCGCGCCGAACCGGGCACGGTCAGTACGTCGACTGCTCCCTGCTGGACCTGGTGGTGCAAGATCTTGACCCCGGTTTCGGGATGGGGGGGTCGGCCAGCGGGGGTCGACGACTTTCTGAGCAGCCGCCGGGACGGCCCGACCTACGGTTCCTGTATCCGGTCATTGCCTGCGCAGACGGCTATGTACGGATGTTCATCGGCTCGGCCAAGCAGTGGCGGGCCCTGCTCAGCTGGATGGGCAACCCTGCGGAGTTCACCGACGCAGCCTACGACCAGATGGGGATGCGGCATCGCAACTGGGCCGCGATCCGCAGCGCTATCGAGGAACTGTTCGCCGACAAGACGAGAGACGAGATCGTCGCGCGCGGCGCCGAACTGGGGATTGCGGTGGCGGCGCTGCACACCGCCGCGGAGATGCTTGACAACGATCATGTGCGCCAACGAGAGTCGTTCGCTTGGGTCGAGGTTGCGCCGAACCTGCATGGCGCGATGGCCAATGGCTGCGTCGCATTCGACGGCACCCGGATGGGCTTCCGGCATCGGGCCCCGCGCCTGGACGAGCACGCCGCCGAGATCGCGTCTCATCCGTATCGTCGACCACCCCACACCCGCTTTACATCGGTTCTGCGCCCGCTGCAGGGTATTCGGGTGCTGGACTTGGGAGTCATCGTGGTCGGCGGAGAGAGTGGACGGGAGTTGGCCGATCAGGGCGCCGATGTAATCAAGGTCGAAAACCGGGCATTCGTCGATGGGATGCGCCAGAGTGATCGGCCAGGTCGCTGTGGATACAATTTTGCGGTCGGCAATCGGGGTAAGCGAAGTCTGGGTCTGAATCTGCGCAGTGCTGCCGGCAAAAAGTTGTTCGGTGAGCTGGTCGCGAAATCGGATGTGGTACTGACGAATTTCCGGCCCGGGACCATGGAATCGCTTGCCTTGGGCTATGAGGAGCTGCGGGCCATCAACCCTCGGATCGTCATGGTGGAAAGCAGTGCCTTCGGCGCCAACGGCCCGTGGGCTACCCGCATGGGCTACGGGCCGCTGGTGCGGTCGGCGGTCGGCCTGACGGCACTGTGGCGACATCCCGACGCGCCGGACGGCTTCGGGGATCACAACACCGTCTATCCCGATCACGCTGCGGCCCGGGTGGGGACCGCCGCGGTGTTGGCTGCGCTGATCCAACGCGAGCGCACAGGTACGGGTTGTCGTATCGAACTGTCCCAGATGGACACCGTGTTCATGCAGATGGCCACCGAGTACCTGCGCGAATCGCTGCTGCCCGGAACGCTTGTCGCAGAAGGAAATTCCGGTGAATTTGACGCGCCATCGGGGGTATACCGGTGCGCCGGTGAGGATGCGTACTGTGCGGTGAACATCGACGGCGACGGCGACTGGGCCTTGTTGGCGGCTGCCATTGACCGCCCTGACCTGGCCGCCAACCCGGTCTATGCCACCGTGGCCGGGCGAGTCGCGCGCCGCGCAGAGCTCGACGCGGCGGTGGGGCACTGGGCGGCGCAACTTGCACCGGCGCAAGCCCAACAAATCCTGCAGGGCGCCGGCGTCGCCGCCGGCGCCGCCACACATGTGGGCGACCTGCTGACCGATCCGCACCTGGCTGCGCGATGCCAGCTCGGCACGCTTGTCCAGCCCGGCCACGACAAGCCCTTCGACGTCACCAGGGGTCCAGCGCTTTTCGACGCGATTCCCGAACCACTGCTGCGGGCCGCGCCGCTGCTAGGCGCCGCCACCCGCGAGATCTGCCGCGAGGTACTGACAATGAGCGACTCGGCCATCGATGAGCTGATCGACGCCGGGGTCTTGGAGGTGCAACAAACCCCCGCCTAGCCCCTCGGGTGCATTGACCTGATCAGTTCCAGCTGGGCGTATGAGCAAGGATGGCTTCGTGCGCTGCAGCGTGAACATCACCGTGGTGAACGGCGCTGACCGCGGTCGGCGTTTTGCAAGGGGTGAGGTCGGGGTCGCCGCAGGATGCTGTCTAAAGCCCGGGAAGCAGTACGGGTTTGATGATGTCACCGCTGATCACGGCTTTTTCAGCCTCGTTGATCTGGTCGAGTCCAAATGTGGTGATCAACCGATCGAACGGGAATTTGCCTTGCCGCCATAGCCGCAACAGCCGGGGGATGAAGGTCTGCGGCACGACATCTCCCTCGACGATGCCCGTCACGGTGCGGCCGACTGCCAGCGCGCCTGGAGGCAGGACCAACGCGTCGGTCGAAAGACCGACCAGCCCGCAGACACCGGTAGACCTGAGGAATCCGATCGCGGCTGCGATCGCCGCGGGAGCTCCTGTCGTGTCCAGGGCGTACTGAACGCCGCCGTCGGTAAGCGCACGTACTTGTGCGGTCGCGTCGCCGTCTGTACCCATGATCGTATGTGTCGCACCGAGTTCCCGCGCCAGATGCAGGCGCCCCACGCTCAGATCGATGGCGATGATCGGATCAGCACCACATAGTGTCGCGGCCATCACCGCGCTCAGGCCGACCGCCCCCACACCCACGATCACGACGCTCTCGCCGGCCCCGACTCCCAGAGAAAGAATCACTGCGCCTGCGCCGGTCTGGATTCCACATCCGAGCGGCCCGAGCAGCTCCAGCGGGAGGTCCTTGTCGACCTTGGTGACGTTGCGCGCCGCAACAAGGGCGTGCGTGGCAAATGAGGACTGCCCGAACCATCGCGCGAACACCGGCAGTCCGTGCTTGTCGTGCATCACAGCGGGTAGATGGGCGCGGGCATCACCAAAGTTGCGGCGCACGAAGCTGTCACAGTAAGCGGGGTGACCGGACAGGCAGTTAACACACCGACGGCATGAGTCGTAGGACAGCACAACATGATCGCCTGCCGCGATGCCGGCGGTGTTGGCGCCGACCGTCTCCACAACCCCGGACCCTTCATGCCCGACCACCAGAGGCAGCGCGCTGCGGGAGTGGATGGTGCGCGCCAGCAGGTCGGTGTGACAGTGGCCCACACCGACAATGCGCACCAAGATCTCCCCGGGCCCCGGATCGGCCAGCGTGACATCTTCGATCTCGTAGCGGCCGGTGCGATCGCGTAGCACGGCGGCGGTGATCTGCATGTTGGTCACACAGATCCGCCAGCGCCCGCGGCGGCAGCGCGTCGGGGCGTCAAGTCAGACACCGCTCGCCGCGGCCCCGCCCAGGACCGGACCGATGTCCACGTACACGCGGTATTCGGAGATGAGGTCACCCCGCATCCGAAACAAATTGCAACACGGCAAGGTGACCGTTCTGCCGTCAAGCAGGTGGTAGGAGACACGGAGCCGCACAAACCACACGTCGAAATCTTCGACAGCATGGAAGAGGTCGAGCACCTCATGGCGCAGCCCCACAATGGCCTGGCCGACCTGCGTGAACAGCGCCCGGAACGCAGTCTTGCCGGAGACCTCGGGCTGGTTACCGAATTGGGTGCTTACGTCGTCGGTCATGTGTGCGACCATCCCGTCCACGTCACCGGCGTCCATAGTCGCGAACACGTCCATGATCACTGCTCGCCGCATCGCGGGGATAGTGGCCAGGCCGCCGGCGTCGGATGTCGCTGCAACAGGGTCATTCATGATGCCTCCACCGATGATCACGGACGACCCGGCCGCACCCCAGGGGTGCCACCGACCCCGCCTGGGTTCGTTTGGGCGGCGCTGTTGAGGTCTGACATCGAGGCCGGTGGCGCGTGACCGTGGGAAGCACACCCAACGCTGTGGCGCTTGGCCCGGTCATCACCACGTGACTTCTGCTAGCTCAACATTCGCCTGATCGTGCCGGGAATCGCCCGTTGTTCCCGGCACGTCCGACTGTAGAAAACCGCCTCAGCCGCATGCCATCCGCTTCGCGCCGGACGGCATCCATATCTGGCTGCACTCCCGGCGTACCCGTGTTTAACGACTGCACCGGCCCTTAACCTCGAGGCGTGAATCGACGTGGTGAGCGGCTGCAACCCTGGCCGGGCCGACGCCATGATGGCGGCCGATATTCGCCGGTGATGCCCGACACGCCAGGCCTTCACGTCTGCGGCGCCTCAAGGCGAGCATCGACGAGCTTGGCCAGCCTGGATCGTGAATGCAGAACGTGTTGAACAGCAACGCAACACAGCTCGTACGGGATCCCGATGTGCTGCACCTTAGCCAGGGCCACACCCTGTGCACGGTGCTCGCCGACACTGCGGAGCGCTGCGGCGACGACCTCGCCTACTCCGATCGGCTGGGTCCGGCAGGGCAGCTGCGGACCCTGACCTGGCGACAGTTTCGCGTGACCACGCGCCGGGCCGCCGCCGCATTGATCGCCCGCGGTGTATCGGCCGGCGATCGTGTCGCGATCATGGCGTCCAACCGCATCGAACACATCGTTGCCGACGCAGCAGCCCTGCACGCCGGCGCGATACCGGTTCCGATCCACCTGACCGCCGCGGCCGAGCAGATCGCGGCGACCGCCGCGCAATGCACCCCCACGGCGTTGATCGTCGAAGCTGCGGAGCAGCTCGAACGGTGGGCACCGGCTCTTGCCGGACTCGATCAGCTCAAGCTGATCGTCAGCCTGGACGATTCCGTCCAGGAGTCCGACACCCACAGCTGGCAGAGGCTGATTGATGCGGGCGCGAGCTATCTCGACGATCACCCCCGTCAGTGCGAACTGCGTTGGCAGGCAGTCTCACCCGACGCGCCGGCCACGGTGGTGTTCACATCCGGAACCACCGGGGCCCCCAAAGGCGTGGTGCTCACTCACCGCAACGTGGTGTATGAGGCCAACGCGTTGCTGGCTGTCAACAACCTGACCGATGGCGGCAGCTCGGTGTCCTACCTACCGTTTGCCCACATCGCCGAACGGATGTTGAGCATGTATCTGCCGTACGTGGCCGGTGGCCATGTCCGGCTGTTGGCCGACGCATCCGAACTTGCCCAGGAATTACGTGAACTGCGGCCGAGCCGGTTCTTCGGCGTGCCGCGAATCTGGGAAAAAATTCAAACCCTGCTCCACGACGGCGGTGCGGCCACTGACGAATTCAACACCGCCGAAGTGCAAGCGGCACTGGACACCGGCCGTCGTTACGTCACCTCGCACCAAAATGGTTCGGCCGCCTCGCCCGGGCTGCTCGAGGAGTTCGCACGCGCCGACGCACAAATCTTGTCAGGTCTGCGATCGCGTGCGGGTCTGGACCGATTGCGGTGGGCCGCCACCGCCGCCGCGCCGATGCCCGAACAGACGTTGACGTTTTTTGCCGGGTTGGGCATCCGCATCTACGACGCGTATGGGATGACCGAGACCTGCGGGACGGCCACCACCAACACCGAGGCCGCCTACCGCCTGGGCAGTGTCGGACTGCCGCTGCCCGGCGTGCAGGTCGACATCGCAGAGGACGGCGAGATCCTCCTGCAGGGCCCGACGGTGTCACCGGGCTATTACGGGCAACTCGTGCCCGGCGCTGACTCGTCGGCGAACACACGATGGCTGCACACTGGCGATCTGGGCCGTCGCGACGCCGACGGATTCCTTTTCATCGTGGGGCGCAAGAAGGAAATGATCATCACGTCCTCGGGTAAGAATATCGCGCCCGCCGCCCTGGAACTGCTGTTGCTGGAGTCCGAATTCATCAGCAACGTAATCGTCTACGGCGACCGCCGGCCCTTTCTGGTCGCGCTGATCACCATTGACGCAACGGCGGTGCACGCCGCCACGGTTGGCGGGTCTACGGCTCCTGACATTGACGATCTGATCGCCAGCACTCGGGTTCGCACTCTCATCCAGGAGGCTGTCGATCGCGCCAACGCCCGAGTGTCACGTCCGGAGCAGGTGAAGAAGTTCGCACTGCTGCCCGAGCAGTGGACACCGCAGGGCGGGCAGCTGACGCCGACGCTGAAGCTGCGGCGCGAGGTGATCGTGACCCGCCACCGTCGGCTGCTCGACGACCTCTACGGAGGCCCCACACGGGAGCGCAGCGAATGACGGCCGCTGAGCTGCTGGAGCGGCCGCGGCTGTTCATCGACGGGCAATGGCGTGACACGACCGGTTCGTCTGCCGTCGTGTTCGAGGCGTCGTCCGAACAGCTTCTAGGACGGGTGGCCCTTGCCGAGGGCTCCGACGTGGACGCCGCGGTAGGCGCCGCTCGCAAGGCGCTGCGAGGCCCATGGGCGGCAATGGACGTGCAGGAGCGCTGCGCGCTGCTCGACCGGTTCGCCGGCGCTCTCAAGTCCCGTGCGCAAGAGACCGCCGAGTTGGTCAGCCGTGAGAACGGCATGCCGATCGCGCTGTCGCGGGTTGCCAACGGGTTCAGTCCGGCCGCGATCTTCCGTTACTACGCACGCCTGGCGCCGACACAGCCGGCGCGCGACGTGCGCACCAGCAAGACCGGTCGCCGCACGCTGGTGCAGCGCGACCCGGTGGGCGTGGTCGCCGCGATCACCCCGTGGAACTATCCACAGGGGCTCGCGGCGATGAAGTTGGCTCCGGCTCTGGCCGCCGGTTGCACCGTTGTCCTTAAGCCGGCGCCCGAAACCGCGCTGGACGCTTACGCTTTCGCAGAAGCCGCAGTGGAGGCAGAACTGCCCGCGGGGGTGCTGAATATCGTGCCAGGTGGGCGCCAGACCGGCGCGGACTTGGTAGCTCACCGCGGCGTGGACAAAGTCGCGTTCACCGGCTCGACGAATGCCGGCCGCGAAATCGGAGCGGCGTGCGGCGGGCTGTTACGGCCGGTCACCCTCGAGCTCGGCGGGAAATCCGCGGCGATTTTGACCGACAGCGCCGATCTTGGGGATTTCCTGCAGCAGCTGCCGGCGGTGTGCCTGCCCAACAACGGGCAGACCTGCCATGCCAGCACCCGCATCCTGGCGCCCCGGGCCCGTTATCGCCAGATCGTCGACGCAATCACCGACACCGTGCGGGCCTTACGGGTCGGCGACCCCTTAGGGGAGGACACCCAGATCGGTCCGCTGGTCAGTGCCGCCCACCGCGAACGTGTCCTGGGCTTCATCGAAGCTGGTCGGCAAACCGCGGCACGGATCACCACCGGCGGGTCGGTACCGGCCGACCGAACTCGCGGTTTCTACGTGGCGCCAACAGTATTCGCCGATGTGGATAATTCATCGGTGATTGCACGCCAGGAGATCTTCGGGCCGGTGCTGTGCATAACGGCCTATGACCACATCGATGACGCGGTCGCGCTGGCTAACGACTCCGACTACGGGTTGGCAGCCACAGTGTGGACAGCCGATGAGGCCACCGGTATCACTCTGGCCCAGCAGCTCGAGAGCGGTACCGTCGGTGTCAATTGCTATGAGCTCGACGTGGCTGCACCATTCGGCGGAATCAAAGCCAGCGGCATTGGCTCTGAGCTGGGTCCCGAAGGGCTACAGGCCTACCTGCAGCCCAAGACGGTGTATCTGCCGTCCGCCGCCGCGCACAGAAGCTGATCGCCGACCTGTGACAGGGCCAGGCCCAGAGAGGCCCCGGCCATCGGAGGATTCCATCTCTCCCTCGCCCGCAGGCACACTGCGAGATCACGTTCGGCCAGCGGCGGATTACTCCTTGCGTAAACTGGCTGTCCCGCCTGACTTTAGCCACTTATGTTGAGTTCCATCGAACGTTCACCCGCGGGGTGAGCCACGCTCCAGTCAGTCAGGATGGCACTTGTCTAGCATCGTCGATAGCTCAACAAGCGCGGTCGAGCGCGACCGCAATCGTCAGCTCGCCTCGAGATACGAACTGGAGCGGAGCAAAAGGCTCAACGCCAAAGGCAACGCACAGTACATCGCCGTCGAAGGCCAGTTCGAAGATTTCGCCCGCGATCCCAACGTCACCGACACCATCATTCGCGACCCGTCGGTGGAGACGGTCGACGTGCTCATCGTCGGCGGCGGCATTGCGGGGATCCTGACATCGGTGGAACTGCGCCGCGCCGGGATCAGCAGCTTCCGACTCATCGAAAAAGGGGCGGACTTCGGCGGGACCTGGTACTGGAACCGTTATCCCGGAATCGCCTGCGATTGTGAGTCTTTGATCTACTTGCCGCTGCTGGAGGAGTTCGACTACACGCCGTCGGTCAAGTACGCACCGGGTGCCGAGATCGCCGCCCATCTGCGGGGCATCGCCGAGAAGTACGAGCTGTACGAAAACGCCTACCTGCAAACGCAAGTCAGCGATGTCCACTGGTCGGATCACGACTCGCGGTGGGTCGTGTCCACTGACCGCGGTGACCAGATCCGGGCGAAGTTCCTGGTGCTGGGCAGCGGGCCGCTGCACCGGCCCAAGCTGCCTGGGATCCCGGGTATCCGCGATTTCAAGGGCAAGCAGTTCCATAGCAGCAGATGGGATTACGACTACACCGGCGGCGGCCCCAGCGGGGGGCTTGACCGGCTGCGCGGCAAACGCGTCGCCGTGCTCGGAACCGGGTCCAGCGGGATTCAGATCGTGCCGATGTTGGCCCGAGATGCCGGACATCTGTATGTCGTTCAGCGCACCCCTTCAATCATTGACAGCCGCGACAACGCCCCCCTCGAGGCGGGCTGGGTGGCGCGCCAGGACCGTGGATGGCAGCGGCGACGGATGGAGAACTTCGACGCCATCCTGGCCGGGATGCCCGAGGACGTGGATCTGATCGGCGATCAATGGACCACGATCTGGGGTGGGGGCGCTGAGGCCCGTGCCGCCGGTTCACCCGAAGCCGCCGCGGCGCTGTTGGAAACGATGGATTTCGCGCAGATGGAGCGCATCCGAGCACGCGTGGACGAAATAGTCGAGGACCCTGCTACCGCCGCGGCGCTCAAGCCGTATTACGGCCGGTTTTGCAAACGACCCGGATTCAACGACGACTATCTGCCGACGTTCAACCGCCCCAACGTCACGCTTGTCAACACTGAAGGCAGGGGTCTTGACCGGATCACCGAGACGGGCATTGTGTTCGACGGACGCGAATACGACGTTGATTGCATCATCTACGCCACCGGCTTCGAATTCGGCGTGGCTGCAACCCGATCGGGCGGATTCGAAGTCCACTCGCCCACCGGCCAGACACTTTCGGAGCATCGCTCCGAGGGCGTGCGTTCGCTGCACGGAATCTACGTCAACGGGTTTCCGAACCTGTTCATCATCGGTGGGCTGCACCAGGCGGCTGTGTCGATCAATCAGCCGCTGGTATTCGGTGACCAGGCCGCCCATGTCGCGCACGTGATCGACCACGGGCTGCGCCGCGGCGCAACCACCGTGGAGGTGCGACCCGAGGCGGAAAAACGTTGGGGTGAAGTGATCGCCGAGAAGTCCACCTTCAATCCCGAAGCCAGTCGCAACTGCACCCCCGGCGCGTACAACAATGAAAACGGCGACGCCAAGCAAGAACCCAGCGTGTTCGCAACCGCCTATGGTGGGGGCCCCATCGAGTACGTCGGCCTGCTCGCGGCCTGGCGGTCCGACGGGATGACACGCGACCTGGAATTCGGATTCGCCGCCCCCACCGACCAGAGCCATGGTCACGATGTCTGAATCGCCGACCGGCACGATGGACCCGAATGCCAGCGACAATGCGGCGGCGAGCCGAGCGCTGCGGCAAGGCGATCTGCGCGACGATCCGCGCGCCGATCCACGCATGGTTGCGGCGCTGGCCGCATTCGGTCTCGACCGCCAATCGCCACCGCTACCCGTCGCGGCGGATTCGCCACGCGAGGCGCTGTTGGACTACGCGGCCCAAACCGAGGCGGGCTTCGGCGGACTGTTCGACGCGCTGCTGGCGGGGCTGGCACCCGTCACGGGAGTCTCGCAGGAGACCGCCATCATCACCGGCCCCGACGGTAACGACATCTCGTTGCGCATCCATCGACCCACCCTCCAGCCCAGCAACCGACCGCTGCCCTGTGTGGTGCATTTTCACGGCGGTGGCGGGGTCATCCTCGGCGCCTCCGACCCATGCTACGAACGCTGGCGCGACGAACTGGCCGCTCAGGGGACCGTGGTCATCGGGGTGGAGTTCCGCAACGGCGCAGGCAAACTTGGCAATCACCCGTACCCGGCCGGCCTCAACGACTGCACGGCGGCCACCATGTGGGCGCTGGAGCACCGCACCGACCTGAATGTTGACCCCGTCGTAGTGGCAGGGGAGTCCGGCGGCGGGAACCTGGCACTGGCGGTGGCTTTGAGGGCCAACCGCCAACAGTGGAGCCGCCGACCCGACGGCGTGTACGCGATCGCCCCCATGATCGCCAGCCCCTGGGACAAACCCGCGGACCTGCCGTCGCAAACCGAAAATGACGGCTATCTGATCTCCTGCGCGCTGCTGGCGGTGATGGGCACACTGTATGACCCACTGGCGACCCACGGTGACGAAGCGCTGTGCTGGCCCCAGCGCGCCAGCGACGCCGACCTTGTCGGGCTGCCCGCACACGTGGTCTCGGTCAACGAACTCGATCCACTGCGCGACGAAGGGCTGAGCTACCAGCGTCGCCTGCTGCGCAACGGTGTCAGCGCCGTCGGGCGCATGGTGGCCGGCACCGTGCACGCTGGTGACGTGTTCTTCGCCGCCGCCATGCCCGATGTGTACGCCGCCACGATCCGCGACGTCCGCGGGTTCGCCGCTCAGCTCTAACCACGGCAGCGGGCGGTCCGCTGCACGAACGCGTTTAAGGAGACATGGTGACCACAGACATCACCGTCCCGGTGCTCATCGTCGGAGGTGGCGGAGCGGGACTCACCGCGTCAATGTTGTTGTCGCAGCTAGGCGTCGAGACACTGCTGGTATCGCGCTATGCCGAGACATCGCGGCTGCCCAAGGCTCATGTGCTCAACCAACGCAGCATGGAGATTCTCACCGACATCGGAGTGGCCCCCAACATCCTGGCCCGCAGTGCGCCCGTGGAGAACATCCGCACGGTCTCCTGGTACTCGGGTTTGGCCGGTGAGGGCCCCCCGGAGCGCCACGGCCGCCGACTGGCCTCTGCCGAAGGATGGGGCGGCGGCTATACCGACCCCGACTACATCGCCGCGAGCCCGTGTCCATCGGCAAACCTGCCCTTGATACGGCTGGAACCCATCCTCAAGGAATTCGCCGAATCTCGCGCTGAGGGCATCGTTCGGTTCTTTCATGAGCTGATCGATCTCGAGCAGGACGGTGACGGTGTCACCGCCACGATCTTGGACCGCTCCACCAACGAGCAGTACCGGGTGCGGTGCTCCTATCTGCTCGGTGCCGACGGCGGGCGCACCGTTGGGGACCTCGTCGGGATCCCGATGGAGGGAATCACCAACCTGCGTCACGTCGTCAACGCCCACATTTCGGCCGACTTGTCGGGTTACTTCAGCGACGACGACTCGATGATCCGTTGGGTTTACAACCCCGATGTCACCGAACACCTCGATTACGGCTGTGTGCTTATCGGTGTGGGGCCCGACCATTGGGGGTCGCGGTCCGAAGAGTGGCTGGCCGTGCTGCCTTACCCCTATGAACATCCCGATGCCTCTGACCCGGCCAAGGTGATCAAACGTGTCGGCGAGTCGCTGGGAATACCCGATTTTGCCCCGACCGTGCACAACGTCAACAAATGGGTGATGGAAGGTGTTCTAGCGGAACGCTTCTCAGCCGGACGAGTGTTTCTGCTCGGCGACGCCGCCCACCGCCACCCGCCCACCGGAGGACTGGGCCTCAACAGCGCCTTCCACGATGCCTACAACCTGTGCTGGAAGCTGGCCGCAGTGCTGCAGGGACGCGCGGGCCCCGCGCTGTTGGATAGCTACGAGGCTGAACGCCGGCCCGTTGATTTCGTCAACATCCTGACGGCGGTCTCCGCAGCGATGAACCACGACACGGTGGTCAACGCGCTGGGATTGTCGCCGGCGAAATCGGTCGAGGAGAACTGGGAGGCGCTGCGTCCACTGTGGGACGACCTGCCCGATTCCCCGCGCCGCCGACACAAGCTTGGTGAGGCCGTGGCATCCCATAGTTACGAATTCCGCCAGCACGGCGTCGATTTCGGATACACCTACAGTTCGGCGGCCATCGTGGACGATTCGTCCCCGGAACCCGTCCGAATTGACCCGGTTCGCATTTACCAACCAAGCACCAGACCCGGAAGCTCGCTGCCGCATGCCTGGGTCGAACGCGAAGGCCGCCGCCTCGCCCTCGGATCGCTGGTGCATGGCGGCCATTTCGTGCTGATCGCCGGTGAAGACGGTCTGGACTGGGTAGAAGCCGCATCGAAGATCGCCGCTGAGCGCAATATCCCGCTGCGGACCACGCGAGTGGGGTTCGTCGATGTCGACCATGTTGACGTTCGCTGCGCCTGGCTCAAACATCGCGGGGTGAGCTCGGCCGGCGTTGTGCTGGTCCGCCCCGACAGGTTCATCGCGTTTCGCTCCACTGAGGCGGTCAGCGATCCCGCGGCGGTGCTCAACGCCGCGTTCGATCAGATTCTTGCCACCAACGAAAGGTGAAGTGAGCCATGCGTATCGGAAATCTTGACGGCCGATTGAACCTCTTCCGCGATGGCGGCGCCGTCGACGTCGAGCGGGCCAGTGGAGGAACGTTTTCGTCTGACCCGCAAGCGGTGTACCGGCGCTGGGATGAATTCTGCCAGTGGGCTGCCCAGCAGCCAGGCACACCCCAGCCGTACTCGCCCGAGGAGCTTGGGCCGCCGGCGCCACGACCTGAACAAGTCTTCGGCATAGGAGCCAACTACCGCGCTCACGCCGCCGAGGGCGGTCTGGACGTGCCGGAATGGCCCATGGTGTTCACCAAGTATGTCTCGTCGTTTGCGGCGCCCAACGGCGTGGTCACGCTGCCTGCTGACACCGTGGACTGGGAGGTCGAGCTGGTAGTCGTAGTGGCCCGCACTGCGTTTCACGTCCCCCCCGAACGGGGCTGGGACTACGTCGCTGGGCTCACCCTCGGCCAGGACCTCTCGGAACGCACCACCCAATTGCTCGGACAATTGCCGCAGATGAGTATGGGCAAGTCTTTTCCCGGGTTCAGTCCTACCGGCCCCTTCCTGGTCACCCCCGACGGATTCGACGACCCCAGTGATCTGCAGCTGAGCTGCCTTCTCAACGGAGACGTTGTGCAGAAGGCGTCCACCGCCGACTTGGTCCATACGGTTCCCAAGCTGATCGCCGAGCTGTCCTCGGTGCTTCCGCTGAGCCCCGGCGACGTCATCTTCACCGGAACCCCGGAGGGTGTCGGGCACACTCGCCAACCTCCGCGCTACATACGGCCCGGCGACGTGCTGGTCAGCCGGCTGGAGGGCGTGGGGGAGATGCGCCACACGTTCGTGGCCGCCTCCGCCCAGACTTCATCACCACGAAAGGACGTGTGACATGTCACTACAGCGGCTCACCCACCTCAAGATCGGCGTGCCCAACCTCGATGAAGCCGCGACGTTTTACGCCGACTTCGGGTTGACCCCGGTACCGGGACACACCACGGCCTCCGAACGGCGGTTCAGCACCGTGGACGGCGGCGAACAGCTGGTCCTGGTGCACTCACCGATTCGTCGGCTCGTCGAAATCGGGGTGGCCGCCCAGTACCGCGACGACCTGCACAGCATTCAGTCACGACTGGCGCGCCTGGACGTCGATGCGCGCGTGAACGGCTCGGAACTGGCCACCGTCGAGCCCGCGACTGGAATCGCGGTCAAGATTGCGCTAGCCGAGCCGCTGCAGCAGAAGTGCCAGATCGCCGAACAGAATTACCCAGGCGACATCCGCCGCCCCGACGTGCGGGCACCCGCGCTGTATCGCGAGACACGAGTGCGCCCCCGCAAGTTGGGTCACGTGGTGTTCGGGTCCACCGACTACCACACGTCCAAACGATTCTTCATGGAAGGCTTGGGGTTTCGGATCAGCGACGAAGTCCAAGACATCGGCGCCTTTATGCGGTGCTCACCTGATCACCACAATGTTTTGGTGCAGGCCGCACCCGTACCACATCTGCATCACACGTCCTGGGAAGTCGACGACATCGACGAGATCGGTCGCGGCGCACAGGATCTGCTCGCAGAGCATCCCGAGCGCCACGTGTGGGGCATCGGGCGCCACTGGATCGGGTCGAACTACTTCTGGTACTTCCGTGATCCGGCGGGCAACATGACCGAGTACTACTCCGACATGGACGAGATCATCGACGATCAGATCTGGGAACCCGGTATCTGGGGATTGGACAAATCGCCCAACCATTGGGGTCCGCCCATGCCGCCGTCAATGATCAAGCCAGATGACCTGGCTGAGTTGATGGCCGGACTGCACTGAATCAAAGGCAGTCATGGCCAAAATCAGCTATCCCGATCCAGCCGAGATTCCCGAGCCACTGGCGGGCATCCTCGCCGCGATGCCCAGTGTTGCCGCCATCGATATGCTGGCCCACTCACCGGTACTCACCGAGCACTTTCTGCGGCTGGCCCAGGCGCAGTTCACCGCTTTGGAACTGCCCGAGCGCGCACGCGAGCTGGTCACCCTCACTGTTGCCGCGAAGGGTCGCTGCGAGTTCGAGTACCAACAGCACATCCCGATTTCGGCTGCCGCGGGCGTTGATCCTGTTCTGCGGCAAACTATCTGGGATGGCACCGTCAACCCGGCCGCCTTGCCCGAGGCCGAAAATGTGTTGATCGGGTTTGTGACCGATGTACTGAACCGACCCCGGGTAAGCGCTCGGCGCCTTGCCGCCCTGCAGCGTTTCTATCCGCCACGCCAGATCGTGGAGATCGTTCAGTTGATCGGCTTCTACTGGGGCTTCGGCAGGATCTGCACCGTGCTGGACATTGAAGTCCAGAAGCCGACCACCCTCGACGCGTTTGAGGCGGTAGCCAACCTCGATGCGGGATAGGCGTTCCGGGGCGAGGCTTGCATAGCTCTGTCAGTGTTGGCCGCCGGCCGCGCAGCCCGATCTCAGGCTGGTCGTGCTGTGCTGCAGGGTGATTAGTCCTGGCTCCGAGCCGCGGGTGTCGGCCGCCGGCCATGCAGCGTTTCAGAGGGCTTGCGGCCGAACCGGCGCGCATAGTCCGCAGCGAACCGGCCATAGTGGCCGAAGCCCCACTTGCGCGCGACGGTGCTTGCCGTGGTCACCTCGGGGTCGGCGCCCAGGAGTTCGTCGTGGGCCCGCGCCATGCGCACCTGACGCAGGTAGGCCATCGGGGGTATGCCCACGTAGCGGTGAAAGCCGTTGTCGAGTGCACGGACGCTCAAACCCACCGACGCTGCGATGTCGGCGACCGTATCGATCTCGGTGGGCTGACTCTCGATCAGTTCCAGCGCGTTGCGGATCGGCTTAGAGCCCGGC
>NZ_JBAPRN010000315.1:0-6183 GCF_049281135.1 Mycobacterium sp. | reverse complement strand
ATCGTGATTCTCGTAGCCGGCCAACGGCTCCAGCCCGACCTTGAGTCGCTTGACGATGTCGTCGGGCCCACGAGCGGCCAGGGTCGGCCCGACCGGCATGTCGACATAGATGCAATCCGCGGACAGGAACGTTTTGACGCCTTCCCAGTCCCGACCCGATAGGGCCTGCCACAGTCCGAGCACCGCTTTCTCAACCGACATGGACCAAGGCTTACAGGCAACCCCCGTGCGGGGCAAGGATCAGCGGATCTTTACAGTCTGGCCCAGGCAATCATGCGTGCAGGAGGTGGGGATGCCAACGCTGCGATCGCGACGCAGACGGGTCCGCGAAAACCGTCCGTCGCCGTATTCGCCGTCGTGGGAGCCCAGGGCGGCGCAGTACGGGACGGGCATTCACCACAACGTCGCGGTGCCGATGAGCGACGGCGTCGAGTTGCGGGTCGACATTCATTACCCCACCGAGCCCGGCACGGACCGGCCCGCCGACGGGCCGTTCCCGGTGCTGATGTCGATGACGCCGTACGGCAAGAAGGCTCCACCGCCGGCCGCCCAAATCGGTGGCGGCCCCACCCCGTATTTGATCAAGCGGGGCTACATCGAGGTGATGGTCGACGTCCGGGGATGCGGCGTCTCGGGCGGTTCGTTCGAGATGTTCGGCGCACGGCAGGCCCAGGACGGGGTCGAGCTCGTCGACTGGGCATCCAAGCTGCCCAACGCCAACGGGCGGGTCGGCATGTTCGGGGTGTCCTACCTCGCGATCAACCAACTGTTCACCGCCGCCGCTATCGGGCCGGATTCTCCGCTCAAGGCGATCTTCCCGGTCATGTCGGCGCGCGACTTCTACCGCGACGCGGCGGCGATGGGCGGGGCGCCGCACCTGCGCACGGTGCGGGCCTATGGCGGGGTCTACCGGCTGCTCAACGTCGTCAACCCGGCGCTGGAAGTCATCAATCGCGGCAAGCATCCGCGGCCCAGGGCCGGCGGATTTGCCGGTGTGCGCAAGCGCGGACGCAATCAGCGGAACTACTTTCGGCCGTTGATCGCCGACGCCGTCGCCGGCGGCGAGACGGCGTTCGACGGGCCGTTCTGGGATGCCATGCGGCCGGGTACGGTACTGCCGAGCGTGGTCGCCAACAAGGTAGCCGTCTTCCTCGTCGGCGGATGGCATGACGCCTTCCAGCGCGGCGCTCCGCTGAATTACGCCGCGCTGCAGAACGCGTACGCGGGGCGGCCCGACGAACAGCCGATGCAACCAGGCCAGCCGGTGTCCGAGCAGTTGCGGTTGATGATGGGCCCCTGGTATCACGTCTCCGACTACGGCGGGCTGAATCTCCACGCGCTACAGCTGCGCTGGTTCGACTACTGGCTGAACGACGACACGGCAGCGGCGATGTCCGGATCTCCGTTCACCTTTCAGGCCATCGGAAGCCCGCGGTGGTTCCATGCCCGCGAATATCCGCTTCCCACGGCGACACCGACCCGGTTATATCTCTCCGAAGCCGGCCGCCTGACCGCCGACTGCGCTCCCGAAACCTCCACGGCCACAGTCAAATACGTGGGCCGAGGTCCGGTGGCCGGCCGCAGCGTCGAGCAGTGGACGCTCGGGTTGACCAGCTTCATCCGCACCCAGCGCGGCGGAAACACCCGCTACGACCAGGACAACCGGCGAGTGCAGCGCGGCGCACTCACCTACACCACCGATGCCTTCGCTTCGCCGACGTTGATCGCCGGACCGATCACGCTGACCGTGCATGCCACCGCGGACACCACCGAGTCGCTGTGGGTCGCCCATATCGACGACGTTGCGCCTGACGGCGCAAGCCGACCGCTCACGCAGGGCGCCCTTCTGGGCTCGCATCGCGCACTGGACCCGGACCGCACCTGGTATCTGTCCGACGGCACCGTGCTCAAGCCGCATTACATCAGCACTCGGTCAGCCGTTGAACCGGTGGTGCCGGGCGAATTGACCCGCTACGACATCGAGGTCTTCCCAACCGCCGCGATGCTGGAGTCGAGCCACCGGCTGCGACTCACGGTGACCACGTTCGACTTTCCGCACCTGGTCCCGACCGTGCCCGCCCGCCGCGCGCTGGCAGGCGGCAGCTATAAGCTGCACCAGGGTGGGCCCACTCCGTCCCATCTGCTGATCCCGGTGGCCGACCCGGACACCTTCGACTGATCCAGTGCGGCAGCGTCATCCGGGCACCGGGACAGATTGTGGCGCATACTCGCCATGATGACGTGGCTACAGCAATACATCGCCGAGGAAATCGCGACCGATCACGTCGACGGATTGCTGACCAGACGTGAAGCGTTCCGGCGGCTGGCGTTGCTCGGGCTCAGCGCCGGTGCTGCGGCCTCGTTGATCGCGGCCTGCGACGACAAGCCAAGCCAACCACTTCACTCACACTCGGGCGAGGGAGTGGAGCCGCCGGGCGCCAAGCGCGCCCTGCCCACCGAGCCGATCACCTGGCCGGGCCCGCGGGGCGAACTTCAAGGCGCGTGGGCCCCGGCCCACAACGCCCGTCGCGGGGTGCTGGTGATTCATGAAAACAAGGGGCTCAACGACTGGGTCCGGTCGGTGGCCGAGCGTTTCGCCGGAGCCGGCTACTCGGCGCTGGCTATCGACCTGCTGTCCGAGGAAGGCGGGACCGGACAGTTCGACGATCCCGCAAAGGCGACCGCCGCACTGGCCGCCGCCCCGCAGGACCGGTTCATCGCCGATCTGAATTCGGGCGTCCACGAACTGCAGAACCGAGTCCCTGGCGGGAAACTGGCGGTCGTCGGATTCTGCTTCGGCGGCGGGTTGGTGTGGCAGCTACTGGCCTCCCACACGGCACGCTTGTCGGCTGCGGTGCCGTTCTACGGTCCGCTTCCGGATAGTCACGACTTCAGCGGCGACAAGTCCACTGCGGTGCTGGCGTTTTACGGCGCGCTGGACAAGCGCGTCACCGATTCGGAGCCGGCGGCCAAGGCCGCGCTCGAGCGCGCCGGGTTGATCCACGAGATCGTTGTCGAACCCGATGCCGACCATGCGTTCTTCAACAACACCGGACCGCGCTACAACGCGGCTGCGGCCGAGGATGCCTGGCGGCGGGTGCTGGAGTGGTTTGGCCGCTACCTGTCTTAGCGGCATGATGCGTGCGTGACCTCTCCGCCGCCCGTCATCACGCTGAGCCAACTCCTGGATTCGCTCGACCTGGAACAGGTCAACGCGGAGTTCTTCGTCGGAAACCAGATCGACGAACTCGAGCATCACATCTCCGGCGGCCACATCGCAGCACAGGCTCTGATGGCAGCCAGTCGCACTGTGCCTGAGCGATTACCGCACAGCATGCACATGTATTTCCTGCGGGCCGGTGACGCTCGGCATCCAGTGGACTTCGACGTCACCGCGCTGCATGACGGCGGCACCTTCTCGGCCCGGCGTGTGACTGCCCGCCAGTTCGGCTCGATACTGCTCGAAGGCATCGCGTCGTTCAGTAAGTCCGTCGAAAGCTTTGCCTATCAGCAACTTCCACCGGATTTACCGGATCCTGAATCCGTGCCGACCTTCGCCGAGCAGCACAGCGACCACGCCGACGAACGTGGTGGCTGGTGGGTGCGCGAGCAGCCCATCGACTGGCGATACGTGGACCCGTCGGCCCGGCTGGCATCCGACCTGGCCGAGCCCCCGCCCGCGCGCATACGAATGTGGTGGCGCCCCAACGGTATTGCACCGGATGATCCGGTAATCGCCGCCTGCTTGGCTGCCTTCGTCGCGGGTCGCACGCTGCTCGAGTCGGCCATGATCGCGCGCGGTACGACGCCACTGGGACCGGGCTTCTCGGCTCTGATGGATCTGGCGGTCTGGTTCCATCACCCGCCGGACGTGTCGGATTGGCTTCTCTACGAGCAGCATTCACCCAGCGGCATCGGTGGTCGAGGATTGGCACAGGGCACCATGTTCAACCGCACCGGTCAGCTGGTGTGCACCATGACGCTGGAATGCTACTTCGGCGGAAAGTCGAGCGGCTAGCGGGTCGCCATCGACCTGGCCGGACCCAAGGCGACCGGCAACGTCGACCACCCATGCAGAACCCGGGTGTCCCGGCGGCTGCCCGCGCCCGCAGAGCGCACGTCGGGGAAGCGATCGAAAAACGATCGCAATCCCACTTCGCCTTCGGCGCGGGCCAAAGCCGCGCCAAGGCAGAAGTGCCGACCGCCGGAGAACGCCAGATGTTTGCCGGCGTTGTCGCGTTCGATGTCGAACGCGTTCGGGTCAGTGAAAACGGCTGGATCGCGGTTGGCCGCTGCTACGTACACCACAACCAAGTCCCCCTGGCTGACCTGGCGACCGGCTATCTCGGTGTCATTCAACGCCAACCGGGCGGTCAGCTGGACGGGCGATTCCAGCCGCAAGATCTCTTCGACGGCATTGGGCCACAGCTCGGGCCGCTGACTGAGCGTGCGCAGGTGGTCGGGGTTGTCGAGCAGCATGCGAATTCCGTTGCCGAGCAGGTTCACCGTGGTCTCGAATCCAGCCGCCAAGACCAGACCGGCGACCGCGCGGAGCTCGTCGTGATCGAGATACGTTTCCGGCGACCCACTTTCGGCCTTGCGGATCAGCTGGGTCATCAGATCGTCACCGGGAGCGCGGCGCAACTTGTCCAGATGGGTGTCCAACCAGAAGTTGAAGCCGGTGATCCCGCGCTGCACGCGCCGGTATTGCGCCCAGGGCAGCCCGAAATCGAGGCTGGGCGCGGCGAGCTCACCGAACTCGAGAATGCGCTGTCGATCGTTCTCGGGCACTCCGAGGATGTCGCTGATGATCGCCACCGGAAGCTGGGCGCAGTACCGATCGACGACGTCGACGACACCCGGCTCGCGAGAAAGCTCGTCCAGCAACGACTCCGCGGTCCGCTCAACCCCTTCCCGCAACGCGGAAACCGCGCGATGGGTGAACACCGACGACACCGTTTTGCGGTAGCGGGTGTGGTCCGGCGGCTCCACGGCCAGCAGTGACGGCGGACGCAGTGGGTGCAGCAGATCGTCGCGAGTACGACGCTCCAGCCATCGCAGCGGCGCGGGCAGGTTCGATCCGATCGACAGCACCCGGAAGTCGTCGGAACGCAGTAGCTCGTGCCCGACCGCATGGTCAGCGGTGATGTAGCCGATCCGGGATCGCACCAGCGGACCGCGAGACCGCACCTCCTCGTAGAAAGGCGCCGGGTTCGCATTCACGGTCGGGTCGGCGATCAACCGAGCCTGCAGGTCACCCCGTCGCGCGCCGATCGAAGCGCCGCCACGAACAAACCCGTGCAGCGCCAGCCAGTTCAACCTCTGCTTGAATGCGATCTCCACGGGTGAGGCCCTCCACATCGTCGCGCAGTGCTTATCCCAAAGCCTACGGCCCGAAGCGGAGACCGGCAGTCAGCCCAATTCCCAGTTCATGTTTCTCGCGAACGTGATCGCGTCTTCGCTGGCATTGCCCAACGTGTAACTCCGCTGGATGTACTCGCGCACCATCGGCAGGAAGTTCATCGGGTTGTAGGCGTCTTCCTCATAACTCCACAAGTCGTCGCCGGCGTATTTCATCACCGACAGATTGGCCGCCTGGTGGACGCTCCCGTCGCCGGGATCGCGCATCTGGTTCTGGAACTCGCAGAACACCCAGCCGCGGTCGACGTCGATGGAGTGCCAGGACGTCGGATAGTTGGGCATCTCGCTGCCGGGAAAGACGTTCATCGTCGAGACAATCCAATCGCGGATCTGCTCGCGACCATGCATCGTTCCGTAGGTGTGCTCGACGTAGGTTGCATCCTCGGTGAATTGGTCGGCGAACCGTGACCAGTCCCAGCTGGAACCGATCTCCACGACGACTTGCTTGTGGCGCTCGAAAGCCGATTCGATCTCGTCGCGCGACCACTGTCCATTCATGCCTCGGCCACATCCTTGATGCGCAGCAATGTTTTGGTCATATCCCTTACGTTTCGTCGTTGGCGCAACCAGCCGCCGAACAGCCAGTAGTAAAGGTCCGTCATCGGCGAGGAGGCCATTCGAAACGATTCGGTGACGTCGGTGCCGTCACCCGATGGCTCGAGCTGGTAGTGCCAGTTGTTCACGGCTCGGTCGCCCACCAGCACCGCGAAGCCGAATTCACGGCCGGGGTCGCATGCGGTGACGCGGCAGACGGTCCAGTAC
>NZ_JBAPRN010000314.1:0-7176 GCF_049281135.1 Mycobacterium sp. | reverse complement strand
CACCAGCACCGCGAGACACGCCGCCAGCGCCCGCGCCGGCACCGGCGCCGGCGCCGCCCAAGCCGTGACGTTCTAATCGCAGGGGTATGGAGACCGTCGAATACGCCGCCGGTCGGCTGGCAGACGTCTCCGGTGAGCCCGCCCAACCCACGGTTCTGCTGTGGCACGGCCAGCAGCCTGACGCGCGCTCGTCGATACGACCGCTTGCCGAGCTGATTGCCGGTCATGGTCTGGGTGTGATCGCGCCCGACTGGAATTCCTACGCTCACGACGGTGGCCGTGCCGACCTGCTGGACTCGGTGCGCTTCGCCCGCGAGCGGGTTGACCACCCCGACAGTCTGGTACTTGCCGGCTGGTCGATGGGAGGCCTCGCTGCCGCGGGGCTGACCATGCAGGCGCAGCGGCTAGGTGTGGCGTTCGCGCATACCGTCTGCCTTGCCGGCGCGTTCATGGTGCCCGACCCGATCTTCAACGAGCTGCCGGCGACCCGGGTGAACGATGGGGCGCCGCGCTCTGCGTTCACCCTCTTGCACGGCGTGGCCGATCGCGTCATCCCGCTTTCGGTGGCCGACGATTTCGCCGTGGCGCTGCGGCAGCACGACTGGCCGGTGCAGGTTGTCGAGCTACCAGCCGACCACGGCTCGATCGCCGGCGCGGTCTACGACGCGTCCGCCGGGCGTTACCACGCTGCGACCGACGCCAAGACGCTAGCCGTTGCCGCTGACGTCGCTGCCCGTATCGCTGACGCCGGCCGGCCGATCCGGTGAGTGAGCCAGCCAGTCGCGCAGCTTCGCATACACCAGTGGGTGATTGAGCAAGTCGAAGTGATTCAACCCGGTCAGCGTCAGTCCAAGCTCCGGCTCGAACGGAATGCGTCGTGACTTGCCAAGGCCAGCAGCGCTTTTCGGTCGGACGAGGTGGTCGCCGGCGATCAACCCGAGTAGCGTCGGCGTGACGGTTGACGACACGAAGTGGTAGCGGGCGTGCGGCAGGAACGGTGTCTCATGGCAACGGTCGCGCAGAAACTCATCCGGATCGGCGTCGGTCCAGTCCTCGTCGAGACACGCGCCGAACCGCAGGTCTTTCACGCCGTCGCTGCGAGCGTTCAAAAAGGTTGCGATAGCACGGGTTTCGGCCAACTGTGCCAACGCCCACGACGCGATGTTCACGCCTTTCTCCAGGTCGGCACCCAGATGCGGCGAGCCCAGACACACCACCCGGCTGACGGCGTCGGTCCAGCCGTGCTGTAGGTCCGCCCCGTAGTGGCATGCGCTGCGCGCCACCAGACCGCCCATCGAATGGCCGACCAGGACGAGCTCGGTGATGGGGACCGGCCACTGGTCCTGCAACAGCTCGAGAATCTGGGCAAGCGTGCGGCCATTGACCGACACATGCAGTCCGGTGTTGTACCGCAGCAAGACCGGGCTGTATCCGAGATCGTCGCGCAACCGTTGGCCGTAGCTTCGGCCGTCTTCGGCCTCGACCGGCCGCCGGGACCACGACCGCTCGGTCAGACACCAGCCGTGCACGAAGACGGCGACACGGTTGGTGGCCGTCGGGTATACCTGCGCGAGGGCCTCGGTCGTCAGCGGTACTGGTTTGCCTTCACACCGGATCGTCATCGCGCCCGCCAGCGGGCTCTCTCGTTGGGTCAACACATTGCCGTAGATGCCGTTGACCGCGGCGATGGCGGCGGCGGTGGAATCGGCGCGTGATTCGAGAGCTTCGTCGGCTTCGCTACCCCACACTTCGGCGGCCACGATTCCCGCGACATGGGCGGCGCCACGAATCCCGCGGTCTACTCCGCTGTAGATCGCCCGCGTCAACCCGTCGTGGATGGTCCGCGTCGGTCTTGCCGACGGCCCGATCGAGTCGAATACGCGACCGGAGATACCGGCGTGCATTCCCCGCACCAGGGTCGTCAGCACCGACGACGCCTCCCCCGCCAGATCGCCGACGGCGCGGATGTCACTGCGTTGCATGTGGCCCCCTCACGAGATCGGGTGAATGAGTGTCAAAATGGCCTGGCATTTCGCCTTGCTGCCCGAACCCACCTGTGGAGCCGGGTCTGAGCTGCCGGTTTGTTCACTCAGTATACAAGCGTTTACTGTATGTAACAGATGTTCAGCTGACCAGGCAACACAGGATGCGGGCGCAACAATCGATAGGAGCGCTGATGGACTCCACCTTTTCGCTGGATCTGTCCGAGGAAGTGGTGCAGGTCCGTGACTGGGTCCACGAGTTCGCCGAATCGGTGATCCGCCCGGCGGCAGCCGAGTGGGACGAGCGCGAAGAGACCCCTTGGCCGATCATTCAAGAGGCCGCCAAAGTCGGGCTCTACACCCCTGACCTGTTCGCACAGATGGCAGGCGAAGCCAGCGGACTGGGTATGCCGACGGTCTTCGAAGAGATGTTCTGGGGTGACGCCGGCATTGCGTTGTCCATCATGGCCACCGGGCTCGCCGCTGCGGCATTGGCCGCCAACGGAACGCCGCAGCAGATCGGCGAATGGCTGCCGCAGATGTTCGGCAGCCCCGGCGATCCCCAACTGGCCGCTTTCTGTTCCTCCGAGCCGGGCGCCGGCTCGGACGTCGGAGCTGTCCGCACCCGGGCGAAGTATGACGAAGCCGCCGACGAGTGGGTGCTCAACGGAACCAAGACCTGGGCGACCAACGGCGGAATCGCGAACGTCCACGTCGTGGTCGCGTCGGTGGAGCCGGACTTGGGCACCCGGGGTCAGGCGACGTTCATCGTGCCTCCCGGCACCAAAGGCCTGTCCCAGGGCCAGAAGTTCAAAAAGCACGGCATCAGGGCCTCGCACACCGCCGAGGTGGTTCTCGACGATGTCCGCCTTCCCGGTGAGCTGATCCTCGGCGGCCGAGAGAAATTCGAAAAGCGGATCGCCAAGATCAAGGAAGGGCATCGCACCTCGAGCCAAGCGGCGATGATGACCTTCGAGCGCACTCGTCCGACCGTGGGTGCGATGGCGTTGGGCATCGCGCGCGCAGCCTACGAGTACGCGCTGGAGTATTCGGGTCAGCGCGAACAATTCGGCCGCAAAATCGCCGAATTCCAGGCTGTCGCTTTCAAATTGGCTGACATGAAGAGCCGCATCGACGCTTCCCGGATGCTGGTGTGGCGGGCCAGTTGGATGCAGCGCAACAACAAGCCGTTCACGTCAGCGGAGGGTTCGATGGCGAAGCTCTACGCCAGTGAGACCGCTGTGTACGTCACCGACGAAGCCATCCAAATTCTCGGCGGCAACGGCTACACCCGCGATTACCCGGTGGAGCGAATGCACCGGGATGCAAAGATTTTCACCATCTTTGAAGGCACCAGCGAGATTCAGCGACTGGTGATCGGCCGGGCGTTGACCGGTCTGCCCATTCGCTGACGCACGACGCTAGTTAGTGGCGTGCGCCTCTTCGCCGGCGCCGTTCATGGCCAGCGCTTCATCCCAGCCGGTGACGTGCTCCTCGACCGGTGGCGGCTCAGGCTCGAACTTGCCTTCATCGAGCCCCGCCACCAACCGGATCGCCGCGATCAACTGCTCGACCAGCGGCGTCTCCTGCGCGGTGGGCGTGGCGCCGTCTTCGAGCTCGTCGGGCAGCTCGCGCCGTAGTCCAAACCCGTGGGCCGCCTCGTGCGCCGAGAGCTTGGCGTGGATGCGGGCGTTGTAAAGCTGTTGACCCAGCGTCGATCCGGGGGCGTCGGCCGTGCGCTCCATTAGATCGTCGTAGCGCCGGCGGACGTCACTGAGCGCCATCATGACGGTGGGAGTGGGCCGGCTGTGGCTGGCCGCCTCGGTCAGCGCCGCGCGCAATTTCCGCATACCGGTGAGAACCACTTCGGCGCGCTTCTGGAATTTCTTGTCTTCTGGAAAAGGCAGTGAGTCGATCGCCGCCCGGTACATGTGCATCGCCGCCTCGGCGAGATTCACAATGGTTTGCGCTTCACCCTCGTGCTGATCGAATTCGCCCATAGTCCCTCAACTCTTTGTTGGTGTTCAGCTCGGATCGTGACGGGCTGCCGCCAACTTCCATACCGACAGCTGCATGGACGAGGGTATCGGTAACGGCATCGACCCGCACAGGGGTAGTGCGGAGGCGTTCAACTGGCAGGCCGGGCTGTGTGAGTGCCACATGCCGTCCCACGTGCTGGTCAGATCACAACCGAAGTGATTTACTATTATTGCTAAGATAGCGACTGCGAATCCCGAAGGACGCGGTGAGCATCGACTACGTGCGGAACGGTCGCATCGTCACGATCACGATCAACCGGCCCGAGACGCGCAACTCGCTCGACATGGAGCATTTCCGCGACCTTGCCCGCGCTTGGGCAGCCTTTCGCGATGACCCCGACGCATGGGTCGCCGTTATCACCGGAGTTGGTCCCGATTTCTGTACCGGAGCCGATCTCAAGAAGTTCATTCCTGAATTGACCGGCGACTTGCCGCAGCCGGAGGGATGGAACAAAAGCGACGCTATTCACGCTGTCTTGCACCAGTTTCCGATCTACAAGCCGATCGTCGCCGCCGTCAACGGTGTCTGCGTGGCGGGCGGATTCGAGATGTTGACCTGCACCGATATTCGCGTCGCCGTGCCCCAAGCGCGATTCGCCGTGATGGAACCGAAGCGCGGATTGTTTGCCGGCGGGGGCAGTACCGTGCGGTTGCCTCGCCAGTTGCCCTACGCGTTGGCAATGGAGCTGTTGTTGACCGCGGACATGGTCGACGCCGACCGCGCGCTGGCGATGGGGCTGATCAACCGGGTGGTGCCGGGCGACCAGTTGATGAACACCGCCTATGAGTACGCCGAGCGCATCGCGGTCAACGCGCCGCTTGCCGTGTCGGCGACAAAGCAGTCGGCTGTCGAGAGCCTGGCGCTTGATCTGCACGCTGCCTATGCCAACGAAACCCTGCACAGCGACCGCATTTTCGCGACCGAGGACGCTAAAGAAGGCCCGCGTGCCTTTGCCGAAAAGCGACCTCCGAAATGGCGGGGGCGCTGATCGCCCTCAGTTGAGGCCGTAGAAGCGCTGCGCATTCAACCCGCCGATTTTCGCGCGGGTGGCTTCGCTGATGTCGGGGCGGGTGCGCAGGTGCTTGGTGCTGTCCGGCCACTCGCCGTCCCAGTGCGGGTAGTCGCTGGCGAACATGATGAAGTCGTCGCCGAGCACATCGATGACGCCGGGCAGGATCGGCTCCTCCGGTTCGCAGGTCACGAAGATGTTGCCGGCCTGCACGTACTCCTGGGGATCACGTTGCCAGCCACGTTCAACCCAGTCGCCGCGCTTTTCGAAATGCTCGTGCAGGCGGTCGATGAAGAACGGCACCCAACCGACACCCGCCTCGAGGAAGGCCACCCGCAATCCGGGATGCCGGTCGAAAACACCGCCGGAGACCATCGCGGTCATCGCCGTCATCTGGTCGAACGGAAAGCTGATGCAGTGCACCTGGATGTAGTTGGTGAAGCGATCGACACCGATCTTCGGCAGGTGGATACCGGGTGCGCCGTGAACCCCGAGTGGCATTCCGAGTTCGACCGCCGCGGCGTAAAACGGATCGAGGTCGGGGTGGTCGAGGTTGCGCGTCTTGAGTGCCGGCGGGACGAGGGTGGCCACCAGCCCGAGATCTTTCGCCTCCCGCATGACGTCGATCGCCAACTGGCCATGCTCGACCGGGGCTACCGCGACGCCGCGCAATCGGCCGCCCGCCGGGGCGCAGAAATCCGCAATCCACTGGTTGTAATGGCGCGCGAACCCGGCGGCGAATTCCGGATCCTCCAGGCTGGGTGTGCACAGCCCCATGCTGGGATACAGCACCATGGTGTCGATGTGGTCGCGGTCGGCGTCGCCGAGCACTCCTTCGACCGACCGGCAGTTGATGTCGGATGCCTTGCTGATCCCGTGCTCGGGTGGGCAACCGGCGCCCGGCCCGGTGTCTTCGGGATAGTTGCGGCCCTCGATCACCAACCTGGGTCTGCCGTCGGCACTGGCGGTGACCTGTTGCGGCCAGCGCTTCATCGCCTCGATCGCGAACGATGGGTTTTCCGCGACGTGCCCGTCGGCATCGATGATGTGCATAACTCGCTCCCGTCGGCAGGTGTTGTATGCAGCGTGCACCACCGTCGGCGTCGTCGCTTCCAAAACGCCGGCTAAACAAGCGGCGCCAGTTGCCCTAACACGAATCGGGCGCGGCCGTCCATGTAACACTGCGGTAATGGCTTATTCGATTGCTCGGCCCAAGCTCGAGGGCAACATCGCCGTCGGCGATGATCGGCAGCTGGGGTTTGCCGAGTTCGGCGATCCGCAAGGTCGCGCGATCTTCTGGCTGCACGGCACCCCCGGCGCGCGACGACAGATCCCGGCCGAGGCTCGCGTCTACGCCGAGGACAACCACATCCGCCTGATCGGCATCGATCGACCCGGCATCGGCTCGTCTACGCCGCATCAATACGAGAACGTCATTGCTTTCGCCGATGACTTGCGCACGGTCGCCGACACCTTGGGCATCGACAAGATGGCGGTGATCGGCTTGTCCGGCGGCGGTCCCTACACCTTGGGCTGCGCGGCGGCCCTGCCCGACCGCGTCATCGCTGTCGGGGTGCTGGGCGGCGTGGCGCCCACGGTCGGCCCGGAGGCGATCAGCGGCGGACTGATGTCGCTCGGATCGATGGTGGCGCCGCTGCTTGCGGTGGCCGGCTTCCCGATCCGGTGGGCGGCGGTCGGTTTCATCCGTCTGCTGAAGCCGGTCGCCGAGCCCGCACTGTATCTCTACGCGCGGGTGTCTCCCGAGGGCGATCGCCGGCTGCTGGTGCGGCCGGAATTCAAGGCGATGTTCCTCGACGATCTGCTCAACGGTTCGCGCAAACAGCTGGCGGCCCCGTTCGCCGATGTCGTCGTGTTCGCCCGGGATTGGGGCTTCCGGCTCGACCAGGTGAAGATCCCGGTCCGCTGGTGGCATGGCGACCGCGACCACATCGTGCCGTTCGCTCACGGGGAGCACGTCGTCACCCGGCTGCCCGACGCGGAGTTGTTCACGCTGCCCGGGGAGAGCCATCTCGCCGGGCTGGGCTTTGCCGAGGAAATTCTGCGGACCATGGTCGAGCTCTGGGACAGCATCGAAAAGAGATGATTTCCCGCGTGCGCGCGACACGTCACGCGCCGTGTGATAGA
>NZ_JBAPRN010000313.1:0-3587 GCF_049281135.1 Mycobacterium sp. | reverse complement strand
CGGCCACGCCGAGTGTTGCGGCCGAAATGGCGATCCCAGCTGCCAATGTCGCTAACGGCTTCATGATTTCTCCATTTGCAAATGAGGTTCGGATGCCGTGGCTCTATTGAATTAACGGGCGCATGCGGCACATGTTAGGCGCGATCTTTGAGTGCCAACGAATAATCCCTGGAATCGGCCAAAATTAGCTCCTTCCTCTAGCGTGGCTGCATGCTGTTTATTTCCGGGATGACTGTGTCGCAGTGGCGGCGCGAAGTACTGCGAACCAACTTCTGGCTGGTGCCGAGCTTGGAGGTGCTCGCGGCGATTGCGTTGTTCGCGGCCACTTTGGAGGTAGATCGTGCCGTCTACCACGGCACCCTCACACTTCCGGCATGGGTGGAGGCAGGCAGCGCAGATACGGCACGCGAGATTCTCCTAGCGGTGGCCGCAGCGATCATGACGGTCATCGGAATCAATTTCTCGGTCACAATCGTTACGTTGACGCTGGCATCGACCCAGTTCGGACCTCGGATGCTGCGCAACTTCATCCGCGATCGCGGTACTCAACTCACGCTGGGCACGTTTGTGGCGACATGCGTGTACTGCGTGCTTGTGCTGCTAGCTATCGGCCCAGCAGAGCACGGCGTATTCGTGCCGCACTTTTCCGTCAATATCGTATTCCTGCTGGTGCTGGTCGATCTGGCCGTGCTCATCTACTTCCTGCACCACATCGCGATCCAGATCCAGCTGCCCTTCGTCATCGCCAGTATTGCCCGCGATTTGACGCGCTACCTCGGGGTGCGAAAGCCCGACATCCGGATGGCCACCCCAGACGATCCGGATGACAGCAAGGAAATCGCAGCGCTGGTCGACACCATCAAGTCGTCAGGCGCGACGATGCGCACCCCGAAAGGCGGCTACCTGCAGGCCATCCGCTACGACATGTTGATTCGCGCCGCGTCGGCCGCCGATGCGGTGGTGTACATGCCCTATCGCCCGGGAAACTTCTTAGTGGAGGACGGTGAACTCGCCGCGGTGTGGCCGCCCGAGGCCGCCGACCGCATGAGCCGCCGCCTGAAACGCGCGCAGGTCACTGGGCCGGTCCGCAACCTCGCCCAAGATCCCGCCTTCGGCATCGACCAACTAGTCGAGATCGCCATTCGGGCACTCTCGCCGGCGGTCAACGACACCTACACGGCGCTGACGTGCGTAGACTGGCTCGGCAACACCTTGTGCAAGCTCGCGCGGGTGTGGACACCCGCACCGGCGTACTACGACCGCAGCGGCGCCATCCGGGTCATCTGCGAGCAGGTCACTTACGAAAATTTGGTGCAGCGGTCATTCGACAAGATCCGCCAGGCCAGCAACGGCATGCCCGCCTTGCTGATGCGTCAACTCGAAGCACTCAAAGCGATCATGGAGCAGACCACCGACCCCGACCAGGCGCGCGTACTTATGGACGAAGCCAATATGATCCAGCGCGCCAACCTCGAGTCGGTGCCCGAAGAGTCCGACCGCGTCGCCGTCGAACGCCGCTTCGACGCCGTAGCCAGCGTCTATGCCCGGCTGAGCGACTCTGCAGCCAATCATGTGCAACCGGAATACGACTTCACCTGACCGGGGGCTCAGCATCGAGGCGTCGCGATCCCTTGCGCGCCAGGTCAGTTGACCGCGCCGCGGGTCACCTGCGGCCCGGGTGCGGCACGATGCCGTGACAGCAGTCGCGCAGCTTGGCCCGGCGCACCGAGCTGCAGCATTGCGGCCAACGCCGTTTCCAGAATCACCTCTTGCTGCACGCGGCTGCCGCCGATCGAGGCAAGCCCGCCAAGCGATTCGAGGAGGTAGTCGAGCGCGGCGCGCGGCTCCCCTGCCGTCAACGCGATCAGGCCTTCGCCGATCAGACGCAAGGTCGTCAGCTGCGCATCGGTGGCACCCGGAACATTGATTGCCCGGATCGCGGCCGGATCATTCGCCGCGGCCAGGACCAACAGCGCATGAAACGCGATGAATGGCGTCTGCGGTGAAAACGCAAGCGAGCCAACCTCGTTGATCACTCGCATCGGGTCGGGTGGCGTGACCCAGTCCGGATGCAGACGTGCCCGCCACGCCAATGAACCCGCATCGACAAGGCAACGAACACCCTTGGAATGCGGCGGCGCGAGAAACGCGTTGTACCGGCGCGCGGCGGCGGCCGCGTCCCCCATCGCCAGCTCGTGCAGCGCGGCATGCCATTGGAAGTGGGGTAGGTAGCGCTGCGTGCTGCCGTCGCTCGGGATCCAGTCCGTCAGCCATTTCAACCCGGCCCCGTGCGCATCGGTCTCGTAATGCACGTGCGTCAGCGCATGCGCGGCATTGCCGTTGCCCGGATCGAGTTCCAGTGCGGCGTCGGCCAAATCGGCCGCGTCGTACCAGAGGCCCTGCTCGGTTCGGCCGTAGGCGCGCAGTCCGAGATACCACGGCGCCTCGCCGTGCACAGCGGTGAACCGCTCGACGTACTGCCAGGCATCCGGCAACGCGTCGCCGGCCCCGGCGAACGCGATCGACGGCGCCAGCACCAGCAATGCGACCGCGTCGTCGGGGATGCGATCGAGGTGGTCGATGAGTGCGTCGGTGCCCGCCTCGTTGCCCTTCTCGCACCAGGTCGCGATCGCCTCGACGTGGCTGCGGTCTTCGTCGCTGCCGTGCGCCAAAGCCGCACGCGCACGGGCGAGATGGCCGCTGACGGCGTCGGGGCCGCCGGCCCGGTCCGGCCGTTCGGTGGCGATCATCGCCAACGCGACGTGCGCGCGCGCATGTTGCGGGTCTTCGGCGACCGCGGCGGCGAAGGCGGTCGAGGCACGGTCTTGGACCGCGAGCAGACGACGCACACCTTCGGCATACGACGCGGAAGCTCCGGTCAACGTCGGCGCAGCGGTGACGAGCCGGGGCGCGCGCACCGGTTGGTGACGGGTGCCGTCGCCCAGCAGCTTCGCGATGGCCGCTGCCTGCGTGCGAATTTCGGGAATCGCGGTGGTTTCCCACTCCTCCCCCTGACGAATCGAGCCGACGCAGACGACGCCCGGGACCGTGTTTCCCGACCCGTCGATGAGATAGCCGTCTTCAGTGAGCCGCACCCCGACGCCGCTCGGGTGCAGCGACGCGACGTCCGCAGCCAATAGGTTGGCCCAGAGCGCAGAGCGTTGCAGCGACCGCCGGTCCCAGGCCGCGCCGGCAGCGACGACGACCGCGTCACCACGCCGGCGCACGGATCGGTCGCTGGTCGTCACCACCAGCTCAACGCCCTTGCGGCGCAACGACACATCGGCGACCTCACCCGCCTCGATGACCAGCTGGCCACCATCGATCGCCGCGTGGATCGCGTCGGCGATCGTGGGCGGCATCCGATGCCGAAGCACCTCCCACTGCCGCAGGTCCTCGCGCAGAAAGCGGCGCTGGTCCTCCCAGCCCAACGACTGCCAGAGCCGGGCGGTGCGCGGCCGCACCGCGTCGATGACCTGTCGCCAGTCGGCACCGCCTTCGCGAGCGTGCTCGAGGTCCGCGGCAAGCGCTTCGCGTAATTGCTCGAGCGAAACCTCGGCGGGCAGCGCGTCGAGGTGGGGCAACTC
>NZ_JBAPRN010000312.1:0-8672 GCF_049281135.1 Mycobacterium sp. | reverse complement strand
CACTCCGAAACCTGGAATTGGAAAAGCGGGGAAACGGCTGTGCTGCAATTTGTTTCGGTCCACCGCGTCGAAGACGGCAAGGTGACGCTGTGGAAGGACTACTGGGACATGGGCGGCATGACCGCGCAGGCGCCGCCGACCTGGTTGGAGGATCTCGGGACCGCTGACACGTCGTGGATTTTCGACGCGACGGGACTCGTCTGACCGCCTTGCCTTTCAGCTCGAATGTTCGAGTTCGGTTCGGGCCTGGTCGATGTGGTCGTACGCGTAAGTCGCCATGACTGCGGTGGTCATCGCCCCACCCTTATCGGCGAGCGATTGGTAGGTCGCCTCTCCGAGCACATCGCGAAGGTGGGTGATCGCGGTGTTGAATTCGGGCACGAACGTGCTGGTGAACGGGCTGAGGGCAAACCCGGCGATGGTGGCCGCCGGTTCGTGGCGTCCGAGGCGCTGGAAAAGGGCGGCGAGGATCGCGAGGGCGCTGCCCAACCCGGTGGTGTTGCCCGCGTCGTGGTAGTTGCGGATCGCCAGGGAGACGTGGTCGAGCGCGGCTAGCGGGTCGCCGTGTTCGGCCTCGAGGCTGGAAAGTCTGCCCGCCAGCGCCGTCTCGCTGAAGCGGTTGCCGCTGTCTTGGGCGATCAGCAGGCCTCGGCGCGTGGCGTCCAGCGCTGCGGGGGGATCCGCGTCGCGGAACGCGCGGGAGTGGGCGTAGATCGCATACGAGAGCGCAAAGGGGTTGTGGGTGGCGTCGGCAGCATCGATCAGGCCGTTCGCGGCGACCCTCGCCTCCTCACCGCAACCGGCGGCCGTCAGTGCGAGGACCAGGGATGCCCGGGTGAGTGTTCGGGTGTCGCGGCCGCGTGCGAGCTGGGTGCGGCACCACTCGACGCTTCGGTCGGGCTGGCCGATGGCCAGGTATGCGCCACCAAGCCCGCCCTCGAGGCCAAACGGCACCTCTTCGTGGCGGCCACCGTCGATCACAATCTGGGCTGCGTCGCTGTAGCCGACAGCCGCCTCGATTCGTCCGGTGTTGTAGCACAGCGACGCAATCACGTACACGGTCGCGAGCCGGGGATGCTCGACGGCGTGGGCGGGTTCGATGAGCTCTTCGCCCCAGGCAATCGGCTCATAATTGACGAGCAAATAACCGAGCAACGTCGCGTAGGTGGCGATGGTGGCGGCGACATCGAGATCGCCGTGGTCGGCGGCCCAGCGAAACGCGGTGCGCAGGTTGGCCAGTTCGATCGTGAACCAGTCGTAGGCTTCGCGTTGTCGGGGGCTGTCCCACAGGGCCAGGATGTCGGGTTCGCGTTCGGCGAAGTAGCGCGAGTGGGCGGCCCGAATCTGCGATGCAATGCCGCGGGCGACAAGTTGTTCCTCGGCGAACTGGCGGATCGTCTCCAGCATCGCAAACCGGGTCCGCGCCGAAGACCGGTCGGCGACCAGCAGTGACTTACGCACCAGCGCGTCCAGCAGGTCGAGGGTGGCGAAGTCGTCATCGGAACTCATGACGGCGCAGGCACTTTGGAGGTCGAATCCGCCGGCGAAGACCGAACACCGATTCAGGAGCGCCCTTTCCGGCTCGTCGAGCAGGTCGTAGGACCACGCGACGGCGTGGCGCAAGGTGTGGTGGCGTTCCAGAGCGCGCCGCGAGCCGACCAGCAACCGGAACCGCTGATCCAGACGATCACGCACCTCGCTCACCGTCATCGACGCCATCCGTGAAGCCGCCAGTTCGATGGCCAGCGGGATCCCGTCGAGGCGGCGGCAAATCTCGATGACCGCCTCCGCCTCATCAGTTGTGGCCATAGAGAACCGAGGGGCCACGCTGTGTGCCCGTTCGACGAACAGATTGACGGCGGCAGAGTCGATGCCCGCACCGACATCCAACGACGGCACCGGCCACAGTTGCTCGTCGGTCACCCCGAGTCCTTCTCGACTGGTGGCGATAATCCGCACGGTCGCCGAGTGCGCGAGGATGGCCTCAATGAGATCAGCTGCGGCGTCGAGAATGTGTTCGCAGTTGTCGAAGACCAGCAACCGCAGCCTGCCCTCCAAAGCGGAGGCCACCGACTCGGTTACTGTCTTGCCCGGTTGTTGGGTGATGCCCAACACCGCGGCCACCGCGTCGGGTACCGCGGCGGGGTCGGTGACCGCGGCCAGCTCGAAAGACCATACACCGTCTGGGAATTCGTCGATCAGCCGCGCCGCCACCTCGGTCGCCAGGCGGGTCTTGCCGACCCCGCCCACCCCGGTCAGCGTGACCAGCCGGTGAGCCTTTACCGCGGCGTGAACCTCGCCGGCCTCGGACTCGCGCCCGATGAAGCTCGTCGTCGCAGCGCGCAGGTTCCCCGGACTCACATCCACTGCTCGCAGGGCCGGGAATTCCGTCCGTAACCCTGAGGCTCGGACCTGGAACACCTCAACAGCCGTGGGTAGATCCCGCAACCGCCGCGGCCCCAAATCCACCAGATCAACTCCGCTGAGCAGACCCGCCGTCGAATCGGCCAACAGGATCTGCCCGCCGTGGCCGGCGGCCATCACGCGGGCGGCCCGATTCAAAACCGCTCCGAAGTAATCCCCGTCTCGCAGCTGGGCTTCGCCGGTCGCCAGTCCCATCCGCACCGGCAACTCCAGCTCGCGCTGCGCGGCCACGGCGGCATCCACCGCCGAGCGCGGCGAGGCGAACACGGCGCACACCCCGTCACCGGTGTGTTTGAACAACCAGCCGCCGTGCGCCTCGATCTCCTTGCGCAATACCTCGTCGTGGGCAGCGAGGGCGATGCGCATCGCGTCCGCGTCGGCTTCCCACCGACGGGTCGAACCCTCAACATCGGTGAACAAGAACGTCACAACACCCGAAGGAGCGGACACCTCTGCAGAATGTCACAACCGACCCTGTTTTCACGTCGAACATCGCAGGACGGCCCCGACGCTATCGTCCTCATTCAGCCGAAAGGGACCGGAGTTCCTCGAGCGCCTTTGCGGACTCGCTGCCCGGCTCGGCGTAGAAAATCAGCAGATGCTGCCCACCGGCATGGGGCACATCGAGGCTCGTTCGGTGGAGATAAAGCTCGCCAACTCGGGCGTGACGCATGTGGATGATGCCGGGGCGGTACCCGACATCCGCGCGCGCCCACAGCTCGCGGAAGCGCTGACTGGCAGCTGAGAGCTCGTCGATCAACGCCCGCAACCGAGGATCACTTTGATCGCTCCCGACAACATCGCGTAACCCACTCACCGCTATTGCGGTCGCCTCATCCCAATCGACATAGAGCTCGCGGGCCGCGGGGTCGAGAAGGCGCCAGCGAAGGAAGTTTTCGCCAGGTGCGAAGCCGGGTGACAGCGCTTGGGCGCAGGGATTCGCGGCCAGCACGTCCTGGCATCTGCTGGCCACGATGGCCGGCATTAGAAACTGATCGATGAGTTTGTCGAGCCCGTTCGCGACTGTCTCTCCAGCGGGGTGCGGCCGGCTTCTGACCGGCGCGCTGGCCAGCCTGTGCAGGTATTCCGTCGCTTTGACGTCGAGCCGCAGAGCGTGCGCGAGCGCGTCCACAACTTGTGCTGATGGACGGGTGTCACGGCCCTGCTCGAGTCGTAGGTAGTAGGCGGAGCTGATGCCGGCGAGGGTTGCGAGCTCCTCGCGGCGCAGACCCGGAACGCGCCGACGCGCACCAGCGGCCAAGCCGACCTCTTCGGGACGAACCTGTTCGCGGCGCGCACGCAGATAATCACCCAGCGCGCTGGGCTTGGGTCGCACCGCCTGATGGTAAGGCTGTCCCCGCCACTACCACGATTAATTGGGACTGGCTGCCGATCCGTTTGCCGGAATTCGCAGCGTGCGGGGTGCGCTCATGCTTGGCACAAGTATCGGCTCACCCACAATAAGGAGGACGCGATGTCCACAATCCACTTCCACCAGACGACAACCTCAACCCCTGAGCAGTTCGTTGCGGGGCTCACCGACTTCGGACCGGGCCGCTCCAAGTTGTTCCCGAACAGCGCGGATGGATACCTCAAGGTGCATCATCTGAGCCCGGCTGATGCCGACGTCACCGAGGGCTCGGGCGGCATCTGGGAGCGTCTGCATTACGACTGGTCCGACCGCAAGCACGTCAAGCTGACGACCACCGACTCCAACATGTTCGGCGGCGCGTCGGGCTACACCTACACCCTGACGCGGCAGTCCGACGGAATGACCGATGTGGATGTCGCCATCGTTCGCCAAGGCAAAAACCTGAGGGGCAAGGTACTCGCGGGCGTGCTCGGAACCGTCGGAAAGCGCTCGCTGGGAAAGGCGTTCGTCACCAGCGTCAAGGCCATCCAAGCCCGTAGCGGCGAAAGCGTGGCGGAGGTTTAGTAGAAGGGCTCGCGGCGTCCACCGCTGCCCGTTGATCTACGTGGCAGTGCGGGGCGCCAGAGCAGGTTCACCTGCGGGAAAGGCAAAAAGATGATCGACACCGAAGAGTTGTTCCTGATTACTGGCGCCACTGGCAACACCGGTGCCCGCACTGGAGTTGTGACGCGAACGCGGTCGACGTGTCCGCGCGCTCGTGCACTCCCTTGACGGGCGCGCGGATCGGCTGCGTGAACTGGGCGCCGAAGTCGTGCAAGGCGATCTACTCGACTTTCCGGCAGTCAGCGCCGCCACAGCCGGGGTCAGCGCCGCCTACTTCAACTACCCGGTAGCCCCTGGCTTGGTGGAGGGCACCGCGAACTTCGTGCAAGCGGCCAGCGAGGCCGGCGTGCACGCGGTGGTCAACATGTCACAGATCCCGGCGCGCCGAGAAGCCAAGAGCAACGCTGCGCGGGCGCATTGGATCGCCGAGCGGCTGCTGGATCGCAGCGCGCTGATTACCACGCATCTGCGGCCTACGTTCTTCACGTTCTTGCTGAATATGTTCTGGATCCGGGAAAACGATCATGGGATCTATCGGCTGCCCTTCGCCGATGCCCGCTTCGCCCCCATCGACGCCGCCGATCAAGCCCATGTCATCGCGGCCATCCTGCAAAACCCCGACCCGCATGCCCGCCAGACTTACCAATTGTTCGGCGCCGAAGAACTCAACTGGTATGAAATCGCCGCGAAAGTTCAAGAGACCGTGGGTATCCCGGTGCGCTACGAGCCCACCGACATTCCTACCTTCGCGGCCGGCCTGACCGCCGCCGGCGCCTCGGCACATTTCGTGCAGCACATCAGCGCCGTGGCACAGGACTACCGCGACGGCATCTTCGCCGGCATTAACAATCTCGTCGAGGTGGTCGGGGGCATCAAACCCATCACCGTGGAGGATTACGTGGAGGCAACCCGCTCCCAGTTCGAAACAAGCGGTAGCCCTCGTCGATGAGTACGAATGTGGTTGACATGATTGATTAGTCAACCGCCGAGCTCGGCAAGTCGCTTGAGCCGCTTGAGGGTATCGGCTGCGATACGACCCACCTGGCCCACCGCGACACGGTCAGCGATATAGCCCCAAATCCCACCGGGCGCCTGGTACGACAGCCGGAACGTCACCTTGGTTTGGCCATTCCCCGCGTCGCGCAACCGGATCCGACCGCGCAGCGTCACCCCGGTGATACCGACCCACGCCAGGTCGCGTCGGTCGTCGAACTCCACCACTTCCATCAGCCCGCCGACCGGCACCGAGCCGACCTTCCAGTGGACGAAATAGCGGGCGCCGACACCCAGCGGCCGGTCGTTGGCGCTCTCCCAACGCTCCAGGCGCGTCATGAAGGACGGGTAGCTGTCCGGATCGCCGACGATTTTCCAGACCGCGTCGCGGTCGGCATCGATGACATTGCGGCGTTCGACGCGCATCAGCCGATCACCGGGAATCGGCGTCGGGCAGCAAGGCGGTCGACACCGGCCTGCAGGCTGGCCATCACTTTGTCGTGCACCGCCTGATCGTCGCCGTCCACATCGATCGGATGCTGCACTTCGATGGCGATCTTGGTGGGCAGCGGGATGTGGCCGGCCAGGTCACTGATATTCAGGCCCCAAGGCAGCGCAATAGAGATCGGAATACTATTGAGCCGCAACAGTTTGTCCGCCATCAGCAACTTGGCCAGCCCCTGTCCGCGGGACAGGAACAACGCGGCTTCCTGGCCGCCAACGCTGGCCACCGGCACGATGGGCACGCCGGCTTCGCGCGCCAGCTTCACGTAGCCCATGCGGCCGTCGAAATCGACCTTGTGTCGTTCCCAGGATGGCCGGAAGACTTCATAGTCCCCGCCGGGGTAAACCAGCAGTGCGGCTCCGGACTCCAACGCCAATCGCGCGTTGTCAGGGTTGGCCGCGACGGTGCCGAATTTGCGCAGCCATCCCAGCGGCGGCGCCGATACGACGAGGTTGTGCGCCAGCTGATAGAACGGCCGCTCAACACCGAAATAGGAGCAGAACGCCAGCGTGAAGACGAAGGTGTCGGGTGGGACATTGCCCCCGCTGTGGTTGCCGACGAGCAACACCGGCCCCTCTGCGGGAATTCGGTCGAGGTGCTGCACGTCGGCCCGGAAATACAACGACGCCAGCAGCCATGTTCTGGGCAGCTGGTCGCGAATGTAGTCGGGGTCGCGTTGGTCCAGATCAGCCTTTGGGACCCGCGATGCGACCTGCTCCCGCACCCAATCCTTGAGGTCGCCCAACGTCGCCATAGGCGCTCTATACCCGATTCATGCATCGCCCAACCGATAGATACGGGCGGCGTTACGGTGAGCGATGAGGTCGACGACGCGCATCGCGTCGCTCACACTCCAATCGCCGGCGTCCACGAATCCGCTCAGCACTAGCTCGATGCCGTTGCGCCACAACGCAGTACCAAGGTAGTGCAACTCCGCCGGGCCGAATCCGTCCGACGAGTAGACGATCTTGCGGAACGGCGCCAGCTCCAGGAGTCGGGCGATGAATGCCGGTGACCGCGCGCCGAGGTGGTTGACGCTCAGACCGCCGTCCAGGTAGACGTTGTTGAACGCTTGGGCAAGATAGCCGGCCTCCCGCTCGTAGGGATAGCAGTGCAGCAGCACGATCGGGGTATCGCCGGACTGGCGCAGAAAGTCGAGCAGTAGCAGCGGGTTGGCCTTGTGCAGATCGCATTCTCGGTCGCCAAAACCCACATGGAATTGCAGTGGCTTGCCCACCCGCAGTGCCTGATGCAGCCCGAACCGCAGCAGAACTCGATCGTCAAGGCGACGACCGCCGTCGTCGCGCCATCGGGCAGCCGCGGCCGCGACCTCGGCCGCCGACGGCTCGGTCAGGTCGCCGTCGAAGCCACCGCGGTAAGCCAGGACGGACTTGGTTCCCACTGCGGTTCTCATACGACGTCTCAGGATTTGTTCGAATGCTGAGACGTAGTCACCTGGGGAATCCGCGGCCTGTTCGGCCACCTGTTCGAGGCGGACCACCTCGTGGGCGCGGTTCGCGGACACATCGGCGACCTGTGGCGGCTCCGCCACGCCGCTGGCGTAGCCGGTGTCGATCAACCAGTCGCTGACCCCCGCGGCGCCCAGAAAGATCTGCGCCAACTCGACTTCGGTGTGGTGGCTGCGGCGTTCCCAATAGTCCGCCGGCTCAGCGTGCCGCGGGAGATCCAGCAACGGTGCGCAGTGAGCACGCACGGCGAAGCCCAGTTGCGTGTCGAATCCAGAGTCGAAGGCGGCGAGCGGCTCGACGTTGGCCTCGTTGAGAGCATTCTCAAACCGCGACCGATCCCCCGCTGACAGCCAGCAACCGTGCGCGTGCTGGTCGATCAACGGAACGTCCGCGATATGTTCCGCCAGAGCCGACACCGTCATACGCTCCAAGCCATCCGGAACTTGTCGGCCAATTGTTCGCGGTTGAGGTGGGCGTAATGCTCATGCTCGAAGCGCCGCACTGCGACCACGACGTCGACGGCCGGATCGCCGAGAATGCTGCGCAGTCGTTGCGAATTATCCAGTGCCGCAATGGTGTGCGCCTGCACGGTGGACAGACGGGTAATGCCGGCGCGATTGCGCTCCGCATCGCTCAGTGCTGCCGGGTCGACCTTCGTCTCGGCGGGCAGCACGGCTTTCTGCTTGATGCCGTCCAGCGCCAGGCCAAGGACGGTGGCTGTTGCGAAATACGGGTTGGCCGACGGATCGACGACCTTGACCTCGAGGTTGCCGCCGTATGGGTTGCCGGGCCCGCCGACGACGAAGCGCAGGGCTGCTTCTCGATTCTCAGCGCCCCAGCAGACGTAGGCGCCGGCCCAATTTCCGGGTTGCAGTCGCAACCCGGAAACAATCGACCCGCACAGCATCCCCTGCGCCTCCGGCAGCGCTTGCAGTAATCCCGCGACCGCGCTTTCACCCTTGCTCGTCATGCCGTGAATACCCGCGCCTTCAGAGAACAGCGGGCCGGTTGAGTTCGTCAGTGAGAAGTGTTGGTGGGCACCGCATCCGGCACTGCCGACGAATGGCGCTGGCGACAGGCTGACTCGCACGCCGTAGCGCCGCGCGATGCGGCCGATGATGATTCGGGTCAGCACCAGCTGATCGACCGCGGCTACAGGTGATTGCGGTGTCAGCGAGATCTCGAATTGATTGGCCCCATACTCGGGGTGGAACTGCTCGATCGCGACACCGGACACTGACGTCGCAGCGATGACGTCGCGAACGAACGCCTCGTGTTCGAGCAAACCGGCCAGTCCGTACTGTGC
>NZ_JBAPRN010000311.1:0-2595 GCF_049281135.1 Mycobacterium sp. | reverse complement strand
GCCTGATGGTGCCCCACGGAGGTGGCTCATGAGACGCGCTCGTTTGCGCCGCGTGGTGACGACTCTGGCGACACTCGTCGTCTTGGCCGGGATATCCGGCTGCGGCTGGCGCGGGCTCAATTCGCTGCCGCTGCCCGGCACCCAGGGCACCGGTCCAGGCTCGTTCGTGATTCAGGCGCAAATGCCGGATGTCAACAACATTCAGCCGAACTCGCGGGTGCGGGTCGCAGACGTCACGGTCGGGCATGTGACAAAAATCGAACGTCAGGGCTGGCATGCGCTGCTGACGATGCAGCTCAACGGGGACGTCGACCTTCCCGCCAATGCGACCGCGAAGATCGGCACGACCAGCCTGCTGGGTTCGCAGCACATCGAGCTGGTGCCACCCACACACGAAGCGCCGGAAGGCAAGCTGCGCAACGGCTCACTGATTTCGTTGTCACACGGCGGCGCCTACCCGACCACCGAACAGACGCTGGCGGCGTTGTCGATGGTGCTGAACGGCGGCGGGATCAGCCAAGTACAGGACATCACCGAGGCGTTGAGCACCGCGTTCCGCGGCCGCGAGCAAGATTTGCGAAGCCTGATCGGACAACTGAACAAATTCACCGCGTACCTCAACGACCAGAAGGGTGACATCATCGCAGCCGCCGAGAAGCTCAACCACCTCGTCGGCAAGTTCGCCGCTCAGCAGCCCGTGCTGGACCGGGCCATCAAGACCATTCCCGACGCGCTCACAGTGCTCAACAAGGAGCGAGACGACCTGGTCGATGCGGCCGACCAGTTGGGCAAATTCGGCGCCCTGACCGCCGACACGGTCAACAAAACCAAAGAAAACCTGGTCAAGGAGTTAAAGGAAGTCGGACCGGTGTTGGAGTCGCTCGCCAACGCTGGCCCCAGCCTGACACGATCGCTGAGCCTGATTCCCACCTTCCCATTTCCGAACGAAACGTTTGAAAACTTCATGCGTGGTGAGCACAACAACCTGACGGCGATCATCGACCTGACGCTCAGCCGCATCGACGCGGGACTATTCACCGGCACGAAGTGGGCGTGCGATCTGACCGAGCTAGAGCTGCAGTGGGGCCGCACCGTCGGCCAGTACCCCAGCCCGTGCCTAGCGGGCGGCCCGTTCAACCCGGGCAATCCGCTCACGATCCCGTACCACTGGGACCAGGGGCCCTAGATGCACCTACACAGACGAGTCAAGATTCAGCTAGTGGTCCTTACCGTGATCGCGCTATTCGCCTTGACGGTGATGTCGCTGCACTTCGTGAAACTGCCCGCCATGCTGTTCGGCGTTGGCCGGTACACGGTGAAGATGGAACTGCCGCAATCCGGCGGGCTGTATGAGACCGGCAACGTGACTTATCGCGGGACCGAAGTAGGCCGGGTGCAGTCGGTGCACCTAACCAACGCCGGCGTCGAAGCGGTGCTGTCACTGAAATCCGGCATTCACATCCCGAGAGACCTCAAAGCCGAGGTGCACAGTCAATCGGCGGTCGGCGAATCGTATGTCGAGTTGCTGCCCCGCAACGGCACCTCGTCGCCACTCAAGGACGGCGATGTGATTCCGCTGACCGACACCTCCGTACCGCCCGACATCAATAACTTGCTCAGTGCCGCCAACACGGCTCTGCACGCGATACCTCACGACAACCTGAAGACCGTTATTGACGAGTCGTACACGGCCGTGGGCGGGCTCGGTCCCGAGCTGTCCCGCATTGTCAAGGGCGGGTCGAACCTTTCGATCGACGCGCGCAAGAATCTCGACCCGCTGATTGCGCTGATCGACAATTGGCAGCCGGTAGCCAATTCCCAAATCCAGACGTCTAATGCGATAGCGGCGTGGGCATCGAATTTGGCCACGGTGACCAGCGAATTGCAGACCCACAACGAGGCCGTCGCCACCCTCATCGACAAGGGCGGCCCTGGGTTGGCAGAGACACGCCAACTTCTCGAGCGGCTGCAACCCACCCTGCCGATTCTGATGGCCAACCTGAACAGCGTCAGCCAGGTCGCGCTCACCTACCAAAACGACATCGAATCGCTGCTGGTGATCTTCCCCGAATCCATCCAAGCCGAACAGGCCGGCATCTTGGGGAACCTGAACACCAAGCAGGCTTATCGAGGCCAATACCTCAGCTTCAACCTCAACCTCAACGTGCCGCCGCCATGTACCACTGGGTTCTTGCCGGCCCAGCAGCAGCGGGTGGCCACGTTCGAGGACTATCCGGAACGGCCCGCCGGCGACCTGTACTGCAGGGTCCCGCAGGACTCGCCCATCACCGCCGTGCGCGGCGCCCGCAACATCCCGTGCGAAACCAGACCTGGCAAACGCGCACCGACGGTGAAGATGTGCGAAAGCGACGAACAGTATGTGCCGCTCAACGACGGCTGGAATTGGAAAGGCGATCCCAACGCCACCTACACCGGCCAGGACATCCCGCAAATGCCGCCCGGGTCGCGACCGCAAGCAGGGCCGGCTCCAACGGCTCCGCCACCGCCGGTGGCCGCCGCCCAGTACAACCCGGCCACCGGCACGTATCTCGGGCCGGACGGGCGTGAGTACACCCGATCCGATCTGGCGAACAC
>NZ_JBAPRN010000310.1:0-3765 GCF_049281135.1 Mycobacterium sp. | reverse complement strand
GCGCCGTTCCTCGTCGGCGGCCGTGACAAGCCGGCCGCGCGAGGCCTCCACTTCAGCGGCGCGCTCGGCAAGCATCTGCTCCGACACGGCCAGCGCGCCGGCGTTGTTCCACGCGATCACCAGGATGTGAAAGGCATTCACCGGCAACGCGATGATGATGAATGCGTGCTCGATCCAACGCGGCGGCGGCGTGGCGAAGTGCGCGAAATGCTCAAAACGAGCCACCGAAGCCAGAGCCAGTACGCAGCCGGCAGTGATCACGGCGAAAACCAGCCCTCGCTGCCAGCGGATGTAGGGCTGGGCGAATACGACCGGTACCAGGGCAGCGAGCACCATCGCCGGTAGCAGGTTCGGTGCGACGGACGTGATGAGCAGAACGGCGACCCAGTTGCTGATACAGGCCACGGTGATGGATTGCGGATATCTCCCGCGGCGCGCCAAGGCCAGCGCGACCGCCAACGCGAGGCATTGCGCGGTGCATATCGCGGCTATGGCCAGAAACCAGGCGGATCGCAGAAAAGCCACGTATTGCCACAGGGACAGCACCACTCCGGCACCGAAGTACATCGCGAAGTAACCAGCGAGAAACAGCTGAAAGCGTTCCACAGTGAACCGGTTGACGAGGTCGTGGCCCAGCAGCGACGACGACCGGACCGCCGCCTCCAAGAGGACCGTCGGCACCCGCCAATAGGGCACCGATTCGACTGTCGTTGCGGGGTTTACTGGCTTGCTTGCCATAATCGCGTCAGCAGCTCGGGAGTCAGATTTTCTTTGGGTAAGTAGGCCGCGGCGCCGCAATCCGCGACTTCCGGGGGAAGGTCCTCGACGTCATACGTCGACGTCAACAGGACGATCAGTGCTGGATGTGCGGCGCGGAGTCGGCGGGTGGCTTCGATACCACCCATTCCCGGCATGTGGATGTCCATCAGCACGATCCCGGCACTGCCGTCCGGAATGAGTTCGATTGCAGATTCCCCGGTTTCGCAATTGCCGGCCATGGTGAAATCTTCGGTGGCCGCCACGGCGGCGGCCGTCGCGCGCCGGAAACTGGCCTGGTCGTCGACCACCCAGACCCGCACCTTCTCGTCCACCACCTTCGGATGATGCGGCACGCGTGTGTGCCGCACGATGGTGTACACACCACTCCTTTCACGCGGAGCCGTCGTTGTTGAGGAACATCAGCACAGCCTTGACCCGGCGGTCGACGGAGTCGTCGACGGTCAAGGCGAGCTTGGCAAAGATGGAATTGATGTGCTTTTCCACCGCCCGCTGAGTCAGCACAAGCCGTTGGGCCACCGTGCGGTTGCTGAGCCCGGTCGCCAGTTCGGCGAGCACCTCGCGTTCTCTGGGTGTCAACCGGCTGAGCGTCTCGGCAGAGCTCGGCTGAGCCAGCAGCGCCTCGACAACGAGGGGATCCAGCACCGTCCCGCCGGCGGCGACCTGGTGCACCGCCTCGCTGAGCTGGTCGAAGTGTGAAACGCGTTCCTTCAGCAGATAGCCGCGGGCCGCGGTCCCGCCGTCCAGCAAGCCCTTGACGTAGTGGGGATCCGCGTATTGCGACAAGACGATCACCCCGATGTCCGGATGCGCGGTCCGCATCCACCGGGCCAAGCGAATGCCCTCGTCCGTCGAGGTCGGTGGCATCCGCACATCGGTGAACAGCAGCGTCGGATGATGCTTTTCGATGAGTTCTACGGCGGAGTCATAATCCTCAGCGATGCCAACGACGTTCACATCCGCGTCGGTGGATAGCGCCCGGTGGACGCTGTCTCGCACCAACAGGCTGTCTTCGGCGATGACGACCGAAATTGGATCACTCACCGTGATGTCGTCCTTTCTCGATCTCTACGGTAATCAATCGATATCGGCGCATGAAGGTGTCGATCTTGATTGTCCAACTATTCGCGCATTTGCGGCGGGCCGCTACAGTACTCGGCTACTTAATTTCGCGACCTAGACCCTGATGGCCGCGCGGTGAGTGGTCGATCGCTTCGAAGCCGTTGTGGAAGATCGCAATTCGATCAACTATCGCACCCGGATAGGCCGGGCGGGTGCAAACGCCCGGGGTGTAGGCACCACCACAGGTGTGGTGCGTGCTTTCTGGCCGCCGACTTGTCGTCGGAGAACACTCGATGTTTATCCGAGCTTGTCCGCCAAGGGGCACGCAAGTAGTCAAGGAGGCGAAATGTCGCAATCAACAACGGCATCCGCGTTAGCTCGCGAAGCCGTCCATGAAGTTGAACCGACGTCAGTAAAGGACGGGACGACTCCTGAGCCCGTTCTGATCACCGAGCAGGAGGTGCTGTTCAGCACCCGGGTAGCCCTGTTGGTACGCAGGGCGTCCGACCCCCACCGGTTGATCGACGCGATTCGTGTTGCTGCGGGCTCGCTGCGCCCGCCGCCACCGCGCCGGCATTATCCGAAGGACACCGGTTACCTGGAGGGGGCGCGCATGGCCCGCGAAATGGACCGGCTGTGAGCACCTTCCAGCATGACTGGTCTGGCTCGCCCCGCCTCGATGCTCTGCTGCACGAGCTCGGGGCGAGCCTGCGCCGCGACTTCGGGCACCGTCAACTCGGTGTGACGGCCGCGCCACCGACGAGTCCGGAGCCACCAAGCCGATGGAGACCTTCCGATGTCTGATTCGCCAACTGCCCCCGTCGGGTGTGAGGGTGTCCCGCTGACGAGACGACACCTGCATGTGGTCGCGCGTGACGTCGTCGAAGAACAGGTCGGCGACGTTGTGCCGGACGATCGGGATGACGGCAGCATCATGTGCTGGTGAAGAAACGCCGAGTTAACCTGGAACGTCACGCGCCATGGCCGAATCCGGAGCCGCCCAATCCGTAGACACTTTCCGATGTTTGATTCGCCAGGTGTCGCCGTCGGGAATCAGGATGTCGCGGTAGCGACCGAAGTGGTCGAGGCCGATGTGGGTGACGACAGTGAAGTAACAGGACACCTGAGCCTCGTCGCGCGTTACCTCATTGAAGAGCACGTTGGCGACGTTGTGCCGAACGATCGGTTTGACCCCGGCGCTGACGGCGATATTGCCGGTCGCACCGCCGAGGAACGCCACGATCTCGGATCGTCCTCGTAGCGGCTCGGACCCGCGGATCTCCAGGACGCCATCGACGCAGAAAGTGTCGGCCAAGTCGTTCAGCCGCGCGGCATCGCCGGCCCAGTTATACCGGGCGAGAGTGTCACGAATGTGTTCGCGGGCGAGCAGTTCCCACACCTCCACCGTCGTCAACTCCTCTGCAGTTGCGTTGTGCGCTGTTGAAGAAACGCAATCGCTTCCGGGCGGGAAAGCTCCCACGTCGAAAACCATAACCGGACGTCAGCTCCACCGGGCAGCGCTCGCGAGTGTCAGCATTACGCGACGGACGCTCATTGTTTGTTTGCTGGTCACCAGCGGGCGGGCTGGGTCTGCGAGCCTTGACAGCACGTACCGCTGAAAGGGTCGTTATGACAGAACACTTGCGCGCTTACAACAGTCTTTGGCAGGTCCGTAGCGACTCCTGGTGCCGATTGGAGGAGGCCGCCGATCGGCTGACGCGCCCGGACACCGCAGGCGTCCTGAAGGAAAAGTGCATCGCCTCCTGCCAGGAGCTGCTCAACCAGTTGAGCTCCTTGGAGCCGTACTGGGCCTACCCCGGCACGCCGCAATTTGCCCGTGTGCAAAGGCTTTTCGCCGGTGGTAGTTACGACAAGTTCTGCCAGTTGGTCGCGCGGATCAACCGGGCGCTGACTCAGGAGTCGTAC
>NZ_JBAPRN010000309.1:0-5895 GCF_049281135.1 Mycobacterium sp. | reverse complement strand
CCGGTGTAGAAGTCGACGTTCGGGTACAGCTTGCGCTCGATGAAGTAGTCGTCGGTGAGCGCGGCCTCTTCGAGTTGCTTGGCGATGTCCAACAGGTCGTCGTCGCCGCCGAGCTTGGCCAGGATCTTGTCGGCCTGCTCCTTGACGATGCGCGCGCGCGGGTCGTAGTTCTTGTAGACCCGGTGGCCGAAGCCCATCAGCTTGACGCCTTCTTCTTTGTCCTTCACCTTGCGGACGAAGGTGCTGACATCGTCGCCGCTGCCGCGGATCTGCTCGAGCATCTCCAGCACCGCCTGGTTGGCGCCGCCGTGCAGCGGACCCCACAGTGCGTTGATGCCACCGGAGATCGAGGTGAACAGGTTGGCCTGCGACGAGCCGACCAGTCGCACCGTCGACGTCGAACAGTTCTGTTCGTGGTCAGCGTGCAGGATGAACAGCAAGTCCAGCGCCCGAACGATCTCCGGGTCCGGCTCGTAGGGCTCAGCGGGCAGGCCGAACGTCATCCGCAGGAAGTTCTCCACCAAGGTCAGCTTGTTGTCGGGGTAGAGGAACGGCTGACCCACCGACTTCTTGTAGGCGTAGGCGGCGATGGTCGGCAGCTTGGCCAGCAGCCGGATCGTGGACAGGTCGACCTCTTCTTTGTCCACCGGGTCCAGCGAATCCGGGTAGTAGGCACTCAGTGCATTGACGACGCTGGACAGCACTGGCATCGGGTGGGCGTTGCGAGGGAAACCGTCGAAGAACCGCTTCAGGTCCTCATGCAGCATGGTGTGTCGCTGAATCTGGTTGGTGAACTCGGCCAGCTGTTCCTTGGTCGGCAGCTCTCCGTTGATCAGCAGGTAGCTGACCTCGATGAAGGTCGACTTCTCGGCCAGCTGCTCGATCGGATAGCCGCGGTAGCGCAGGATGCCGGCGTCGCCGTCGATATAGGTGATGGCGCTTTTGGTGGACGCCGTGTTGACGAAGCCGTTGTCGAACGTCGTATATCCGGTCTTCGACAACAGTGGGCCGAGCGCGATGCCGTCGGCCCCTTCGGTGGCGTGGACGATTTCCAGGTCCAACTCACCACCCGGGTACTGAAGAGTGGCGGAGTCGTCGGTTGCGGCCACGGGAACCCCTTTGCGGTCTCGGCTGATCTGGCCCTACAAGCTTGCTACTAGGTGAAGGTAGTCGCTGTCGGGGCGGAGCGCCTGCTCGGGGTCAGGTCTGCTGAAGTTGGAGCTTTTCGTCGGTAAAGCCAGTCGGCCCGACGGCCTTTACTCGATCTTGACCCCGTGTTGAATACCCACCCGCACGATCGGGAACGTGACTACGCTTCAAGCCGTGGAACTGGGGGTTTTGGGACCTCTCCGGGTCCGACAAGGCGGCGCACCCGTTGCGATCCCGGGCGCCAAACCTCGTGCGGTCCTCACGATGCTCGGGCTGCACCACGGCTCGGTCGTGTCGGCAGACACCCTCGTTGAATTGCTCTGGGGTGAGGATCCGCCACGCACCGCCGCCAAAGCTCTGCAAACCCACATCTCCGCGCTACGTCGCGCCCTGGGCGACGGCTTCGTTCTGACGCAGGGGACGGGTTGGGTCCTCGCTGAGAGCGACGTTGATGCGTCGCGCCATAAATCAGCAGCCCGACTCGGACGCGATGCCGCGGCGACCGGCGACATCAGCCAGGCGGTGGCTCGCTTCGAGGAAGCGCTTGCCCTCTGGCGAGGTATCCCCGAACTGCCCGACGGTAGGCGGGGAACATCGGAAAAGACACGATGGATCGAGGGCCACGCCGCGCTGGTGGAGGATCGGGCCGACGCACTGCTCGCGACGGCCCGCGCCGCGGAGATCATCGGCGAGCTCGAGTCGGCGGTGGCCGAGGCGCCACTGCGCGAACGGCGATGGGGGCAGCTCATGCTCGCCCTCTACCGCGCCGGTCGGCAAGGTGACGCTCTCGGCGCGTATCAACGGGCGCGGACAATGCTGGCCGACGAGTTGGGAATCGATCCCGGGCCGGAGCTTCGACGGCTCGAGACTGCCATCGTCGCACAAGATGCCTCACTGGATGTTGTTGTAGCACAAAATCTTCCGTCGGTGATGCGCGCAGTGACCTTTCTACTCACCGACATTGAGGGATCGACCGCCGCCTGGGAGGCAGACGCCGCAGCCATGGCAGTGGCGCTTGCCCGACACGACGAACTCGCAGAACAGGTGGTCACGTCGCGGGGAGGGCGGCTGATCAAGACCCGCGGCGAGGGCGACGCCACGTTCTCGGTGTTCGAGCGACCGTCGGCTGCCGCCGCGGCCGCTATGGAGCTACAAGACGCAATCACCCGCGAGCAGTGGGGCCTTCGAGAGCCGATGCGCATCCGGATCGCACTGCACACCGGCGAAGTCGAGCTCCGCGACGGCGACTACTTCGGTCGGGCGGTCAACCGGGCCGCCCGCCTGAGGTCGCTGGCTGCGGGCGGTCAAATCTTGTGCTCCGGCGCGACGGCCGAACTCGTCGTCGATTCGCTGCCCGACGACGTTGTCCTGGCCGACCTGGGTTTGCGTGAACTGCGCAACCTCGCCCGTCCGGAGCATGTCTTCGAGCTCCGACTGGAGACCGCTGAGGAGAGTGCCCAGCCGCTGAAAAGTGAGCTGCCGATGGAGCGGCCGGTCCTCCCCCCGGTTCTGATCGGTAGCGGGCCGTTCGTAGGCCGCGGGAGCGAGCTCGAGCGGCTGCTGTCTACGTGGCATACCTCGCTAGGCGGTGGTGCATGCGCCGCCCTGATCGCCGGCGAACCGGGTGTCGGCAAGACGCGCCTGGCCGGCGAGTGGTCCCGGCAGGCCTATGAGCAAGGCGCGGTCGTGCTGTACGGCCGTTGCGACGAGGACCTCGGTGCGCCCTATCAGCCCTTCGCGGAAGCCCTACGGTCGCTGGTGCCGTGCGTCGGCTCCAGTCGGTTGCGCGGACTGCGCGGTGTCGAAGCCTTGCTTCCGCTTGTTCCCGGGCTCGTCGACGAAGTGCCCGATCTGGCCGCGCCGACGCGCGCCGACCCGGACACCGAGCGTTACGCACTTTTCGACGCCGTCGTTGCACTCTTGGAAATGGCGTCCGCGGAAGCGCCCGTTGTCCTGGTACTCGACGACCTGCACTGGGCGGCCAAGCCGACACTGCTGCTGTTGCGGCACCTGCTGCGTTTCGGCGACCGCGCGCGGGTGGAGATCGTCGGCACCTACCGCAGCACGGATCTCGACCGTTCCCATCCCCTGGCGGCGATGTTGGCCGATCTGCACCGCGATGGCACCGCTAGTCGCATCAGTCTCAGCGGCCTCGATGAGGACGACGTCAGCGCGTACGTCGCCAAAGCCGGCTACGACGACGAAGAGCTCGGCCACGCATTGGCCTCCGTCACTGGCGGCAACCCGTTCTTCCTCATCGAGGCTCTGCGCCACGTCGACGAGAGCGGCGGCGTGTGGGACCCGAGCACGCTCCCCCAGGGAGTGCGAGAAGCTGTGAGCCGCAGACTTACTCGGCTTCCGGTCGAGACCAACAAGGCCCTTGCGGCAGCCGCTGTCGTCGGCAGCCGGTTTTCCCTGGACCTGGTCGAGCGCGTCGTTGGGGACGACCTGGTCGACGCGTTCGACGAGGCGTCCAAAGCCGGCATCGTCATCGAAGAGCCGGGCGGTCGGTACCGGTTCAACCATGCGCTCGTCCGGCAGTCACTGCTGGCCGAACTGCCTTCCATGCGACGCATGCGGCTGCACCAGCGGATTGCCACGACGCTGGAGGGCGAGCCGGGCGCCGACGACGAGCTGCTCGCCGAACTGGCTCACCACTATTTCGAATGTGCATGGGCGGGCAACGCGGCCAAGGCCGTTGAGTATTGCCGACGCGCGGCAGACCAAGCCATGGCCCGGCTCGCCTACGAAGGCGCGGCCGATCTTTACAGCCACGCGGTGCACGCGCTGGACGAGATCGATGACGAGCTGCCCGACCGTGACGACCAGGTCGCCGATCTACTGGTCGCATGCTGCGAGGCTCTTCTTGCCGCCGGTGACGTGGCTTCGGCAGCAGGCGCAGTCTCCCAATTGCAACAAGCGACAGTCGATTCCGCGCGGCTATCGGCATGGGCGACATGCTTCGACGGACAGCTGTCGGTATTGGTGCATCCCGAGCGACTCGACGACGTGGAAGCCGCGTTAGACGCTGCCGCGCAGAAACTGGCCGAAATCGACGATGCCGCAGGGGAAGCCAAGGCGCATACCGTCCGTGCGACTTGCCTCGCCCGGCTCGGCCGAATTGGCGACTGCGAAATCGCCTTGGACGACGCTCTCACGGCGGCGCGGCGCGCGCGTGACCACCGCCGGGTCAACGCGGTGTTGGCCGGCGCCCCACTCGCGGCGCTGTGGGGCCCCAACCCGGTTCCACGCGCGGGTGGGCGGTGCCTTGACGTGGTGCGGCTGCTGCGGATCACGACCGACTCGCCGGCGGTCGAAGCGACGTCGACGCGGTGCCAGGCCGTGTTGGAGGCCTTCCGCGGCCGCGATGCGGCAGCCCGCCGGATGATCGACTCGGCCCGGCGCACGGTCACCGAACTCGGTCTGCGCCACGCCCTTCTGGAGGTCGAGCAGTTCGCCGGCATCGTGGAGCTCGTTTTGAGCGACCCGGCCGCGGCCGAGCCGCACCTTCGTCAGGCCTGCAACGGATTTCGTCGGATGGGTCTGGACGCCGATACCGCCGAGACCGCTGCCCTTCTCGGTCGCGCGTGTCTGGCACTGAATCGGGATACCGAGGCCGACGAATTGTGCACGGAGAGTGAGCGGCTCGCAGGCCACGCGCTGAAGGCTTCGATCGCCTGGCGCACACTTCGGGCGCAATTGCTGTCGCGTAGCGGCGAACACGAGGAAGCTCGACGCGTTGCGCAGGCCGCCATCACTCTGGCCGAGCGCACCGACGGGTTGGTCGATCACGGCGATGCCTGTCTTGCATTGTCGAAGGTGTTAGGTGCCGCCGGAGACTCCGCTGGCGCGCGGTCGGCCGCCGAACGTGCGGCCAACCTGTACGAGCGGAAAGGTGCTGCGGCGCTGGCCGATAAGGCGCGCTCCATCCTTGACGAACGTGTCGAGGCAAATGCCCCGACTCCCCCCGAAACACCCGTCGTCGAGACTCGCACCGCGGCCGTACACGTGAGCGAGCGCGTGATGGCCGCGATTAATCGCGAGGCCTGGGACGAATTCGACCGGCTGTTCGCACCCGGCAGCGTTATCGAAAGTCGGCGGAAGGTCATCGGCTTTACACAGAGCGACGTACCTTCGGACGGCGTGATGCGCCAGACCCGGCAGGACCTCGAGGCGGGGACCTTGCGGATCAACCACATCGTCATCGCCGTGCGAGGCGAGCGCCTGGCTCTCGCTCGAGTGACGTTGGGCACTCCCGATGTGAGCCCTGGGGCGCCGCAAGACGAACTCCTCCAGGTTTATGGGGTTGACGAAGAGGGTCGGATCGCGTTGCAGATCTGGTTCGACCTCGAAGACATGGACGCCGCAATGGCTGAACTCGACGCCCTGCACACGCGATTCGAGGAAGAACACCCACGGGCGCAGCGCCTTTTCGGTGGGCGCGAAATCCCTTCTCCCCCGGCGTCAGCCCGAACGGCAACTGCCGAGTCGGACAACGCCTGCGTACGAGCGATCGGCCGCCTGTGGGATGCTTTCGACCGCGAAGCCTGGGATGAGGTCGAGGGGCAATTCGCGTCCGAGATCGCCGTCGAATACCGCCGGAAGATAGTCGGCTTCTCCCCCAGAGTCCTTTCGCCTGGCGATTGGACACGCCAGATAAGACAGATTCGTGCGATCGGCGGCGTGCGGCATAGCTCTGCGGTGGTCGCCGTACGGGGGAACCGCCTGGCTCTCACCCGATTCGAG
>NZ_JBAPRN010000308.1:0-10149 GCF_049281135.1 Mycobacterium sp. | reverse complement strand
GTAGAACAGGCTCTCCACCCGAGCGTCGTTGAAGGACTTGCCCATCACGGCGTTGGTGTCGGTCAGCCGATCGAACTGATCGATCAGGCTGTCGAACGAGCTGTAGATGGTCAGCGTGGTATCCCGGATCGCCTTCGAGACAGCAATGTTCTGCGGAATGATCGCCAGCAGTTCATGGGTGGCTTTAGCCGTGTCGTTGAGGTCGCCGGTGAGGGCGTGGAATTTTTCGGCCAGCTGATCGAACCCGTCCAACGAGTCGAACAACGATCTGGTGGACCAGCAGATCGGAATGTCGAAGCAGTGCTTGTCCCAGTAGAAGTAACTGCGGATCGGCCGGTAGAAATCGTCGAAATTCGCGAAATTATCGCGGATTTCGTCCGTGATGGCCGCGGTCTCTGCCGTGGTTTTCGCGCTGTCGTCCGCGGCATTCGCGAGCTTCTGGGTCACCGCGTACTGGCGCACCAGCAGGGCGATCAGGTCGTCGAGGTAGCCGGTGATCTTCTTGATGTCGCCGATTCGGTCCTTGAGGTAATTCAGGTTGCTGCGAATCGGCGCGCTTTGCACACTCAGCTGGAACGGAATGGATCCGTCTTCGATCGGTGGGCCCAGCGGTCGGGTGATGCTCTGCACCCGTTCGATACCGGGCACCCGGAAGATGGCGCCGGCAACCTTGTCCAGCACCAGCATGTCTCGGGGATTACGAAGATCGTGGTCTGATTCGATCATCAGCAGGTCCGGGTTCAGGCGGGCCTGGGTGAAGTGTCGATCGGCCGCGTCGTAGGCCTGCACCGAGGCGGCGCTGTGCGGCAGATAGTAGAGGTCGTTGTAGCGCGGGGTGAAGCCAGCCAAACCCAGGGCGCCGACGATCGCCAGGAGGACGGCGGTCGCGAGAATCGGCGCAGGCCACCGCACGATGGCCGTCGCCAGACGGCGCCACCGGGTGTAGTTGAACTCGCGCTTCGGGTCGAAAAGGCCGAAGTGACTTGCGAATGCGATCAGGGCCGGCGTCAGGGTCACCCCGGCGGCCACCACCACCAGCAGACCTACCGCGCATGGGAACGCCAACGAACTGAAATACGGCAGCCGGGTGAATTTCAGGCAGGCCAGCGCCCCGACGATCGTCAGGCCCGAGCCCAGGACCACCTTGCTGACACCGGCGAAGGTGTCGTAGTAGGCGGCTTCACGGTCCAAGCCCCGTTCACGGCCCTCCTGGTAGCGGCCGACCATGAAAATCGCGTAATCGGTACCCGCCGCGATCGCGAGTGAGGTCAGCAGGTTCACGGCGAAGGTCGACAACCCCATGATGCCGATTTCGCCCAGCAGCGAAACCACGCCGCGGCCGGCCGCGAGTCCCACGAAGAGGATCACCATGGTCAGCAACACGGTGCCGATGGACCGGTAAACGAACATCAGCATGATCGCGATGACGATGACCGTGATGATCGTGATCTTGGCCAGGCTCTTGTCACCGACAACGATCACGTCGGCGGTCAGGGCTCCCTGGCCGGCGACGTAGGCCTGCACTCCCGCCGGCGGCTTCGCGTCCGCGACGATCTTGCGCACCGCCGCAACGGATTCGTCGCCGACCGCCCCACCCTGATCACCTTTGAGGTTGACCTGAACGTAGGCGGCCTTGTGGTCGTAGCTCTCCACACCCGAGGACGTGAACCGCTGTCCCCAGAAGTTCAGTGCGTGCTCGACGTGTTCGTGGTCGGCCTGGATCTTTGTGACCAGCTCGTCGTAAAACTTGTGCGCGTCCGCGCCGAGCGGTTTGTCACCGACCAGGGTCACCAGCACGAGGTTGTCGGAGTCGTACTCCTTGAATTTCTCCCCGATATGCTTCATCCCCGTCACCGACGGCGCGTCGGACGGCGACAGCGGCACCGAGATCTCCTCGGCGACCTTCTCCAACTGCGGGACGAAGACGTTGACGCCGACCGCGAGCAACACCCAGATCACGATGATCGGCAGTGCCAGTACGCGGATGGTGCGGGCCAGACGCGGTCTGCGCTCAAGTTCGTAGTGCGGCGCGACCGGGATTTCTTCTGTATCGCTGGTGCCGCTCGTTTCGTCGGTCACGCGGATTTGTCCAAGCAGGAAACCTGCGCGTCCCGGGTGTTGGCCTGTTGTTGATCGACTAATTTGCCATCGACGGTGATCCGGCAGCCGATGGACGGTCCGTCACCTTGGGCGATGACGTAGGCGAAGATGCCGGGCATCTCGGCGACGATCGTCTTCGACCACGGCAAGGTCGTGAAGTTGGCCTTCTGCGGCAGTGATTCCGCATCCATCCAGTTGACGACCCCGGTCGTCCCGGGCGGACCCAGGATTTCGTAGACCGCGGTCTTGGCCGCATACGGCGGGGTCGCATCCCGGGGATCCGGCTTGGGCAAGCCGGGTCCGGGGAACACGCCGTTGAGTCGCATCACCGCGACGCCGCCGACGATCAGTGCCACGAGCACGACCAGCGGAACCCATGCCCGCCTGAGTAGCCTCAAAACCACCGTGCCCCCCGACTAGGAATGCCCGACGGGCTGATATTAAGGCATTTCTTCACGTGCGCCACCGCTAGCCGAACGCCATAGCTTCCGGGTTCATTCCTGCGGCGCGCCGTCGCGTCGGGTCCGGGCCGCCTGCCCGGCCCATGGACTGATCAGTTTGCTAGTCGACGACGTGACGCCAGGGTGGGCTACTTGCAGGCCGGCCGCACAAAGCGACTGTCAAGCGAGAATAGGTACGGCCGTGTTCCTAAGGCGAACGACCTTCGAAGGTGGTTGTGGTGCAAGGCGTGGAACGTAATGCGCTACAGGCGATTTCGCTGGGAGACCGATTTCTGTGATGGCGAGTATCGAAGACGGCTGAGTTAGTTTCAGAAAATAATTAATTCGCCGGCGTAAACGATGTTGCTTTGTGTTGCGCCCCACGTGTTTTGCGAGACGTCGACCGCGCGCCGTCGATCTGAAATCAGCACCGATTTGGGGCCACGACGAGTACCCTGACCTGCATGGCTACCAACACCAAGGTCAAGAAGAAGACCTGCGTACATTGCGGCCACAGATTCGATCCGAACGACCGATGGCGTGACCTGTCTAATCCGGAGTGGCATCCGGCCGCGTCAGTCTATTGTTCGCAATATTGCTGCGATCGATACCATCTCGAAATGGTGCATTGCTGCTCGACCCACGCGAAAGAAAAGGCTCGGCGCGAAGCCGCCAGGGCGGCGCGATAATCCGCGCTTCGACGGATGTCTAATTGGCGCCGACGAAACTTACAGCAGGTTCGCAGCTGTTCAGAGGGCGGATGTGACCGTTTCGCGATAGCGTTGAGCCATCGGAGCACCGTCAGGAGGTTGACCATGTGCCATTACCTCATCACAGTCGAGTTCGACGATGGTCAGCTAGCGACCACGAAATACTCTTCGCCGGGTGATGTGAGAACCAAATTGGCAGAAGTCGTCAACGATTTGACTGACGAAGACGGCATCGAGCACTTCCGAAGCGTCACCGTTACTCAAGCTGCCTGAAGGCTCAGCGCGCTCCGGGCGACCGGGCGCAGTCGAGGTTCACGGTCGTCACGGCAGTGCGTGGGCCCAATCGATATGCCCTTCGAAGCCAAGCGCTTTCGCCATGTCGCGGTAGCGATCCCGGAAGTCTGCGTATGCAGCGGCCTCGCCGCGAGCCTGCGCCAGGCGAGCCCGCAACCGAAGCAGCCAAATCTCGCGCACCGCGAAACCGCCGTCGGCCTCCGCCAACCGCTCGATGGTGGCCTCCGCCAACCGCTCGATCGCGGCCTCGGCTTCCACCAAGTCACCCTCGGCCCCCCGATCGAGCAATGTCTCCACCAGAACACCTGTCGCAGGAATGCTCCACCCCAGCAGGCGTCCATCGCGGAACTGACCCTCGGCGGTCACGCGCAGGAGCGGTATAGCGCCATCGCGATCTCCTCGTTGGGCCTGCTCACGAGCCAGGCAGACCTCGACGATAGGTAGCTCAGCCAGGAAGAACCCCCGACGCACAAACACTTCACTGACCTCCGCCAGGACTTGCCGTCCCCGGTCACGCTCCGCGATGGTCTGGCGGTGCACCAGCGCAATGCCCAGCGTCATGCGGGAGATGGCGACGGCGACATCATCACCGGATTGTTCGGCAATTCGCAGGGCATCCTCGATCTCGCCCATCACGCGATCGTCGGGTCTCAGCATGCCCGGCGGTATCGCCGCGGAGTAGGCGTAGGTGACAACGGTGGCGTAGGACATCGGGTCGGTGCTGCGGGCCATGGCGAGACCGTGCCGCAGGTCGTCGCGCCATCCCGAAAGTCCCAGGCAATAACTGGCCGTTGCCCGCGTCGTAAAGGCGAGCGCTAACGGGGAGCCGATGATGAAGTTGCCTTTTGAGGGATCGCCGTCGGCCAGGTCGATCACCATCTGTGACCACCGCAGCGCGTCAGGCCACTCGGCGGACTTAGCTCGGGCGTAGATCGACGCGAGGGACAGGCCGACCGTCAAGTTCGGATCCTCGAGCGACTCGACAAGGGCCATCGCTTCCGATGCCAGCTGCGACGCCTCGTGCAACCGGGCCTGATGCAAGTGATCCATCACCCGCCCCGCCATGGCGATGGCCAGTGAAGCCTTGTCCCCGGCAGCAGCGCACAACTCCCGCAATTCCTCAAAACGGGCGCCTGTCGCATGCTCATTAACTCGCCACGCGATCCCGCACAACATGGTGCGAGGAGCAATGCGCATGGAGGCCCGGTCGAGGTCATCGGCGGGTAGGGCATCGGCGATCGTCCGGGCGCGCTCCCAACTGCGCCATGCCGCGACGATGTCGCGGTTGGTCGCCCAGGTTGCGGCCCGCACTTGCCAGCTGTAAGCGGCGCGCCCATCGCCGGCCGCCTCCAGATGCTCGGCAATCAAGGCGGCGTTTTCATCACCTGCCGCCGGGTCACGTGATTCGATGGCGGACGCGGCGCGCCGGTGCAGCTCGGCGCGATCCGATTCGAGCTGCAATTCGTAGGCCACCGTGCGGATCGACGGATGGTGGAACACGTATGCCGGTTGCCCGGCGAAGCGGAGCTGATCGATGAGCTGCGCGGCCAGCAGATCATCCACGACCGCTTCAACGCCCACCGCGGCCAGCATGTCCACGTTAAACCGCGCACCAAGCACTGCCGCTGCGCTCAGCGTGCGCTTTGCCATGGGGTCGAGCCGATCGATGCGAGCAGCGATGGCCGCCTGCAGCGTGACCGGCACGCTCACGTCGCCAACTTCCGAGGCCGACTGGTATGCACCCGGCTCACCGCGGAGCACGCCGCGCTCGGCCAGTTCGCGCACGATTTCCTCGGCGAAGAACGGATTGCCCGCGGCCCGCCGCGTGATCTTCTGGCTCAGCGCGCCATCCGAGAGATCAGGGCCGAGCAGCCCCGAGACCAGTCCCCCGGTTTCCGAATCACTCAGCGGCGCAAGGGCAACAGTTTGGGCACCTGCGACTCGGGTCAACGCGCCCTCATATTCGGGCCGGTAAGTCATCAGCACCAGGGAGGGCGTCTGCAGCATGACCGTAAAGAAATCGGCCAACAGCGACTCACTGACCTCGTCGATCCAGTGGGCGTCCTCGACGACAAAGACTGCCGTGGCCCGGCGGGCCAGCGAGACCGCATTTACCAACGTGGTCAACCTCCGCCGACGAGCATCCGGATCGATCTTCGGCAGCTCCACATCGGGATCGGCGATGCCCAGCAGGTCGTCGTAGAGCAGCAAGTCCTCAGGCGCGGCGTCGGGTGCCTGAGCCCGGATCTGCGCCCGCGCGGCATGTGGGTCAAGACTCTCGACGCCGGTGACTGCGCGCAACAGGCGCGTCACGGTGTGGAAGGGAATCTGGCTGGTGTGCGATTCGCAGAAAACGCTGAACACGTCAACATCACGGGCATCTGCCATAGCCGAAACTTCGCGCACGAGACGGCTCTTGCCTATGCCAGGCGAGCCCACGACGCCGACCACCGCGCCGTGGCCATCGATTGCACGCTTCAGCAAGCCTGCAACGACGGACATTTCCCACTGCCGACCGATCAGATCCGGCTGCGGCAATGGCGGCCGAACTGCTATCGGGTCATCTTCGTCGGCAATGTCGTCGAGGTCGAGCAGCGACAGCAGGGCGGGCATGCCGGCAAGCTCGTTTACCGCATCCCGACAAGACTGGCACTCTTCCAGGTGCGCCTCGAATTCACGCCTGTCCGTCTCGGACAGAGACCCCAGCACGTAGGCCGCGTCCCAGTGTGCGTACTTGTCGCCGTCTTGTGCGCGCGATCCAGGGACGGGTCCTCCCTGCCCCGACAAGGCGGTCATGGTGCCACTCCCATCTCCTGCAGGGTTTGCTGCAGCGCTCGCAGCGCGTGATGCAGCCGCGATTTCACGGCGCTCTCGGCGATGCCCAGGTCGGCGCCGATTTGTGCGGTTGTCCAGCGGTGATAATACGCGCGTTGAACCATTGCCCGATCCTCCGCAGACAGCCGCGCGAACGCAGCAGCGACCAGTGTCCGGTTGGTTTCCGGAACGTCCATAACCAGCCTTCCGGTGGTGACACGGGTGCGGCGCCGTTTTGGTTCAAGTCCATCGCTAGCCGATGGTCAACCTGCGAGGCCGGTTGCCGTGCAGTCAGGGAGCTGCAGAATCGCAAAACCTTGCGCCCTGGCGCCGCGTGCTGCCACATGTGCGACACGTGGTCGCTACCGTCATCCGACCTCCGCTGTTTCCGGTCCCCCGAGTTTCCAAGGCCTCCCAAGAATAGGGCGCGCCAGACGACTGATTAGGCCATTTTTGAGGTCGAAGAGCGAACACAAGGCTGCTCGAAGCGATCCTTCATGAGCTATTACTTGTTGCGGATTCGGCGCACAGCCAAAGCGGCGGCAAGCGCTGCGATCCCGGCCAGCGAGATCACTACCGCGGGCTTCTTGACGAAGCCGATCGCCCGGGCTTTGGCTTCATCGGCGAGTCGGCGGGGATTGGCGCGCACAGCCAGCGAGTCGACGGTCGATGCGAGCTGGTCGCGGGCCTTGTCGATGTCTTGCTTGATGGTGTCGGGATCCCGCTCCGCCACTCTCGTCCTCCCTGTCGTCGGCGAACCCTGACCAGGCTCGGTCTAGGTTGGTGCCTGCCGACCTACCCTAGATCAGCCGGCACGCATTCCACTTGCCGGTGAACAGAAAGGCAGCTCCTTGACCGACACCGAACGCCTTGCGCCGGGCGACAAAGCGCCCGCCTTCACCCTTCCTGACGCCGACGGCAAGAAGGTCTCGCTCGCCGACTACAAGGGCCATCGCGTGATCATCTACTTTTACCCCGCGGCGTCGACACCCGGATGCACCAAGCAGGCCTGCGACTTCCGCGACAACCTGGGCGAGCTCAACGGAGCCGGCCTCGATGTCGTCGGCATCTCCCCCGACAAGCCAGAGAAGCTGGCCAAGTTCCGTGATGCCGAAGGCCTGACGTTTCCGCTGCTGTCTGACCCCGAGCGCAAGGTCCTGACGGCTTACGGCGCCTATGGCGAAAAGAAGATGTACGGCAAGACCGTTCAGGGCGCGTACCGGCGGGTACCACGTACGTACGAATTCGCAGAGTGAGGGTGACGCGATGAGTTCTGTTGTTGAACGGCGACGGGCGGTTTGGCCAAACCCGAAGACCCGCGCCGAAGCCGCTCGGCTATACGCCGGTGGGATGGAGTTAAGGGATGTGCTCGAGCGCTATCCCAACGAGGTTGTCAGCGACTTCGGAGGCAAACCTCGCGGTGCTGCGCGGCGAGCTATCTATGCGCACTACGCGCTTCTCCAGGAGAGCATCGGCGAGCCCGATATCGATCCCGACGACCGCGTCGCCGTAGAACGGGTGATCCGCGAGGAGGGACCGGAGATTGCCTCGTGCCGTACCGGGAGTGCGCTCTCGAAATACAAGGCGGACTTCCCCGATGTGATGAATCGCTTTCCGAACCTTAAGTGGTGGGCCAGTCAAGCACCGGCAAATTGGCCGCGTTGAAAAGCATTAGGAAAGGACTACTACGTTGACCGAGAACACCCGCCTTGCGCCGGGCGACAAAGCGCCCGCCTTCACCCTCGCCGACGCCGACGGCAAGAAAGTCTCCCTCGCCGAATACAAGGGCCGCCGCGTGATCGTGTACTTCTACCCGGCGGCGTCGACGCCCGGCTGCACCAAGCAGGCCTGCGACTTCCGCGACAGCCTGAGCGAACTCAACGGCGCCGGCCTCGATGTCGTCGGCATCTCCCCAGACAAGCCAGAGAAGCTGGCCAAGTTCCGTGATGCCGAAGGCCTGACGTTTCCGCTGCTGTCTGACCCCGAGCGCAAGGTGCTGACGGCCTACGGCGCCTACGGCGAAAAGAAGATGTATGGAAAGGCGGTCCAGGGCGTAATCCGGTCCAGCTTTGTGGTCGACGAGAAGGGCAAGATTGAGGTCGCTCAGTACAACGTGAAAGCCACCGGGCACGTAGCGAAACTGCGCCGCGACTTGTCGGTCTGATGACAACGCCAGTGCCACCGGTGCCACCGGTGCCACCGGTGAGGATCAACGTCCCGCCGCTCGACGTGAAGGCTAACCTCCCGCAGACCGTGGTGGACCAGCTCGCGCCACACCACAGTTGGGACGATTGGTGGTACTCCCAGGGCGCAACGGCCATCGGCGTTGTGATCGCCATCGCCGCAGCGGCAGTTGCGTGGTTCGCTGTCCAAAAGCAAATCAAGTCCGATGCGGACCAACTGGCGGACCAGATCGAGGCTGAAAACACCCGCCAGAAACGCAAGGACCGGCTGGACGCTCTGACCGACGCCGCGGCCGTCGTCACCGAAGGGTGGTACTGGGCTTTCAAAAACCTGGACCCTACTCCCGTCACGAGTGAAGACGTCATCCGCGCCACAGCAGATATCCAGCTCAAGCTGGTAAGGGTGCAGGCCAGGTTTGACCTACTTGGAATGACCAAGGAACGCGACGCCCTGAAGGACTACTGGGAGAACGCGGAGAAAGCCAACACCGTCGGTAAAGTTACAGCCCTCGGACTGCGCCGCAAGTCGCTCGTTGACGAATTGACGAAGCCGATTATGGACTAGCGCACGGCGGCAGGACCGTCCACGGCGCGTACCGCGTACACAGTTCCAGCAAGGCTGCGGCACACCAAGATTGACGCAACACGCCGGTATGTTGGTCACACCAAACCCCGGTAGCAGACGCTAACCTACACACACAACCGAACACCGGCTCCGCTCCTTTGAGAGCAACTAGGCCCCTGGCCACGGAGCACAGCTAGAGCAGACAGGCCCCTATCTGCGGTTTACATAACCGCGAAGGGGCCTTCTCCATGCAGGCACATTTGCTCGACGACAGACCCTGGTACGACGTTCCAGGGGCGGCCGCCAAGGCCAATCTCACGCAGCCGACCATCCGCGACTACATCCGCAGCGGCCGACTGCGCGCGACCAAGTTCGGCCGCGTCTGGCGCATCTCACCCGAAGACCTGGACGCTTTCCTGGCCGGGGGTGTGACATGACCCTCGACCCGAAAAGCCAGGCCGCAGTGAGTCGCAACGTCGACGCGGCTCCCCCGCTGAGCGAGAAGCAGCGAGACCTCATCGCGGCGGCGTTCCGCGGCGCGATCAAGCGGCCGAAGGCCGGTCATGACCGATAGCGAAGGCCGGGCCCCTCAACGGAACCCGGCCACCACACGACTACCCAAAGCCGATATCGCTGAGATTAGCAGCGGCACACGACAGCTGGCAGACATGAAGCGCAGGCGCGCGGCATCGTGGCGGCTGCCGATCCTGGACTCGGGGCGGTCGGACCCGTGGCGCCACGACGAGCCGCCGGCGACGGATCACCAGCTGGACGCCTGGCTCGCCGCCGTCGCCCACCTGGACGAGCGAGGCACCCCAGGCATCGTCCCGGCTTCCGTGCTGCTCGCCCTGCGAGGGAGGGCCGCATGATGGCCGACGACGAACTGATCGCCCGCGGCAAGGCCCTCGGGCAGAGCGGGAAGTACGCGCCGAAGTCTGCGGCCGAAAAGCCGCCCTGGCTCGATGAAATGGGGAACTGGGTCGACGGGTTGGAAGACCGCCCTTCCAACGATCCCGGATCGCCGGACAACAGTGGTGCCGCCC
>NZ_JBAPRN010000307.1:0-1967 GCF_049281135.1 Mycobacterium sp. | reverse complement strand
GTGCTTCTCGCGCCGATTGGTCGGTATCCAGGACCCGACTTGAATCGAGGAACAGCCGGAGTTGGCCTTCGCTGTAAACCCATTGCCACGGTTGGCTGTTGTGCAATGACGGGGCGCGGCACGCTGCCGTGACCGCGTCCTCGATGACTTTGCTGTCGAACAGAGTCGTAGGCATATTCGACCTCCCAATTTCGCCTGCCTTGAAGGCTCGTCTAGTTGTGTTGGCGGTAGCAGGGCCATTGGTCCTCGATTCAATCGCCGACGGACCACTAGCCCGATTCAGGTCACTGCGAACTGTCGGTGTGTCCGCTGCCGTCCCCGACAAGGAGCGGCGATCAAGGCCAGCGCGCACACGCTCGTGATCACGACGGTCGCCCAACTCATCACGTTGGCGAACCTGCTATCGACGTAACGCCCTTGTTCGCTGGGTTGTTACCGACCAACGTGATCATCACCATCAACGGCGCGGCGAGCACGTCACTGAACTGCGCACCCGTCTGGCTGTAAGCCTGGACGCCGAACGGACATCATCGGACGACCCGTTAATGAAGCCCGTGCCAGAGACGCGCCAGGCAGATGCGGCGCGCGTGCGTAACGACATGCCCGGCATGATGACTCAGGTAAGTGCGGCCGGTTAGCCAATAGCAGAGCGACGTCCGGCCGAACATCGTCGCCCGCCAATATCTTTGCTGCCCTGCGCCGCGACCAGGCGATCGGCGAACGGGTGATGAATACCTAGGTCAGGGGTGCGCAGCCAGAAAGGTTTCGTTCGACATACCGATGGTCAGTTCGTCGACGTCGAAGGGCCCGCTGAGGCGGGCGCGCAACTTGTCGCGATCGGTCAGCAGGTTGATTTCGGCGGTCTGGCGCGCAAACAGCCGGCCGAAGTACGGGTACAGCCAGCGCATCAGCGTGCGCTCCGGGCTGCTGCAACGCACGGCGCAATAGCCGACATGGCCGATCTCGTCGGTGAGTATCTCGGTGTAAAGCAGATGGATCCGTGCTGCCACATCGGGCTCGTCGGCGAACAACTCGACGCCGATACGGCGTAGCTCGTCGAACATGATGCACCCGGCCATTTCTGCGGCGCCGACGAAGGGGAACCCGAATCGCTCGGGCAGGAATACTTCCATTTTCACGAACTGGCGCATCACCAAAGGCGGCACAACGACCTGGAAGGGCAGGCTGAACATGTCAAGCACATAGGCCAGCAGGCGGGTGTGGTAGTGCTCTTCGAGGGCGAGATAAATCCGTTCGGGCGCCTGGTCCTCGCCGCCGATCCGGCCATAGGTATCGCCCAGGTCCACCCCGAATCGCTCCGCCTGGTTCAGCTTGGCGGTGGCCAACAAGAACAGCATCTTCGGATCGACGTCCGGTTCGGGACGGCGGCGTCGAAGGTTGCGCAGGAACGTATCCCGATCGATCGGATAGCTCGAGTGGATTGGGTCGGTCTCCAGCGTCGAGAAGAACTTCTCGCGGCTGCCCAAGCGGCGGTGCAACAGGTCGGCGTCTCCGTCACGCCGTACCAGGAAATCGCGGTAGCCCTCGATACCTGAATTACTCATGGTGCCTCCATTCCCTGAACGATCGTCGTGACATACCTGTCGAGTAACGCTGCCCGCGCCCGCGACGGTCCTAATCCGGTGGCCAGCAAGGCGAACAGGCCGGTCAGGAAGATGACCCCGAGTTCGCCCGGTTGGGCATCTCGACGTACATGTCCGGCAGCTTGAGCGTGCGCGAAGACCTCAATGAGGTATTGCGCCAGCGGATGCGCGGTCAACTCGTCCTCGACCGGCCGTGTTGCTGAGAAGTGCAATCCCAACATGTCCCGGAAAGCCACTGGGCCCAAACGCCGTTCGGCAGCGAGCACCTGCCGGATCAGGAGACTCAACAGCGCGATCAAATCGCCCGGATCCGCCGTTCTGCTGCCAAGCTTGGACACGATCTTCGCTTCCTCGGCTCGTTCC
>NZ_JBAPRN010000306.1:0-21436 GCF_049281135.1 Mycobacterium sp. | reverse complement strand
TCCTCGATGTCGGAGAAGGCGATCACGACGTCGCCATCCGCCGTCAGGCGTGCGAGGTCGGGACGTTCGACCTGCGCCCAGCCAGCCAGATCTTCGATCGAGTTACGGACTGTGGCGCCAATGCCTTTGGTGATCAGCGAGTCGGCTGTCCGCCATGCCGTCCTGAGCGCGAACGGTGCGAGCCCGGGGCGCCGTCGCCGCCGGGCAATCCTGGGTTGGCGAGCGCGCTCCAGTTCGGAACGAGTTTCCTTCAGCTGATGTCGTGACACGGTGAGCACCACGCCAAGTGCAATGATCCCGCCGAGTTCGACGACTGCGATGCCGCTCGCCAGCAGGGTCGCGTTCATGGGTAGTCCGCTACCGCGAACGGTGTTGTCACGGGTCGATTATGACCGTCGACGTCACGCGAGTAGCGAGCCGATGGCGTTGACGTGCAACTCCTATGGGAGTCAAAGCTGAGCCCTGGGTCATTCATGGGCTCCCTAACTAGGTGAACAGAGTGATCCCGCGAGCGCGTAAGCGCAGTCCGATGCGGCTGAGTAGAGCTTCAAGGCAGGATGTGAGGTGTGAGTTGGTCGAGGTACGAGGGAAAGGCGCCCGCGGAGAGAACTCTCACCGGAGCCGCACGAGACGCAGAGCTCGAAGACTTTATCCGTCTGCAGAATCCGCATCTCACCGATGTCCGTGTGGAACGGGCAACTGCTACGGGGGACGAAGACAGCAATCGTCAGTGGTACAGCGTCACCTACTTGGCGGATGATGGCGAAGGCCATCGCGCCGACAAGTGAGAAGAAGAACCCGCCCCTGGTCAGCCCTTCTCCGACCAACGGAAAACCGTAAGGCAGGCGACCAATCCGCCGATAGTCCATGCGCTCAGCACAAAAAATATGTGCCAGTGCTCCCAATTGCCGGCTGGTTCGAACGCGGCCATCTTGGACGGCAGCAGCACCGAGCGGAAGCCTTGCGCCATCCACTTGACTGGAAAGATGGAGCCGACGACCAACATCCACGCCGGCAGCACGATGAGCGGCACGTAGGTGCCCGACACGAACTGTAAGCCGACCGCCGGTCCGTTGGTGACGACAGCGGCGGCGACCGCGTTGCTGGCCAGATTGCTGATGAAGATCCCAAGCAGCGAGCAGCTGACGATCCCCAGAAGGAACACCCAAGTCAGCGTGAGCCAGCCGAAAACTGTTGTAGGCAAATGCAGATCGAAAAACAGTATGCCCACCGTCAAAAGAATGACGGCCTCGGCAAGACTGACGATGGCGACAAGGCAAATCTTGCCGATGAAATACGACAGCGCGGTGGTTGGTGTCCCACGCAGACGCCGTAATGCGCCGGTGTCGCGGTCGGCGGCAATGCTGATGCCCAGGTTGATGAACGACGTCGAGAGAATCCCGTACGCGAGCATGCTGGCTGCGATCACGGCGCCGGTGCTGGTTTCGGTGTGGGGCAGTTTGGTGGAGAAGATCGAACCTAGCAGGATGCAGATGACCGCCGGTAGCGAAAATGTCAGCACCATTTGCTCCGGTCGGCGGTAGAACATCTTGAGCTCGGGTAGAACTCGCGACAAGCCGATACGCAGCGAGGACGGAAGTGGTGGCCGTGACTCCGCCAGCCGGCGTTCACGCGGCGCGGCGCTGGCCAGGTGGTCGGTTCCCGTCACTTCATCCCGATCAATCGGAGGTAGGCGTCCTCGAGGGTGGGGCGAGAGACCGTCAGGTCAGTCAACTCCGTACAGGCCATCGACCGTTCCCTGATCAGCTCAGTCGGGTGATCGGTTTCCACTGTGTGGATTTCGCCGTCTGCTCTCCACCGGACGGTCGCGGCCGAGCTGACATACCGGATCAGATTCGGTGGCGAGTCGACCGCCACCACCCGTCCGTCGGCGATGACCGCGACACGGTCGGCCAGCGCTGCCGCTTCCTCGAGATAGTGGGTGGTCAGCAGGATCGTCGTGCCGCCACGGGCCAGCAGTCGGATGAGGTCCCAAAAGCGTAGTCTCGCTTCGGGATCAAACCCAGTCGTCGGTTCGTCGAGAAACAGCAGTGTCGGCAGATTGATGATGCCGAGAGCGACGTCGAGGCGACGACGCTGGCCCCCTGACAGCGTCCGCACTTTCGACTCGGATACCGAACCGAGTCCGACGAGTGCGAGTACCTCCTCGGGGGCGCGCACCGCCGCATAGCATTTGGCGAACATTCGCACGGTTTCGGCGACTGTCAGCATTCCGGCGTCGCTGACTTCTTGGAGCACGATGCCGATCTTGGCGCGCCATTGCCTGCCCGCGACTCCAGGGTCTTCGCCTAACACGTTCACATGTCCTGAATCACGCTTTCGGTGACCTTCGAGAATCTCGATCGTCGTCGATTTGCCTGCACCGTTGGGCCCGAGGATCGCAAAGACTTCGCCGTATCCGACATCGAGGTTCAGCTCCCGCACAGCGTGTAGTTGTCCGTAGGATTTCGACAAACTCCGAACCTGCACGGCGGAACTCACGAGTGCGCTCCGCCGTGTTTCTCGAGTTCAGTCAACACTTCCCGTAGCTCCGCCTCGGACAGTTGTTCAATCAAGCGGTCGACGTCCTCGTCAGTGGTGTCGATCTCCGCCGTTTCCTCGGTGACCGCCGCAGGGCCGGCGTCGGTCAGGTGAAGGTCGGTGAGGATTCTGATGGCCAGCGAAGTGACACTTACGCCCCGGAGTAGCTCGAGCAGCGGCAGATCTATCGCGAACATCGCTTTGATCCTGAGCCTGAATTCCATGGCCATCAAGGAGTCCAGACCGATGTCATCGAGGGCGTCGTCGAGTCCGATATCGGCGACCCCGAGCTCGAACACAGCCGCCGCGATCTGTTGGACATGGCCGGCGACGATGTCGAGCCGTTCTGAGGGAGGACGTGCCGAGAGGAAATCCAGTATCGACGAGTCCGGATCGCCTGCGTCGGCAGAAGTCTCGGCTGTGCCCAACTCGGCGAACATGGGTGGCAGCTGACCGCCGAAACCGGCGTGCCGGGCCCGCGCCCAGTCGGCACCGATCGCGATGACGTTGGGAATCTTTTGGTTGATGAGACGATCAAGGATTCGGGTGCCGGCCGCGGGCGTGATGAGCTCGATCCCCCGCTGCGCGTAAATTTTTTCCAGCTTCAGTTCTTCGACCATCCCCACCGACCATGGGCCCCAACCGATTGTTAGAGCGGGCAGACCCTGGGCTTGTCGGTAATGCGCGAACGTATCGAGGAACGCGTTGGCGGCGGCGTAGTTCCCTTGCCCGGGAGACGCGATGACTGATCCTGCCGACCCGAACATCACGAAGAATTCCAGATCGACTCCGTGAAAGACGTTGTGCAAGACACGGGCGCCCTCGATCTTCGGCGCCATGACTGCGGTGAAGTCGCCTTCGGTCATGTTCACCAGAAGCCGGTCGTCGACAGATCCCGCGGCGTGGATGATTCCGCGCACCGACCGGCCGCCGTCTCGAGCATGACTCGTCAGCCAGGCTCTGACCTGGTCGGTATCGGTGATGTCGACACTGGCCGTGGTTACTCGGGCACCGAGCCGCTCAATCTTGCGGATCATGTCAACGGTCGCCTGATGAAGGTGGTCGTCAGGCAGCTGAGACCATTGCTCTCGCGGCGGGACCTCCCGCCGCGACAGCAGTGCAATATGACGTGCTCCGCGTTCGGCCAGGTAGGTAGCCACGATGCGGCCGAGGGCCCCTGTTCCGCCGGTAACGACGTAGGTCGCGTTGGGAGTGAGTTTGGTTGGGAAGGCCTGCGTCAGGCTCGTGCTCGCGCGGAGACGCGGGATGTACATCGTGCGGCCCCGGATGGCGATCTGATCCTCGGGATCCTCAGAGAGAATGTGCTCGCAGATGCGTGATGCGGTCTCCGTGTGGTCGTCGGCGTCGTCGATGTCGATTAATCCGCCCCATCGGTTGACGAACTCTTGGTGGCCGACGACGCGCCCGAGCCCCCAAACCGTGGCCTGTTCGGTGGCGAGTCTTTCAGTGCCGCATACGGGTTGCGCGTTGGCCGTGATCACGTAAAGCCTCGGCGCCACGGTGTCGTGTTCTGCGAAGGCTTGGGCGAGATGCAGGATTGTGAAAGCGCCGAGATGATCGTTCATGTCACCTGACGCCGCGCCGTGACGGCCGTCGGATCCGGCGCACATGTCCAGCGGCCAGCAGTTGATGATGCCGGCGAGATCACCTTCGTTTTCGAGGTGAGTTTGAATCAACTGGTTGAGTTGCTTGGGCCGTTGGGGGTTCAGCGCGTACCCACCGTCAATCTTCGTCAGCGCGGTGACGGGTTGGTGCAGGACTACCCGTACGCGGTGGCCGCTGCGGCGCAATCGGTCGGCCACTGTTGTCCCGATGCCATCGCCGTCGAGGAAGATCAACCAGGACAGGTTGTCTGACAACGCTGCTTTCTCAACCCGATCGGTCTGGATCTTGGTATGCGCGATCCACTGAATCTCGTAGAGCCCTTTGTCCACCCGTTCGGGCGACATACTCGATGAAGCACTCAGCGATTGCAGCGTGAAACCGGTGAATACGGCCAGTGAGCTCCCGTCGTCGCCGAAGAGTGTTATGTCGCTTTCGATCTCGTCCTTGGTGGCCGACACCACCGAGATCTGCGCGGTCATGTGTCGTTCAGGCACACGGTAGATGGCGCTGCGCCGGATTCGAGTGGGAAGATAGGCGCCGTCGTCTGCCTGGCGTCCGAGAAGGGTTGTCCCGATCAGAGTTTGGAAGGCACCGTCGATGAGGGCCGGGTGGAATCGGTATTGATCGATATCGTCGGCAATCTGCTTGGGGATCACGATATCGGCGGTAGCCCAACCGTCTCCTGACGTGATGCCGGCGATGGTCTGGAAGGCTGCACCGTAGGTGAAGCCGACGGCTTGTGCTCTGGTATAGAACTCGTCGCGATCAATGGTGGTGATGGGCTTTGCTTGACGAGGCGTCTTGACTCGGTCAGGAAACGGCGCCAAGGTGTTGAGTTCTGCAGTCGCCGTTATCGTCCATTTGACGTCACCTCCTGTCGTGGCCGTGAACGCGGCGAACTCCAGGGTTCCCGTGTCGCGGTTGAGGGTGGTCCGCAGGATGGGATCGCAGGTTTCGTCCAGGATGACTGCGCGCAGAAGTACCAGGTTGTCGACGCTGTAATCAATCGACCCATAGGTGGCTTTAGCTGCCGCCAAGGCCATTTCGATGTATACCGCGCCGGGTACCAGAGTGCTCCCCCGCACCTCATGATCTGCCAGGAAGGGCACGGAGGCGGCACTCAACTCGGCTTCCCAGGTCGGATGAACCCCACTCACCGGCTGCCCCAGCAATGGATGCACAGGGTTGTAATGGAGGTCCTCTGCAGCTTCCTGAGTCTCGTTCCAGTAGCGCTTGGATTGCCACGGGTACAAAGGAAGTTTGAGAAGTCGCGCGGCTTGCCGAGGGTAGAGCGCATCCCAGGAGATCGAATGGCCGTGGCAATGCAGCGCGCCAACGCAATTCATCAGCGTACGACCGTCGTCCTCGTTACGCCGCTGGGTCGCCAAGACGACGGCTTCGGTTTCATGAGACGCGGCTATGTCGAAAAGTGATGCGGCGAGGACGGGATGCGGGCCCAGCTCGACAAAGTGAGCATATCCGTCATCCAGCATGCGATGGATCGCAGGCTCGAAAAGGACTGTGGCGCGAGTGTTCTGCCACCAATACGCGGTGCCGTCGCCAATTCCGTCCAAACGTTCGCCCGTGACGGTGGAATACAGCGGGATTGTCGCCGCGCCGATCTCCAGTTCCTCGAACGCGCTGACCAGGTCGCCTTTGATGGCGTCCATGTAATGGGTGTGATACGGGACGTTTCCGTCGAGGAACCTGTTGAAGATCTGCAGGTCGTTGAGTTGACCGGCGATATCGTCGAGGACGTCGCTGTCGCCGGCGACGGTCACGGTCGACGGGCCGTTGATCGCGGCTATCGATGCTCGCTCTCCGATTACATCGCGCGTTTTGGTGTCGATCTTCTCCATGAACGATTCGGCGCTGAGGCCAACCGCGAGCATGCGGCCCAGTCCACTGGTGCGTTGCTGCAGGCGGCTTCGGTGGTAAACGACATGAATCGCTTGCTCGAACGTGAGGACTCCGGCGAGATAATGGGCGGCTACTTCGCCGGCGCTGTGGCCGATCACCGCGTCCGGGGTGATCCCGTAATGCTTCAACTGCTCGGCCAGCGCGACCTGAATAGCGAAGTTGGCGGGCTGCGCGACCTCTGTTTCGGCCATCCTCGAACGGGTTTCGTTGGCCCGGAGTTCCTCGACCAGCGACCAGTTCGTGTAGCGGAACAACTCGCGATCGCTGCGCAGAATGCTGTCGGTGAACACGGGATACACATCGAGCAGGTCGCGGCACATCTTCCACCACTGTGGGCCCATGCCGGTACAGACAAATGCCAGCTTGGGTGTGGTCGGGCTGGTGCGGGTCGCAGAGATCTGCACGCCGTCAGCGAGGGCCTTGAGCTGTTCTCGCGCATCGGTGATGCTGGCCGCGACGAGGGTTCGGCGATAGTTCAAATGAGTTCGGCGCCGACTGAGCGTGTAGCCAAGATCGAGCAGTCTGAGGTCAGAGTGGGCATCCACATGCTCGGCCAGCTGAACGGCCGTGGCGACGAGCGCTTCCTCGGTGCGCGCCGAGATCGGCAAGACCGCAATGGGCAGTAGCTGAGAATGGTTCGCGCCGTTGGCGCCGAGCGGGGCGGGGGGCTCCGCGAGCACCACGTGGGCGTTGGTGCCGCCGAAGCCGAAAGAGTTGACGCCCGCCACCCGCCGCGTGCAGTCAGGGAACGGGCGACCGGACTGGGGAATATCGATACTCAACTCCCCCAGCGGAATCTGATCGCTTGGGTTGTGCAGATGCAGGTTCGCCGGAATGTAGCCATGTTTGAGTACCAACGCAGCTTTGATCAGTCCGGCGACGCCCGCGCCGGCCTCGAGATGGCCGATGTTCGTTTTGACCGACCCGATGACGAGCGGGTTGGTCGGCGCACGTTCAGAGGCGAGTGCGTTGGCGAGAGCCCGGACCTCGACTGGGTCGCCGACCGGGGTACCCGTGCCGTGCGCTTCCACGTAACCGACTTCGTTCGGTTGCACCCCGGCCCGCCGTAACGCCGTGGTGATGGCTGCTTCTTGGGCCTCAGCGCTTGGCACGGTGATGCCGTCGGTGTGTCCGTCCTGGGATACCGCTGAGCCGAGGATCTGCGCGTAGATGGCATCACCGTCGCGCAGCGCCTGAGCCAGGGGTTTGATCACGACGACAGCACCACCTTCGCCACGTGCGTAGCCGTCAGCGGACTGGTCGAAGGCCTTGCACCGCCCGTCGGGTGCGAGAAAGCCACTCTTGGATTCCGCGATCGCCGTGTTGGGTCCGATCATGATGTTGACGCCACCAGCGAGCGCCAGGTCGCATTCGCCGTTCCAGATGCTCTGCGCGGCAAGGTGCACCGCGACCAGCGAGCTCGAGCATGCAGTATCGACGGTCATGCTGGGTCCGCGGAAGTCAAAGGCGAACGAGATCCGGTTCGCCAGCATCGTCATCATCATCCCGGTAGCGGAATGGGCTTTGAACCGGTAACGGCTTGTACGGCCTTGGTTTTGGAGAAGCTGATAGTCGAGGGTGAAGCCGCCCACAAAAACCCCGACGTCAGTGCCGGCGACACTGTCGGCGGATATCCCCCCATCTTCCAGTGCTTCCCATGTGGTCCGCAACAAGAGGCGCTGCTGGGGATCGATCAAGTTGGCCTCGCGAGGTGAGATGCCGAAGAACTGAGGATCGAATTGATCGATCTCGCTGAGGAACCCGCCTCGTCGGGTCGCCATCTTGCCGACCTTGTTCGGGTTCGGATCATAGTATTTTGCCGCATTCCAGCGTGTTTCGGGAACGACGCAGGTGGCGTCGGTTTCACTACGCAGTAGATCCCAGTAGCGGTCCGGGGTGACTGCGCCGCCGGGAAAGTGGCAGCCGATCCCGACGATCGCGAGTGGCTTGTTGGTGCCTTGTTCGGCGAGGGTGTTCAACTTATCGACCTAACCACCAGTGATTCATCAATGCCCGGACCGCCGGTCAGAGTGGATGTGTTTCCTGCTCAACTGAATTCGAGTTCAGGAGCGGTTCGCACAATCCACTCCTCGCTGAGCGGGTCGCGGTCTTGCTCCTGACGGTAGGTGGATCGGAGTTCTCGGAGAAAGGAGTCTCGTTGCCACGCCTGTACCTGCCGCATGACGTCGTCGTCGGAAAATTCGCGACACTTATCGGTGAGTATCGTTTCGATCAGCTGGCCCGCCAGCTGACGGAGCATCCGCACGTTTGCATCGAATTGTGCCGCGAAGTCAGACGCTTTCCCCATCATCGCGGTGTGCAGCGTCACCATGAAGTTGTGTCGCGAGTACAGATCGACGAATTGCGACGAGGGGCGGGCGTTGTCCACCGAGGCCCACTCTCGGAAGAACCGCTGCAACCGGTTGCTCAGTTCGATAAGGCCTTCCAGATGCGGAACCACCCCGGGGTCGTCGGCGACACTCACGAAACGGTCGTTGCTGTACATCAGGCCTATGAAGCCCCAATAGAACGCGATGTCCCAGATCACCTTCGCCGTCATAACAGCCGGCGAGCCCATCAGTTTGTACTGGTTGCAGTAGATGTTGAGCCACATCTCGGTGAGCGACCGGAACAGCGAGTCGTTTATGCCCGACCGTGCGGCGACATTCTCGCCGTCGAGTTCGCGGGTGATCAGGTCGGCGATGAGGCCGTTGCCGATCGCGACGAGGTCCAGCCCCGATGAGTACAACGGGTCGAGGAAGACTCCTGCGTCGCCGGTGAGGCACCATCGGCTCTGTGCGTCATAGACTTTCGTGGCGCCGTGGCTGTACTTCTTCATCACCCGGAAGTCTTTGACCAGGTGTTCGCGCTGTGCCAGGACGGCAGCGCATTGCGGTTCGTGTTCGGCAAGCCACGCCCGGGCTTTAACGAGTGTGTTGAAATCGCTGAACGGATGGAAGGCGGGATCGGCGACAATGCCGACGCTGGTGGCTCCGGATGCGAGTCGGATCAACCACACCCAGTAGCCCTCGCCCATCAGGTGATTGGTGGACATCGCCCGGTCGCCTTCGACGAGGCGTGCCTGCCAACCCGGGTCGTCGCTCCATTGGCCGATGTCGATTTCGGTCGCAACCCGCAGCCAGACCGCGTTGCAGTGATGTTCGTTGCTTCGTTTGAGGTTCAACTGGCGTGGCAGCGCCCGGTTTCGGCCAGAAGCGTCTACCACCCAACGGGCCGAGGTGGAACTGGTGGTTTCGCCGTGCTGAACAAGAACGGTGTGGGGTTGGTCGCCGATGCCGAGTTCGACAGATGTGACTCGGCCAGAAGTGATTTCGACACCTTCCGACAGACAGCGTCGATTAAGCTCGTTCTCCAGCCTGGCTCGGTCAATTTGGTAGGTCACCTGTGGAGTGAATGAGGAGCTGCCAAGTTCCATCCGCTGAGCGATATCGGCATTTCCATCGTGCGAAAAGAACATTCGCAGCCCCATTTTGCGGAGCTGCGAGGTGTTCAGGTGGTCGGCCAACTCGAGGCGGTCCCGCAGGTACTGCGCGGCGATCTCGACTGTTGATTCGCCGACGGTGTGGGTGATCTCTGGTATCGGGTGAGCGTGCGGCTCGACAACGAGGACTCGCGTCTCCGGTCTAGTGCGGCGAAGCTCAAGTGCCAGGGTGAGCGCGGCGACGCCCCCGCCGATGATGGCCACATCGTGATCCGACTGGGCGGTGTCGCCCTCCAACAGACGAATCTTGATCTTTTGCGCCAGCGCTGCCCGCGCCTCCGGGCTCAGTTGCGACAGCTGCGCGTGCACTTCCACAAGTCCCTCCCGCTGTTCGGATAGGACAGTTACTTAACATTTAAGAAGCTACACTAATCCGGGTCTCTGGCAAGCGGAGAAGCGAAGACTCAGGCGAACCCCAAGGACATAAGCCATGCCCGCAGCAACTGCTGTCCATTTCTTCCTGGAACTGGCCGTCATTCTCATTGCGTGCCGTCTCGTGGGTCTGGCGTCACAGCGCCTCGGCCAGCCACAAGTCGTCGGTGAGATGGTTGCGGGCGTCCTACTCGGTCCCTCGTTGTTGGGTCGGGTCGCCCCCGACGTCCAGCACCACCTTTTTCCGGCAGGGCCGCCGAACGTCGTGCTGTTCACCGCGGCGCAGATCGGCTTGGTCCTCTACATGTTCCTGATCGGACTCAACTTCGATGTCAACCTCATCAAACATCGGGTCGGCACCGCGGTCGCGGTCTCCGCGGCAGGCATCCTCACGCCGCTGGCGCTGGGTGCGGTGATCGCTGCGCCTCTACTCGCGAGCGGAATCTACTTCGACAAGAGTGTCACGCTCACGATGGCGATGATGTTCCTGGGTGCGTCAATCGCGACGACGGCATTTCCCATGCTGGCTCGAATCATCTACGAAAGAGGGCTTTCCGGAACGCCTTTGGGAACGCTCGCATTGGCGTGCGGCGCAACCGATGATGCGCTGTCGTGGTGCATTCTTGCAGCGGTACTCGCAATACACCGTGGCAGCGTCGCCGTCGCGGCTACCGCAATCATTGGCGGAGTCGTGTATACATTGCTGCTCTTGACAATTGGGCGCAGACTTTTGCGCGGCCTCGGGGCCGTGTCCGAACGTGACAACGCGATCACCGCACCGGTGCTGAGTACAGTTTTGATCCTGCTGATGGCCTGCGCCTGGCTTACTGACACCGTCGGCATCTATGCGATCTTCGGCGCTTTCATCCTTGGTGTCGCCATGCCTTCCGGTTCCTTCGCACGGCGCCTGAGCGCCAATCTCGAGCCGCTCGTCACCACATTTCTGCTGCCGCTGTTCTTCGTCTATTCGGGGCTCAATACGCAGATCGGCTTGTTGAACAGCGCGAAGCTGTGGACAGTAACGCTCGGAATTCTCGTCGTGTCGATTGCGGGCAAAGGAATCGCATGCACGCTGGCGGCGCGGCTGAGAAGGGTCCCATTGCGCGAGTCCGTCGCACTGGGCTCGTTGATGAACGCACGCGGACTCATCGAACTCATCCTTCTCAACATCGGACTCCAGGCCGGCATCATCACACCGACGCTCTTCACCATCCTTGTTCTGGTCGCTGTCGTCACCACACTCATGGCCACGCCGATGTTCGATTGGGTCTACGGACGGCATCGCGAGAGTCCTGAAAACGTTCCGCCGGAACCTGTCCGCGAGGGGGCCGTTTCTCCCGCTGCGACCTGAAATCAGCCCGGCCTCAGCAGTTCAAGCCGTTGCGAGTCCGCTGCTACTCGGAGTCACTGACGGCTTCGAGGCGCTCGTTCACCCGAGCCAGCGCCTCGTCGAAAACGTTTACCTTTTCAGCGCGCTTTTCGTTGGCCGGCTGGGTTGCCCCCCGGGCGCCTTCGGCCTCCACTCGCGCCGCACCCTGGCGGCGCAGCAAGCTGAAGTTCTTCTCACGTGCTTGCCTGAGCCGGCTCTGCAGATCTTTCAACGACTTCGCGTCCATGCGTGCCACTGCGTCGGGATGAGCCTCGGCGATCAACGAGTTTTCCTGCGGGGTCAGGTTCACGTGGTGGTTGCTCACCTTTGATTCATAGCCCGGGCCGGCCACACTGTTCAACAAATCGCCGGAAGGCATCTCGAACCGTCACGCCGCGGCCATCTCGAATTCACACCTACCGACGGCAGCCTTCGCACCGCCTGCGGTACGCCTAGTCCGTGAGACTGCTACGGGCGGCCGCCAAGTAGTCCTCGATCAGCCGTCCGTGCTGCGCGGTTGGCCACGCCAGGCGCACTTCGCTGGGTGCGACGTCGGTCAACACCATCCATGTGACGTCGGCGCGCTGGTAGTACGTGGCCACCGACTGTGGCACGACGCTGAAACCCTCACCCGCAGCGACCCATTCGAGTTTCTCCTCGACGCTGCGCGCCTGACGGGCGGTGACAAGCGGCGTGCTGTTCAGGGCCGCCCATTCCGGGACTGCATCCGGATGCTGTAACAGGCGCTCACCAACCAACTCGTGCACGCTGACGTGGTCGCGGCCGGCGAGCCGATGGGCCACCGGGACCACCGCGACCTGCGGCTCGGTGAACAACAGACAACTGGACAAAGCGGTGAGGTCAATGGGCATGCGGACGTGGCCGATGTCGACCCGCCCGTCACGAAGCACCCGCACCTGATCCGTCCAGTCGGTGCGTAGGACGTCGACGGTCACCTCCGGGTGTGACGCCGCGAAAGCCCGCGCCGGCTCAGTCACGGTCAGCCCGGGCATGAACCCGATCGTGAATGTCCTGATCGTCCCGCCGAGGCGGCCCACCCGGCGGCGCGTCGCCTGGGCGTCGGCCAGCAGCCCCTGTGCGTCGGTCAGAAGTTGTCGGCCCGCGTCGGTCAACCGGGTGCCCGCCCGGTCTCGCTCGAACAGCTGAGCACCGAGATCGCGTTCCAGCGAACGGATCTGGCGCGTCAGCACCGGCTGCGCGACGTGCAGTCGCTCGGCGGCCCGACGGTAATTCAGCTCCTCGGCCAGGACGACGAAGTAGCGGACCTTGCGCAGATCGAGATCCACCGGGCCTCCCTCCACAACGCTGATACCCGGAGAGTATCGAACGTGCTCACACAGGTCTCAGCGAATCGGATGGACTGTCGTACCGGCCCGCGTTGAGCGGAGTGCAACGGAAAAGGAGCACAACCATGACTGAACCTATGGCTCGACACATACCGGGCGGCATCGCATTCGTTACCGGAGCTAACCGCGGGTTGGGTTCGGCGTTCGTGCAGGCATTGCTCGACCGGGGCGCGGCGAAGGTCTACGCAGCTGCGCGCAATCCGGGCACCGTCGACGTCACCGACGCACGCGTCGTGCCGGTGCAATTGGACATCACGAATTTCGACGACATCGCCATGGCCGCACGTGACTGTGCCGACGTGTCGCTGCTGATCAATAACGCCGGTGCCATGCTGCTGAGCCCGTTTCTGTCCGCTCCGGACATGTCGGCCGCCCGCGCTGAGATGGAGACGAACTATTTCGGCACGCTGGCGATGGCGCGGGCGTTTGCGCCGGTTCTGGGAGCCGCCGGTGGAGGCGGACTTGTCAACGTGCTGTCGGTGGTGAGTTGGTACGCGTCAGCGTTCAACGCCTCCTACTGCGCATCTAAGTCCGCCGAGTGGGCGTTGACCAACGCGCTGCGGGTGGAGTTGCGGAAGCAAGGCACCCTGGTCGTCGGGGTGCACGCGGGGTTCATCGATACCGACATGGCTGCCGCCGTCGACGATCCCAAAATCTCGGCGCAAGAGGTCGCTCGGCAGACGCTCGACGCAATCGAACACGGGCGGCCCGAAGTGTTGACCGACGAGTGGACTCGCCACGTCAAGAACTCCGTCGCCACCGACCAGGACAGCCTTTACCCCGACGTTCAGCGCAGCTGGGATGCCGGTGAATCACCCTGGAAGCACTGATCCAGCCAGCCGTTGAGAGGCGGCAATCGACGCGGCGAATCTGGCCATGGACAGGACTATTTTGCCGTCCATCGAGGTTGGAACAGCGGTTAGCGATGGGCAGTGAGGAGGCAGCGATGACGAACGCATACCAGGCGTCGCTGTTCGACGACGACGACGCCGACACCCCGGCCGTCCACACCCACGCATTCGAATCCTCCACACTTCACCGGCTCGACGAGCACTCGTGGATCACCAATGTGCCCAGGTTCCTCACCGGGCACCGTCGGCTTCTTACCGAACTGGCCACCCTCGACATGTGGGAACAGCGTCAGCGCTGGATGTTCGACCGCCGGGTCGACGAGCCTCGGCTCACCGGTGAATATGTCGACATGAGCGCGGCACCTGCGTTGCTGGCCGAGCTGGCCGGCACGCTCGGCGAGCGTCTCGGGGTGCCGTACGACCGGATCTGGATGAACTGGTACCGGGATAACCACGACGGAACAGGTTGGCACGCGGATCGGCCGGCAAATAAAGCGACGACGGCAGTTGTGCCCGTGCTCAGCCTCGGTGCACCACGCCGGTTCCTGGTCCGCCCGTACGGCGGCGGACCCAGCACGGTATTTACTCCCGCCGGCGGAGACCTCATCATCATGCAAGGCCGTTGTCAGCGGGACTGGCAGCACTGCGTGCCCAAACAGAAAGCACCGGCCGGAGCGAGGATGAGCCTGAACTTCTCGAGCATCACCCAGTCCTGATGCCGGACAGTCGGAAAGGTCAACGATGACTGAGGCTTACGTGCTAGGTGGAGTGCGCACACCGTTCACCCGCTACGGCGGCACATTGTCGGGCATCCGCACCGATGAGCTACTCGGCATGACCATGAAAGGCGCATGCGAGCGAGTCGGAGTGCCTACGGACGCGGTCGAGGACATCGTCGCCGGCTGCGTCAACCCGGCCCACGAGGGGATGGGCGATATCGCCCGTTGGGCCGCACTGGCCGTGGGATTCCCCGACTCCGTCGCGGGGGCGACCCTCAACCGGTACTGCGGCTCCTCGCTCAGTGCCTTGGTCAGCGTCAGCCATTCCATCAAGGCCGGCGATCTTGGCGTCGGGATCGCTTGCGGCGTCGAATCGATGTCGCGGTCCGGATGGGCGTTGATGAAAGGCGAGGCGCCGTTTAGCCCACGAGGCCCGGTACTCATGCTCGACACCATGTGGTCGGGAGCAGGCGGGCCGCCCAACCCGGCGCTGCTGGCGCGCAACGCCTACATCAGCATGATCGAGACTGCGCAAAACGTCGCCGACCGTTACTCGTTGAGCCGTAAGGAGATCGACGCTTTCGCGCTACGGTCCCAGCAGCACGCCAAGGCCGCACGCGACCGCGGCCGGTTCGCCAAAGAAATCATGAGCGTGCCCATCCCCGCGACGAAGAAGACCCCCGCGCGGTTGGCCGAGCACGACGAATTCATCCGCGACGACACCACCGCCGAAACGCTCGCCGCACTGCCCGTGCAACCAGGCACCACCCAGATGACCGCAGCCAACTCCACTCCCCTCACCGACGGAGCCAGCGCCGTCGTCGTCGCCTCCGGCGAGAGAGCAACCGACCTTGGGGTTGAGCCACTGGCCCGGGTGGTGTCCAGCGCCGTCTACGGGATCGATCCACTCGTCATGGGACTGGCGCCGGCGTGGGCCATCCCGATGGCCATCCGCCGTGCGGGCCTGACCCCTGAACAGATCGACGTTTGGGAAGTCCATGAAGCATTCAGCGCCCAGGCCCTCGGCGTCTTGCGCGAACTGCCAAACCAGCTCGACGGCTTCGTCGTTCCCGACGACAAGCTGACACCGAACGGCGGCGCCGTTGCGATAGGACATCCGTTCGGCGCCACAGGAACCCGCTACGTACTCACCTTGGCTACCGAACTGCATGAGCGCGGCGCGCGCTACGGCGTCATAGGCGTATGCATCGGGTCGGGTCAAGGCGTCGCCGTCGTATTGGAAAACCCCGCTGCTCAGTAGCGGTTCCAGCACCCAATCCGCCCGTCGTCGCCGGTCCGGCCCATCTGTACGACGCGTAATCCGCCGGATAAGTAATGGTCATCCGCGCGTTGACATTGGACGAGAAAATGGCGCGAATCTGTACAAGGATGACGCCATGCGATTCCTTGTCATGCTTGCGGGCTTCACCGCGGTGCTCGGGGTGGCCACGCCGGCGCTGGCCGATCCGGGTAGTTCGGGCCCCGACGCGAGCTTTTTGGCGGCGCTCAACAAGGCCGGCATCACCTACCAGGACCCAACTGTGGCCGTCGCGGTCGGCAAAGAGGCATGCCAACTGATGGACCAGGGCAATCCCCAAGCCGTCGTCATCAACAGCGTGTCGTCGAGCAATCCTGGATTTAACGGCGACGGCGCCGCCCAGTTCACGATGATCGCCGCGAGCGCTTACTGCCCTCAGCACATGGGTCAACCGATCACGCACGCCCCGCCAACTCCGTTACCGCCGCAGCAACAGCCATAGCCGGCAGCCCGCCAGGCGAGGTGGCCGCCGCGACTATTGGCACCAACACGCGCCGCGAGCGAGGGTAGGTCAATGACGACGAGCGAAGACCCGAAGGCCACAAGCGAGGACGCTGAAGCCACCGGCAGAGACACGACGGCCACGGTCGGGGCGCCAGAGGCCGAGCCCGAAAAGCCACAGCCATCAGGCCAGGAACGCAAGCCGAACCGCGGCGTCATGCAATCGCTGACCGCGCTGTGTGTCCGCTATGTCGAACGCCTGATGCCCGACCCGTATCTGTTCGCCGTCATCCTCACCCTGATCGTCGCCGCGTTGGTCGCTGTTTTGGTGAACGGCGCCTCGCCCAGCGGCGTGCTCAAGGCGTGGTATGGCGGTGTCTGGGGATCGCAGAACATCTTCACGTTCGCCTTCCAGATGGTGCTGATCCTCGTGACGGGCTACACGCTCGCCGAGGCGCCGATCCTGAAGCGGGCCATCGTCTCGATCGCCAGCAAGCCGAGCAACCAGGTCCAGGGAGCCCTCCTCTGTTTCGGTGTGAGCGCTGCCCTCTCCCTGCTGAATTGGGGACTCGGGCTGGTCGCCGGTGCGCTGGTCGCCCGGCAGGTCGCGAAGCGCTTTACCGGGGCGCATTTCGGTTACCTCATCGCGGCGGCGTTCATGGGCTTCATCGTCTGGACGCAGGGACTCTCGTCGTCGATTGCGCTGGCGAACACGGACAACGGCAGCCCAATCAACGTGATCCACAAATTGACTGGCATCACGGTGCCACTGAAACTGACGATCTTTGAGCCCTATAGCTGGCTCTCGGTGATCGTCGTGCTGGCGCTGCTCGCGCTCGCGATCTGGCGCATGGAGCCCGCACAAAGCCTTGCGCCCGACGCCGCAGTGTTCGAGGACGAGGACCAGCCCGCGGTTAGGGCTGAGGGCAAGAAAACGTTTGCTGAGTGGCTGGAAAACCTGTGGATTCTGAATGTCCTCGTGTTCGTCGCGGGCATTACCTACTTCTGCATCAGTGGTTTCGCGCTGAACATCTCATCGATGATCATGTTGTTCACGATCACCAGCGCGTTGCTGCACCGCACGCCGATCCGGTTCATCCGGGCATTCACCGGCGCCGCGAAGGTGTCTGGTCCGCTGCTGCTGCAGTATCCGCTGTATGGCGGCCTGGTCGGTTTGCTGGGTTATCTGCCGTCGCACCCGGCTCACGGGGCCAAGCCGTTGCAGACGCTGCTGGCCCAGACGGTCGTGAGCGGCGCGACCCAGTACACGCTGCCGTTCCTGACCTTCATCGGTTCATTGGTCATCAGCCTGTTCGTGCCGTCGGGTGGCGGGCACTGGGCCGTGCAGGGCCCGATCGCGGTCGACGCGGCGCTGGCGGTCGGGCAGCGCTCGCCTGCCTATCTCGGGTTGATCTCCATGTCGGTCGCCGTCGGCGAGGGAGTCGCGAACATGATCCAGCCGTTCTGGTTGCTGCCCCTGCTGGCGATCGCAAAGCTCAATGTCCGTCAGGTGATGGGCTTTACGATCGTCGCATTCGTGATCGGGTTGGTCGTGTTGGGTGCTACCACTCTGATCGCGCCCTACCTGATTTGACGCCGGACGCCACTGAGGCTCAGTGACTTACTCGTACGGCGGAAGCTCACCTTTATGGCGTGGGCAGTAGACGTCCACTGATGCGGTGATGAATCGGATTGCGGTTCTTCTAACCCGGTCGGGGTATAGGTGCAAACGCGGATTTTCGTCATACCCACGGTTCATCTCGTCGTTTATCAAGGCGTCGACCGGGGTGCCGCCATTGGCTGCGTCACAAATTTGATGGGCCCGGGCGACGACACCAGGCACCTCACCGTCGTCGACGGGCGGAATCTGTTCTTGTTCGAGCAGCGCCAGAAACTGATCCTGCTGGTTTGGGTCGGCGCCTGCCGTGCCGGCGCAGACAATTGCGGCGGTCAGCACCACAAAGGCGCTAATCAGAGCGTTTGCCAGGCTGTTGACGCCGGTGCCGTTGGCCAGCTTCCCCATGAGCTGCGAGCTTACGCGGCGGGTCGGCGTACGACCTTACTCGGACCGATGTCGCTGATCTGCTATTTCTCTGGTCGGGCTGACAGTATGTAGATGGCGAGGACCCAGAGGAGAAAACGATGGCCGCAGATGGTCTGAGCAGTCTCGTCGGTTGGTTCGGCGCGTCGCTCGCAATTGCCCTGTCGCTTCCCCAAATCGCGTCCGCCGACACTCCGTCCTGGAACGGCGAGTACGCAATCACGTTCATGGTTGGTCCAAAGGACGGGACGAGCATGGCGGCCGGTGATCCTGAAGGGCAGCACACCGAGACCTATGGGTTCCGCTCGAGCTGCACGAGCGGAAAGTGTGTCGCCACAATCGTTAGCGGCCCTCCGCCCAGCAATCCGACGGTTCCGCAACCGGTTCAGTTCACCTGGGATGGGTCGTCCTGGACGCAAGTCAGCGAGTTCCAGTGGGACTGCATGATGCACGACACCACCATCCAGTGGGCTCCGGCCCGATCCAATGTTCGCTACACGCCCCAAGCCAACGGAACGCTTGCCGGCGTCATGCACACCGACATCTTGAGCGGCCCGTGCCAGGGCTGGATCGAGATGGACATGACCGCCGAGCGCGTCTGAAAGTACGTTGCAGGCCCCGGATATCCGACGCCGAGCGATCGTCGACGGTCATAAGGTCGACTAGCTGCAGGTTCTATGGTCGGGCTGACAGGTTCGAACCTGCGACCACTTGACCGCCATTCAAGTGCGCTACTTTCGCGGGCTTTCGCCAAGACCCGGAATCCGCTGGTAGACACACGTTTTGATGACTCAGCGAAAGTGGGCGAAAGTGGGCGAAAGCGACTCTGGTCTGGGTCAGGATTTGGGTCATACCAGCAAATCTGATCGGATCACCACCGGCTTCCGGCCCGAACACCGTGCGGCGCTGGACTGGCTGAACGAGCACACCGACCCGGCATCCGCTTTTTCGGCGTCGAGATCGAGGCTGTACGTATTGGTGACTCGGCGCCCGCCCCCAACTTCAAACTTGTTGCCCAGCCGAACGACGCCGGACGGCAGTTTTGGCTGGAACCCGTGACGGGGATCAGGACAGCGGTATGTCGAAGTATGTAATTACTTCGGGATCCGGAATTTTGGGAAAACGACTGATCCGAGTTTCTGTAGACAGGTACCCGGGTGATTTCTCTACCGGCCAAGCTGCCATGCAAGTCCCGTAGTTCTTTCGGGCCATCTTGGCAGTGTCAGGCGGAACGGGCACTGCGCAACTGTTCGCAACTACAACGCTGGCGCCCATCGTAATAACTTGTTCGCGAGCGCCGTTGTGTTCCCAGAAAAATCGTCTAATCGGTTCTGAGAAGATTGGAACAAAAATCAAACTAGGCTCATACTCAGCCAAATGCGACACCATTTGAATCGGTCTGCCATGATCTTCGCAGACAAGAATCGCAACACGACCCGCCCTTAAGTCTCGTATTCGGCGTATCGTCCCAGCACACATGCCTTCTAGAATGTCCTTGTTTCCCAGGTGCGAATCCAACTGCCATCGGACAACCATATTCGCGTTCATGTCAAACGGGCTCATCTTGTCCTGTTCCATCACCGTACGCCCGTCCCTAAACAGTAGAACCGCCCTGTTTGGAGGCAATTCGCCTTTTTTAGATAGCCCTATCCCGCCGCTGCCGGCAAGAACCCAACCTGGATTCGCCCGACTATCAGATACAGGTGCTTTGTACGATCTTTGCTGAAGTTTATGTTTCCATAGCTTAAGCAGGTCGTCGCTTAATGCCAGTTCTGGTAAGACTAGGAAATCGGCACCTTTTGAATCAAGTTGTTTCAGCACGCGATCAATCCTCGCGTCCCATCGCGCGAGGACATTGTCTGGCTGGATGCGATAACAGTCGACACCCTTGGCGAACGGCACCGAAGAAATTTGAAGTTCACTGTATGAACCAAGAAACGGCACGCAAGCGATCTTCAGGTCCGCTCTGTCGCGGAGCTGCTCGATCGACATGTCGTCCTGAGGATGAGCCACCGCATAGTCTACTTTTCGTCCTTCGGAGACGAATAGCAGGTGTTCAAATTCATCTAATAAGCGCTCCGGTTGCATTGGTGCGCGGAGTTGCCCGCCCCGCCGGGGCAACACCACGGCCGGAGCAGCCTTACCGCTATCGAGCCGATTTTCCTGCCATAGCCGGTCGCGGTACGGGTCAAGTGCGTCGTGATCGTCACTGGCGAAGGGCTGCAAGCCAGCGAACGCCCGATCTATGCCTAGAAGTAGGGCGAAGGCCTCTTGGCTCGCGCTGTCTGGGTCAATACCACTCTGGAGCGCGGTGATGACAGCCTCTGCCAGCGCGGCGGGAATCTTGCCTCTTGTTAAGACAAGGTCGCGCGCCGTCGTGATCTTGGCATCGAAAGCTTGAGCTGACTTCAAGATTGCGCGCTTCTGGCGGGACGGGCAGGCGTCGTGCCGAGCTAGCAAGGGAAATAGCTGAGCAAACACGTCGCAGGCGTCTACATGCTCGGCAGTTTGAATGCTCGGCGGGAAACTTGACATATACTTGACTCGCCCCCATACTCAAGTTCAGTGAGGTAAACCCTAGCGAGGGCGTAGGTGTGTTGTGAACCTGTTTGAGCAGTATGCAGCTGAGCTCGAAGCGGCCAGTGGTTCGACCGTCGACCAGAAAGCCAGTCTTGAGGAGTTCTTGGGGCGAGCGGACGCCTCGCTGCAGGAGAGCGCCCCGCTTGGCCAAGGCTGGTTCCGAGGGCTAGCTCACCGCTTGACTCGTGCGGTGTCCTATAAGGACGAACCGACACTGCTATCCGCCGAAACAGCCCTACGAAACCTTTACGCCACCTCCAAGGTGGCAAACGGTGGCGAACGCGACGACTCGAACGCGACAGCCTCGATGACCGAAGCCTTCATCCTGGCGGGTCTGGAGATCGCTGGTGCCGGGCTAGCGGCGATCGGCACGGACGTGGGTGCTGACTATGTTGAGGGGAGTGCCCTGCGAAAAGAGTTCTTATCGGTAGTTGCCGGGACGCCAGATATTTCCGGGCGAATCCTGGCGAGCCGGCTCGGCAAAGGAGAAAAGCCGTTAGATGAGGGCCAGCTCAGTCGCGTCGCGAAGGGACTGCACGATCGAGGTCTCGTCGATCGCCGGAAGGTCGGACAGCGGGTGCTTTGGCGGCTGACGCCGCGAGGCAGCCGAGTTTTTGATGTATTGCAGCTGAGTCCAGAGTTCCCTGTCAACACTGAGCTCGTTACCGGTTCTGCTGAAAACTTGACGGAATTGCTAAGCAGCATTGATCTCGAGAACGTTGAAAAACCCGTCCACCTGACAAAAGGTTCTGCGACCTTGACCGCCGTGCCACAACAAGAGGGTTACGT